>DASYPH010000001.1:0-8510 GCA_036006925.1 Gaiellaceae bacterium
GATCACCCGCCCGAGCAGGTCGATCCCCTCGTCGATGTTCTGACCGCGTCGCTCGATCAACCCGTCCGTGTACATCGCGAGGACCGAGCCGGGGGTGGGCAGCAGGCGCGCCTCGACGATGTCGGCGGCCTCGGCGACGCCCATCGGAGGTGCGCTGGCACGGTCGAGTCGCGTTACCTTGCCCGTCCGTCGGTCGACGACCAGTGGCGGTGGGTGCCCCGCGCACGAATACACGAGCTCGCCGGTGTATGGATCGAGGCTGACGCAGGTGAGCGTGATCATCTCCTCGTCGCCCGCGTGACGCAGCATCCGGCGGATGATCTCGGCCGGAGAGGCGTGGTCGTGTGCATAGACCTGGAAGACGTTGCGTTGCCGTCCCATCACGGTCGCAGCGCCGATGCCCTTGCCGCTCACGTCTCCGACGCACAGCTGGATGATCCCGTCGGGCCGCCGGACCGCGTCGTACCAGTCGCCGCCGACCTCGACGGCGTCCCCACCGGCGAGGTAGTGGCCGGCGAGCTCTACGCCCTCGGCGGTCGGCAGGCGGTCGGGGAGCAGGCTGCGTTGGAGCCGTGACGCCAGTTCGTGCTCGTGGGCGAAGAGTCGGGCGCGCTCGAGTGCATGCGCCGCCTGGTCCGCAAACGAGCCCAGCAGGTCCCACTCGCTCGCGGCGAGCCGCTCGTCGGCGGTCAGCAGCGAGATCGTCCCGGCCGTCTCGTTGTCCAGGCCCGGGATCGGGAGGCTGTGGATCGCGTTCAGCCGCCTGGTGCTGAAGACATGGGCTTCCTTCAGGTCGGGTTCGCGTTCGATCAGCACGGTGCTCGGCCCCTCCTGACCGAGCGGCGCGATCTTCTCCAGGGTCGATGTGCTCTGGATCAGTCGCCGCGCCTGGCGTAGCGCCGATTCGGCCCTGATCTGCATGCCGTCCGCGTGCTGGAAGGCGACCACGGCCGCAGCGTCGGGGAACGCGGCCGCGAGCGAGAGGACGAGTGCCTCCGCGACCTCGGCCGGCGTCGCCGCCGAGCCGAGGGCTCGCGTCAGACCGCTCCAGGCCCGGGCGCGCTGGTTCTGCAGCGCCGCCTCGCGACGCGTTCGCCTGACGACGAACAGCAGGGTCAGGAGGATCAGCAGCACCCCGGCGGCCATCGAGGCCAGTTCGAGGACGAGCGACTTGCGTGCTGCTGCGAAGACGGTCGACCGCGGGCGGTCGATCAGCGTCACCCAGCCCGGCAGCGAGGACGTTGCGAAGGCGACGACGTCGTTGCCTTGCTGCTCGATGCCGGTCGTGTGCGCCAGCACGCCGCTGCCCGTCCCGGCGCGCCTGACCTGCGTCAGCAGCGTCCGGTTCGGGACCGGGCGAAGGCCCGAGAGCAGCAGGTGGCCGTTGCGGTCGATGATCTGGAGGTCGCCGTAGCCGAGGTCGATCGCTTGCTTGCTCTCTGCGACTGTCTTCAGGAGGATGCTGCCGACGAGCACGCCGGTGAGCCGGCCCTGACGGCCATGAGTCGGGACGGCGATGACGATGATCGGCTGGTTGAGCCGTTTGCCGATCAGACCGGCGCTGACATACGGCCGGCCGGTCGCCAGGACGCGCCGGAAGTAGAGGCGCTTGGACAGGTTGGTGGTCGTGCCCGGATTGCTGCTCGCGCGCACGATGCCCTTGCGGTCGATCCAGCCGACTCCACCCGAGAACTCGGGTGTGGTGCGTGGATTGACCCGTCCGAAGTAGTCCTGCATCAGCGCCGCCTCGTGGTTCACCACCGATGGCGCCTTTGCCATCGCGTTCAACGTGCCGATCTGGCCGGCGAACGAGGTCTCGACGATCGCGCTGACGGCGACGACGCGTGCCTGGAGATCCTGCAGCGCGCGTGTGCGCGCATCCTCGTACTGGCGCCACGCGAGCGCGATCGAGATCGCGGCCAGCAGGAGCACCGCGACGGTCGCCGCCGCGATCATCCGCCGCCGGAAGGACGTCAGCCCTTGATAGAGCAGGACGTCGATCGAGTCCGCCCGCGGTCCTTGGTCGGAGCGACTGAAGACCCGTCTCACACGGTGCCCCAGACGGTCATGGCTGCGCACCCTACCGGGCGTCGCCCCGTCCGGTGCTTGTTCAGCTCTTCTTCAGTAGGGTTCGGCGTGTGACGCGCGAGAGCAGGAAGGGCGCGAACGAGGCCTGGTTCCGCGAGGTCAACGAGCGGCTCGAGGATCGTGCCGCCGGCCAGGAGGGGCGCACCGAGGCGTTCGAGGTCGTCTGCGAGTGCGCCCGCGAGGAGTGCACCGAGCGAATCACGATCTCGTTCGCCGAGTATGAGGGCGTCCGCCGCAGCCCCACGGGCTTCATCGTCGTCCCGGGTCACCTGGATCCGTCGTGCGAGCGGCTCGCGGCGTCGAGGGACGCCTACGACGTGGTCGAGAAATTCGGCGAGGCGGGCGAGGTTGCGCGGATTGAGAATCCGCGCAATGGTGCATGACAGCCTGATGGGTCAAAAGATCGAACCCGGATGACGGCCGACCTCCAGGAAATCGGAGCGGTGGCACGCGAGCTCGGCGTTGCGCCGAGCACGCTGCGGACCTGGGAGCGCCGCTACCGACTCGTCGTGCCTCACCGCGGCGACCACGGCCAACGGCTGTACGACTCCGACCAGGTCCTGGTCTTGCGGCGCGTGCTCGCGCAGCTTCGGCGCGGTGTCCGAGCGCGGGCGGCTCACGACCTCGCCCTGGTTCCCAAGGCGACCCAGGTGGCCCGCGCCCGCTTCGAACCGTCCCCAGGAGCGCCTGCGCTCGCGCGGCGCGCGATCGACGAACTGCTCGGCGACAACGAGGGGACGCGCTTCGGCTTCTACCTGCGACTCGTGGCGAGCGAGCTCGTCAAGAACGCCGTGCTCTACGGCTCGGACCGCGAAGCGATCCGGATGGAGACCAAACTCTTTCCCGACTGGGCCGAGCTGCGTGTTCAGAACAGCGGCAAACGATTGAGCATGCGCAAGTTGCGCACCCGCCGCCGCGAAGGTGGCCGCGGCCTCGAGATCGTCGATGCGCTCGCCGATGCGTGGTCGATCGACACGGGGCCGCTCGGCACCAAGATCACGGTCCGGCTCCCCGTCGCGCCGGCCGCCTAGGCCGTTCTCTCAGACGATCGTGGTCGCCGTGATCCCCGGATCCGGCTCCGGGAGCTTCGGGTTCATCTGCTCGAACGTGCTGACGAGGATCTCGGCCACGGCGAGGTTGCGGGACCAGTTGTGGTCCGCCGGGACGACGTACCACGGCGCGTAATCGGTCGACGTCATGTGCAGCGCGTCCTCGTACGCGCCGGCGAACTCGTCCCACAGCGCGCGATCGTCGAGGTCGCCGGCGCGGAACTTCCAGCGCTTCTCCGGGTCGTCGAGCCGCTGCTGGAGTCGCGTGCGCTGTTCGCCGCGTGAGAGGTGCAGGAACACTTTGACCACGGCAGTACCTTCGTCGGTCAGCAGCTTCTCGAACGAACGGATGTGCTCGTAGCGCCGGTGCCAGACGTTCCTGTCTGCAAGCTGGCGCACCCGAACCGCGATCACGTCCTCGTAGTGCGATCGGTTGAAGATCACGATCTCACCGCGGGCGGGGCAGGCGCTATGGATGCGCCAGAGGTAGTCGTGGGCCAGCTCGGCGACCGTCGGCGCCTTGAACGACTGAACGCGGCACCCCTGCGGGTTGACGCCGGTGAACACCGTCCGGATCGTCCCGTCCTTGCCCGACGCATCGGTGCCCTGCAGGACGAGGAGCACCGATCGCGTGGACTCGGCATAGAGGCGGGTGTGGAGTTCGCCGAGGCGTTCCACGAGGTGGGCGATGCGCTCGACCCCTTCCTTCTTCCCCTGGGCGCCAACCCGCGCGCCGGGGTCGCGATGGTCGAGCTGCGGCGCCGAGCCGGGCTTGACGCGCAATTGCTCGAGGAGGTCGTGAACCGACGACATCGTCGTCATTCTGACCGACTGCGTTAGCAGCGCCGCGACGTGGCGTTGCGTTCAGCTCGAGCGGCGACGACGCGTCGCGTCGGCGACCGCCGGTGGCGTCCAGCCGGCGTCCGCGCGCGTGAACGTCGTCCCCGGCGGGACGATCTCGTCGATGCGGTCGAGGACAGCCGAGTCGAGCTGTACGTCGACGGCCCCGAGCTGGCTCTCGAGTTGTTCCAGCGTGCGAGGGCCGATGATCGGTGCCGTCACAGCGGGATGCTGGAGCACGAACGCGAGCGCAAGGTGGATCAACGAGATGCCGGCGTCCTCTGCGAGCCCGGCGAACGCTTCGGCGGCGTCGAGCTTCCGCTGGTTCTCGGGCAGCGACAGGTCGTAGCGCTGCGGGATCCGCGCCGAACGCGTGCTCTCTGGCGGCGTCTGGCCCTTCCGCCAGCGGCCGCTCAGCCAGCCGCCTGCGAGGGGGCTCCATGGAATCACGCCCATGCCGTATCGCTCGCACGACGGCAGCACTTCCGACTCGACGCCGCGCACGAGCAGCGAGTACGGCGGCTGCTCACAGACGAACCGCGCGTGGTTACGCCGTTCCGCGACCCATTGGGCCGTCACGATCTCGCTCGCCGGGTAGGTCGACGAGCCGATGTAGCGGACCTTGCCGGCCCGGACGAGATCGGTGAGCGCGCCGAGTGTCTCGTCGTGGTCGGTGTCGTCGTCGAATCGATGGACCTGGTAGAGGTCGATCCAGTCGGTGCCGAGGCGCCGCAGGCTGGCATCGCACTCCTGGATGATCCAGCGGCGCGAGTTGCCGCGGTCGTTCGGGCCGCCGCCCATGGCACCGTGCACCTTGGTCGCGAGCACGATCTGGTCGCGGCGGCCCTTGAGCGCCTTGGCGACGATCTCCTCCGATTCGCCGCGCGAGTAGACGTCGGCGGTGTCGATGAAGTTGATGCCGCCGTCGAGGGCTCGGTGAATGATCCGGATCGACTCGTCGTGATCGGGGTTGCCCCACGTCCCGAACATCATCGCGCCGAGACACATCGGGCTGACCTTGACGCCGGTGCGACCGAGCGGGCGATAGTCCATCGCCTCGACCCTAGCGAGCGCAGCCTCGGACGCGCACGGGGTCCGTCTAGGCTCGGGCGGACGGCGGCAGGGACGGCCTGACGCGGAGACTCGGAGCCACACGTGCGCCTTCCCTCGCCCCTGAAACACGCCGACTTCCGCTGGTTCTTCTCCGGCCAGTCCGTCTCGCTGTTCGGCAGCGCGATGGTGCCGGTCGCCCTGGCTTTCGCAGTGCTCGATGCGTCCGGCAGTACCAGCGACCTCGGCGTCGTGCTGGCCTCGCGCATGATCCCGCTGCTCGCGTTCCTGCTGATCGGCGGGGCGGTCGCGGACCGGTTCTCACGCAGGACGGTGCTGGTCGCCGCCAACCTCGGCTCGGGACTCACCCAGGGGGCCGTCGCGGCGGTCCTGCTGACCGGGCACTACAACCTCGGAGCCGTCGCAGTCTTGGAGTTCCTGAACGGCGTCTTGGCGGCGTTCTCGACGCCGGCGCTCCGCGGCGTCGTTCCGCAGTTGGTTGCGAGCGACCAGCTTCGGCAGGCAAACTCGCTGCTCGGCTCCGCGCGAAACGCGACCAGGATCCTCGGGCCGAGCGTCTCGGGCGTACTGGTCGTCACGGCGGGCAGCGGTGCAGCCGTGGCGATCGACGCCGTCACCTTTCTGGTGGCAGCAGGTTGCTTCACGCGCCTGCAGCTCACGACCGCGGTGCCGATCAGCCGTGAGTCGGCCCTGTTCACGGACATCCGCGCCGGCTGGCGTGCGTTTCGCAGCATCCGCTGGGTCTGGATCGTCACGATCTCGTCCTGCCTGATGAACCTGGTGCAGACGGGTAGCTGGCAGATCCTCGGTCCTGAGCTCACGAAGCAGACGAGCAGCGAGGCGACGTGGGGATTCGTGCTCAGCACCCGCGGTCTCGGGTTGCTCGTGATGAGCGCGCTCATGTACCGAGTCGCCGTCGGCCACCTGCTTCGAGTCGGCCAGCTCGGCGGCGCGCTCGGCGCCTTGCCGCTGCTCGCGCTCGGCGTCCAGCTGGGTGTGCCGTGGTTGATCGCGAGCGCCTTCGTCGCCGGGCTCGGCACCTCGTTGTCTGCGATCAGCTGGGAGACCTCACTCCAGGAGCACGTTCCTGGGCCGGTCCTGTCGCGTGTCGCTTCCTACGACGACCTGCTCTCGTACATCGCCATCCCGATCGGCCAGCTCGCGGTCGGGCCGCTCGCAGAGGCGTACGGCGGCTTCCGGGTCGCGACGATCGCGGCGGTCACCTACACCGTGGTGGCGATCCTTCCACTCGCGTCACGCTCGGTCCGGCAGCTACCTCACGGCCTGCCCGGTTGAGAGTCCGCGCTACGCGGCGCGGTCGAGTTCGCCGTCGGCCCTGAGAGCGTCGTCGACCAGCTCGTCGATCTCGCTCTCCGAACGGCCGGCACGCTGTGCCGACTCGACCAACAACAGCAAGTGCTGCTGCGCCTGTTCGTCTGCCTGCCCTGACATGGGCACTCCCTCTTTCGTTGCGTTCGTCAACACAGTACGGACCGAACCGGGTCGAAGTGGTAAGGGTTTTGTGACGGGCGTGGTTCTCGCAGCGTTGAGCCAAAACCGGTCGGCTCGGCCGCGAAGACGTGATCCCTCGTGTGGGGGAGGGCCTTCCGATGCGCGCTGTCGATCCAATCGCCGTGGACGAGTGCTGCGGTAGCCCTTCGCCGGCGTCTGTCGACCCGGTCGGCTATGACGACGTCGCTCGGCGCTACAAGACGCTCGTCGAGCAGTTGCCGCTCGTCGTCTACGTCGACGCGCTCGACGAGGCGAGCTCGAACATCTTCACGAGCCCGCAGGTCGAGTCGCTGCTCGGGTACACACCCGCCGAATGGCTCGCCGCGAGCGACCTCTTCGTCCGCGTGCTGCATCCCGACGATCGCGAGCGTGTCCTGGCTGCGCACGCGCGGACGCACCGGACTCACGATCCATTGAGTCTCGAGTACAGGCTGATCAACCGAGAAGGGCGCGTCGTCTGGGTCCGGGACGAAGGTGTGATCGTCGTCGACGACGATGGCCGGCCGCTCTATCTGCAGGGGTACCTGCTCGACATCACGGCGGAGCGCGAAGCGCAGACGCAGTTGCGGCAGCTGGCGCTCTACGACGCCCTTACCGGTCTCGCGAATCGCGCGTTCTTCCACGAGCAGTTCCAGCACATCGTCTCGATCAGGAAGGAACCGACTCAGCAGGGCGCACTGCTGTTCATCGACCTCAACGACTTCAAGAACGTCAACGACCGCTGGGGACACGACGTCGGGGACCTCGTGCTTGCAACGCTCGGCGAGCGGCTGCAGGGGATGCTGCGTGCAGGCGACTGTGCCGCGCGTCTCGGTGGCGACGAGTTCGCGATCGTCATCCCGTCGATCGCCGAGCCGGCCGAAGCGGTACACGTGGCCGAACGTCTGCTCGACGCGATCCGCGCTCCGATCGAGCTCGAGCGCCGCCAGTTCTCGATCACAGCGAGCATCGGGATCTCCGTCGGCAGCGAGACGGCGGTGATGCTGCAGGAGGCGGACGCCGCGATGTACCGGGCCAAGCGCCAGCAGGATGTCGGCTACGCGTTCTTCGATCCCGAGCTGGATATCGCCGCCGTCCAGCGTTCACGACGGGTGATCGAGCTCCGCGAGGCGGTCGAGTCCGGTCAATTCACGCTCGACTACCAACCCGTGATCAACCTCGACGCGTACGAGATCGCCGGGTACGAGGCGCTGCTCCGCTGGCGTCATCCGACCGAAGGGGTGATCGCGCCGCTCGAGTTCATCCCCCTTGCCGAGGAGTGTGGACTGATCGTCCCGCTCGGTAAGTGGGTGCTTGCGGAGGCCTGCCGCTACGGCGCGATGTTGCAGAGGGACATGGGGCGCGAGATCGGGATGGCGGTCAACGTCTCCGCGCGGCAGCTTCAGCATCCGGACTTCGTCAACCATGTCGAGGAAGCGCTCGGCGACGCTGCCTTTCCGCCGCACTGCCTGACGCTCGAGCTGACCGAGAGCGTCCTGCTCGCGTCAGGCCAGCACACCGAGCAACGGCTTGCCGCACTCAAGGCAAGCGGGATCTCGCTCGCGCTCGACGACTTCGGCACCGGCTACGCCTCGCTCTCGTATCTACAGCGATTTCCCGTCGACATCGTGAAGATCGACCGGAGCTTCACCGGCACGATCGACTCGGGAACCGCCGATCTTGTCCTGCTGAGGGGCATCGTCGACCTCGGCAACGCGCTCGGTCTCAACCTGGTCGCCGAGGGAATCGAGACGCCGGCCCAGCACGAGATCGTGCGTGGTCTCGGTTGTCACGGCGCACAGGGCTTCTACTTCGGACACCCCGCCCCCGATGCCCTGCGCCGACTGGCCGATCGTTCGCCGTTCGCCATCAGCACCGCGATTGAGGCCGACCAAGATCGTCCTCGAGGACGACGCCGAATCGTCCTCCTCCCCGATTCGTCGGTCGGTGCGCTGACCTACGTTCACGAGG
>DASYPH010000002.1:0-6664 GCA_036006925.1 Gaiellaceae bacterium
GTCGTGACGACCTCTTCGGTCTCCTCACTTTCCGCCCATTACTTAATCGGCCATTAATCCTTGATCGAGAACTGTGAACATGCACCGGCTATAACGGGCGCGTGGGCCGCAACCGCCTTTGGCTGATCCAGCTCGCGCTCACCGCAGTGCTCGGGGCGGTGCTCGCGCTGGTCGGTGCCGCGCTGCTCGGCAAGCTCGGCAGTAGCACGACGATCCAGCAGGTCTCCCCGCTCGTACAGGGCGGCGGTCTCGGCAACGTCGCGCTGCAGGCCCCGACGACCAAGGGGCTGACGCCCGAGCGGATCTACCGCCAGGACGCTCCCGGCGTCGTCCAGATCACGGCGACGAGCGTCACGCAGACGACCGATCCCTTCGGACAGCCGTCCAACCAGACCCAGCAGTCGCTCGGCTCCGGGTTCGTGATCGACAAGACCGGCCACATCGTCACGAACTATCATGTCGTGCAGGGGGCGACCAAGGTGCAGGTCTCGTTCTCGAGCCAGGACCAGCTCGCGGCCACGGTCGTCGGCACCGACCCCTCGACCGACACCGCCGTCCTGAAGGTCGACGCGCATGCGCGGGCGTTCACGCCGCTGCCGCTCGGCGACTCGGACGCTGTGATCGTCGGCGACCCGGTCTACGCGATCGGCAACCCCTTCGGCTACACCCGGACGCTCACGAGCGGTCTCGTCAGCGCCGTCCAGCGCCAGATCGAGGCGCCGAACACGCTCGCGATCGATCACGCGATCCAGACAGATGCGTCGATCAACCACGGCAACTCGGGCGGACCGCTGATCGACGCCGCCGGCCGCGTGATCGGCGTCACCTCCCAGATCTCGACCGGGAACACCGGTTCGCAGGGGAGTGTGGGGATCGGCTTCGCGATCCCGATCAACACGGTTCGGAACGTCGCAGCCCAGATCATCAAGTCGGGCAAGGCCGAGCACGCGCTGCTCGGCGTCAGCACCTTCCCGATCACGAAGCAGCTCGCGCAGCTGTTCAAGCTTCCGACCGAGCAGGGCATGCTCGTGCAGTCGATCCAGAAAGGCAGCGGCGCCGACAAGGCCGGCATCAAGGCCGGTCAGACGAAGGTGATCGTCGGCGGCGTCTCCTACGCGATCGGCGGCGACATCATCACAGCGCTCGACGGCAAGCCGACGACGACGTACGAGCAGCTCCGCGACGCCGTCTCGCAGCAGAAGCCGGGCGACAAGGTGAAGCTCGAGATCTACCGCGACGGCTCGAAGAAGTCTGTCACCGTGACCCTCGGAAAGGACACGCGGTGACCCCGGTTCGGCTCGACCCCTAGGGCCGATACGACGACCGGCCGCGTTCCCGTCTGCCTGCCCGGGACGCGGCCGGTCTACAGCTTCCGCTGCGCCGCTACCTTGTTCCGCGATGGAGCGCGGGCAGATCCTCTTCGAGGAGCAGTCGGTCGTCGTCCACAGCGAGTTCGAGCTCTGGGAAGACGACTCCGAGGGCGGTTACGACGGCTGGTTCTGCGTCCGCACGGATCCGTTTCCGTGCCCCGCCGCGGGCTGTTCGTTCGTTGCGGAGTTCATGACGGCCGCACACCTGATCCTCGTCTGGCAGACGCTGGACGACCCGAACCTGCTCCGCCATGCTGCGCGCGCGCGGGACGTGGGTCGCAACCCACGGGTGACCGGCTACCGCTCCGAGTTCGGCCCGAGCGCGTCGTACTACGCCTGGGTTGCCGCCGGCCGTCCCGTGCACGGCGTCAAGGCACATTGATTCCCGCTCGGTTCGGCGATTCCGCGCCGTTCTCGCTCGGCGTGGAGGAGGAGCTGATGATCCTCGACGCCTCCACGTACGAGCAGGTGGCAGCCGTCGACCGCATCATCGCCGGCGCCGAGAGGCAGGAACTGCCCGGCCGGCTCAAGACGGAGCTCTTCGCCTCGGTGTTCGAGACCAACACCGACGTCTGCGCCTCGATCGCCGAGGTCGACGCCGCGCTGCCGGCCCTCCGTCGGGTAGCGGCGGCTGCCGCCGCCCGTGAAGGGCTCGCGATCGCAGCGGCCGCAACTCACCCGTTCGCGAAGCCGGAGGGCCAGCCGATCGTCAAGGAGGAGCGGTACGTCGGCTTCGTCGCGTACGGCGGACCGTCGGTGCGGCGGCAGGGTGTCCAGGGCCTGCACGTGCACGTCGGGATGCCCTCCGCGGAGGAGTGCTGGCGGTGTCTCGAGGCGATCGGCCCCTGGTTGCCGGTCGTGCTCGCGCTCTCGGCCAACTCGCCCTGGTATTCGGGCGAGCTGACGGGGATGGCGTCGAACCGCGCGCCGGTGCTCGCCGAACTGCCACGTGCAGGCGGGCCGCCGGGGTTCGCGACCTACGGCGAGTGGGAGTCGTGGGTCGAGCGGCTCGTCGCGCTCGGGGTGACCCAGGACTACACGCGCATCTGGTGGGATATCCGGCCGCACCCGGCGCTCGGCACGCTCGAGGTGCGCATTCCGGACCAGCCCACCGACGTGCGGCTCTCGGCGGCGTTCGCTGCGCTCCTGCAGGCGATGTGCGCGACCGCGCTCGACAACGGTCTCCCGCGGAACACCGCACTCCTCGCCGACCGCGGCCGCGCGGACTATGCGCAGAACCGGTGGGCGGCCGCTCGCTCGGGGCCGGGTGCGGAATTGCTGCACCCCGCCGGCGACCGCGTCGGACGCGCGGCGAGCCTGGGTGCCGAGCTGATCGAATTGGTGCGGCCGGCGGCGCGGGCGCTCGGCGGCGAGTTCGCCCTCGACCGCCTCGACCCGGCGGGCTGCGAGGCGGACCTGCAGCTCACCTCCTCGGCACTCGACGCGGCGGCCGATCTCGTGGCGAGGTCGCTAGGCTTCGACGCGTGACGACGGAGCTGGTCCAGGTCACCGGTATTCGCTGCGAGCGCTGTGTGATGCGGCTCGCCAAGGTGCTCGAAGGCGCCGAGGGGCTCGAGTCTGCGAATGCCAGCCTGATGGGGCAGGTGCAACTCGTCTACGACGGCGAGCGGACGTCCCGGGCCGCCCTCCTCGAGTTGATGGCCCGCGGCGGTTTCCGCGAGCAAATCGCCGTTTAGCGGGAATCAGACACCGCCAGCATTCGTTCGAACCGTTGCTAGGGTGGCCGCCGGATGAGCGAGAGCGCACCGACTGCCGCCGACACACGCAGGCTCGCCGAAGAGGCGCGGGCTCGCGTCAGGTTCGAGGAGGAGGCGCTCGAATTGAGTGACCAGGTCTACCGCGTCGCCCGTCGGTTCGTGGGTTCGCGCGAGGAGGCCGAGGATCTCGTCCAGCAGACGTACGAGCGCGCATTTCGCTCGTGGCGCCAGTTCACGCCGGGCACGAACCTGCGCGCGTGGCTCCTCCGCATCCTCACGAACCTGAACATCGACCGTGGGCGTCGCGTGCAGCGGACGCCGCAGACCACCTCGCTCGACACCGAGGCGGGCGACTACTTCCTCTACAACAAGCTCGAGTCGCAGGCGCCGGACGAGAACCCCGACGAGGAGCGCGTGCTCGAGCGGCTCAGCCAGGACTCGATCGTCGATGCGCTGGCCGAGGTGCCGCACGATTTCCGAGACGTGGTCGTGCTCGTCGACATCGGCGAGTTCTCGTACGCCGACGCGGCCCAGATTCTCGACATCCCGATCGGCACCGTCATGTCCCGCTTGCACCGTGGCAGGCGTATCCTGAAGAAGAACCTCGCTGACGGTGTGGTGGCGACGTGATCGACTGGTGCGAGAAGTGCGAGGAGATGATGCAGCCGTTCCTCGACGGTTCGCTCTCTCCCGCCGAGGTCGAGGAGGCCGAGCGGCACCTCGAAGGCTGCAGCTGGTGCGCACGCCGCTACCGGTTCGAGGAGCGTTTGCGCCACTACGTCCGCGTCGCGACCGCCGAGCCGATGTCGCCCGCGCTGAAGGCGAAGCTCGCGGCGCTCCGCACGCCGCTCAACTGACCGGGCTCGGGTAGTCGACGTCGCCGGGCGGGCGTAGGTCGGAGCAATCGACCAGCAACGGCTCGAGCACCCGAGCGCCCTCGACGGGCACGGACGGCCAGACAGAGCGGGCGAGCAGCACCGGGTGGCTACGCGAGCCGTCGTAGGTCGCGGCGAGCACGGCCGCGGAGCCGGCTGCCCCGGCCACACGGGACACGGCCCGCGGATCGAGCTCCGGTCCGTCGGCGAGCACGACGAGCGCGTCCGTGACCTCGTCCCCGAGGGCGGCGAGACCGCAACGGAGCGAGGCCCCCGGCCCGTCGGCCCAGTCGGCGCAGTGGACGAGCGTCACCTCGTGAACCTCGTTCGAACGTGGTTCGAGAGCCCAGGCTCCTTCGACCACGACGATGGGAGACACCTCCGTCTCGGTGAGGGCCGCGAGGACCGCGGGCAGCAGCGCTCGTTGCTTCGGGCCGCCGTAGCGCGACGCCGCCCCGGCGGCGAGCACCACTGCGGCGACCGTCACCTGACCCTGACGGTCGCGCGCTCGAGCTCGACCGTCTCGGTCGGCTGTTCGGTGGTCGGGTCGCCGAGCTTCCCGATCCGCCGCACGACCGGGACCCCGGCCACCACAGCGCCGAGCACGGCGTACTCCGCGGGGAGCCCGGCGTCGGCTCCGGTGACGACGAAGAACTGGCTGCCGCTCGTGCCGGGCGCCTCGGTCTGCGTCTTCGCCATCGCGACCGTTCCGAACGTGTAACGCGTGTTCGGCGGTGGTGGGTCGACGGTCTTGTAGCCGGGATCGCCGGTGCCGCTGCCCGTCGGGTCGCCGCCCTGGATGATGAAGTCCGGGACGATGCGATGGAACACCGTCCGGTCGAAATAGCCGGCACGGGCGAGCGCGACGAACGACGCGGTGGTCTGTGGCGACGTCTTCACAGCAAGCCGGATCACGAAGCTGCCGCAGTTCGTCCGCAGTGTCACGTCGTAGGTCTTCGACGGATCGAGCGACGTCGTCGGCTTCGTGCCGTGGCGCTGCTCGGCCGGCGGCGGAGTGACGGAGCGGCAGCCTCCTGGAGTCGTCGCCGCCGCCGCCGGCGCCGCAGCCGTCGTTTGCTGCTGCGAGGAGCCGCAGGCGGCGAGTGCGAGCGCCAGGGGCGCGACGAGCGTCAGCCGGAACCGGGTCAAGCGGCCGTCAGCGCAGCTTCGGCTCGCTGGACGAGCGCCTTCGCGATCTCGACCTTGTACGCATTGCCGGGCAGCGGCGTCGCGGCATCGACGCTGCCGTCGAGCAGCCACGGCGTCGGCGCCACACCACTCAGCGCCACCCGCGTCTCGTCTTCGCGCCGCACCGCGGCGACGCCGACGAGCGGGAACGCCCAACGTTTGCGCTCCATCGCCTTCAGGTAGACGGACGCGTCGCAGTCGGGGAACTCGACCGAGAGGATCAGCTCGCCGGGCTCGATCGTCGTCATCCGGCGGTCGTCGACTGTCGGCAGCCGGTACAGCGCAGCGAGTGGTAGCTCGCGCCTGTTCGTGCGCACCGTGGCGTCGAGCGCCAGCAGCGCTGCCGCGAGGTCGGACGGATGTGCCGAAGCGCAGAAGCCGTTCGCGAAGATCGCATGCTCGGCGTGCTCGCCTTTGTGCGCGAAGCACTCGTCGCCGCCGTGCAGCCGGCACGGCCACTCGAGCCGCCAGTAGGAGCAGCGGGTCGACTGCAGCAGGTTGCCGGCCAGCGTGCCCATGTTGCGGAGCTGAGGGCTCGCCGCGAGCCGGCACGCCTCACGCAGCACGGAGGGGATCCCCGGATCGCATTCGAGCTCGGCGAGCGTCGCGCCGGCGCCGATCGAGCCCGCAGCGACGCCACGAGGCACGATTCCGCGCACGTCGAGTAGCGTGTCGCCCATCGCGAGCCCGGCCCGCAAGAGCGGGATGAGCTCCGTCCCGCCTGCGAGCAACAGCGTGTCGCCTGCGACCTCGTCGACGCTAGACGCCCGCCGGAGCTCCAACCTTCTCCTTCGCGGTCCGGCGCTGCTCGGCCTCGCGCAAGGCCCGGAGCATCTCGGCTCTGGTGATCGGCAGCTGCCGTACGTCGGCGCCCGTCGCATCACGGATCGCGTTTGCGATCGCGGCTGCCGTCGGGATGATCGGGGGCTCGCCGAGCCCTTTCGAGCCGAGGTTCGTCAGGTGCGCGTCGGGGCGGTCGATCAGCTCGCTGACGATCTCCGGGACGTCGGCGATCGTCGGCAGCTTGTAGGCGTCGAGGCCGGTGTTCAGGATCAGGCCGGTACTCGGATCGTGCAGGCGCTGCTCCGAGAGTGTGTGGCCGACGCCCTGGATGATCCCGCCCTCGATCTGGCTCGAGGCGCCGAGCGGGTTGATCACGCGCCCCACGTCATGGACGGCTGCGATCCTCTCGACCCAGATCTCGCCGGTCTCGACGTCGACGGCGACCTCGGCAACCTGCACGCCGAACGTCAACACCTGCATCCCCGTCGGATTCGGGCCGCGTGCGCCCTTGCCGAGAATCTGCGCGTCCTCGAGCAGCGCGACGACCTCGGCGAGCGGCATGTTCGCGTCGCCGCGCTGCTCGGCGATCTCGACGATCTGCCGCTTCGCATCGGCGGCGGCCGCGCGGACGGCCGGCCCCATCGACGGGGTGGTCGACGAGCCGGCGCTGATCGCGGCGTAGGGGCCGCGCGCCGAGTCGCCCAGCGAGACGGTCACGTGTTCGAGCGGG
>DASYPH010000003.1:0-13585 GCA_036006925.1 Gaiellaceae bacterium
GAGGGAACACGGATGAGAAGAGGGCTGTTAGCCGCTGCCGTGGTAGCGGCATTACTCGTCTCGGTGCCGGCGGTGACGGCCGGCGTGGTGATCTCGGCGACGCCGATTTCTCCCAACCCGAGCCCGTTCGTGAGTTGTGACAACCAGGGCCTGGCGGGTGTCTATCCGAATGCTGAGGTTGAGCCCTGGCTCGCGGTTAGTCCGACGAACTCAAACTATGCGATCGCCTGGCAGCAAGACCGCTGGGGCGATCCGAACGAGGGCGGCGCGCACGGCCTGGTCTCGTGGTCGAGCGTCAGCAACGGCAATTCTTGGGCTCCGTTCACCAGTTGCTCGGGGGGGACCGCCGTGAACAACGGCAACTACGACCGCGCGAGCGACGTCTGGCTCTCTTATGGTCCGGATGGCAGGCTCTACCAGTCGGCGCTCGTGTTCGATTGGTTCACCGGTCGGAACGCCGTGACCGTCAGTACCTCAACCGATGACGGACGCAGCTGGAGCGATCCAAGCGTCGTCGTCAGTTCCGACCAGAAGAGCTTCACGCACGGCTTTGACAAGGAGTCGATCACGGCCGACCCCACGAAGGCGGGTGTGGCGTACGTCGTGTGGGACCGCTATTCGAACCAGAACCCTGACTACTCGTCGGGGAACGGGCAGAACGCGAACAAGGGGCCCGCGTACATCTCGACAACGGCTGACGGGGGCAAGACGTGGTCAGCGGCGAAGCCGATCTACACGCAGGGCAACGGGACGCTCGGCAACCAGCTGATTGCGCTCGAGAACGGCACGCTCGTCGACTTCTTCACGAACTTCACGGTCGGGCATCAGGGCTCTGGTTTCTCTGAGCAGCTGGACTTCGTCCGCTCGACCGATCATGGGAACAGCTGGTCGAACCCGACCGTCGTTTCGGACATGCAACCGGTTGGGACGATCGACCCGCGAAACACGAGCTACGTCCGCGCGGGCGACAGCCTCTTCGACGTCGCCTACGACCCGTCGAGCGGAGCGCTGTACGCCGTTTGGCAGGACTCGCGGTTCAGCAACGGTGCCATCGACCAAGTCGCGTTCGCCGCATCGACGAACGGCGGATCGACGTGGACGACACCGCGCCAGATCGCCGAGACGCCGACCAACTCCAACCAGCTCCTCGAGGAGTCCTTCACGCCGTCGGTCGATGTCTCCGCTAACGGCACGATCGCGGTCACGTACTACGACTTCCGGCACTTCACCGTCGGGCCGGCCCTGCCGACGACCTACTCGGCGATCACCTCGCCGGCCGCCGGCGCCACCTGGAGTTCGGAGATCACGCTCTCACCGAGTACCGACATGGAATACGCGCCGGTCGCGGGAGGCCTGATGATCGGCGACTACGAGGCACTCGCACACGCCGGCAATACCTTCTATGCGGCGTTCGAGGTCGGCAACACGATCACGGACCCGACCGACATCGACCTCGCGAGCTTCACGCCCTAAGCGGAACGTCGAGCAACCCGAGCGGGTGTCAGGCGCCGCCGAGGCGTCTGACACCCGCTCGAGGCGTGATGCCGTCGCAGGTAAACGGCCAGGCTCCTGCTCACTCACCGAGGAGCTCCCCGACGCGCACCTGCTCCGTGAGCAGGCGCTGAAAGCGCTCCGGCCGGTCCGCCACGTACGAGCTGCAGAGCTCACGCCCGGCGGCATACGTGAGCACGTAGCTCCGCGAGGTCGGCTCGTTGAGGAAGCGGATCAGATGTGCCGCCAACTCCGGTGTCATCAGGCCCCACCGTTCGAGGTAGGCCCGCACGTCGACCTCGCTGCGGCCGGCGTCGTGCAACAGCAGCGCAGCGTTGACCTCCGCCCACCGGCACGGCTCGAGTGCTCGCTCGACGGCGAGAGCATGGGGAAGGTCGAGCTCGCAGCCCACGTCGTTCAGGAGCGCGGCGAGGGCGCCGCCGCCCTCCCCTTCGAGGAGCACGCGCGGCGCGATCGTGGCGATTCCCTCGGAGACGAGCGACTGGGGTGTCGGCACGAGCACGATCGTCTCGTCGAGCAGACCGCGACCGTCCACGAGCAGGTGCTCCTTGAGCGAGCGCTCCGCATGGTGGCCGGCATACGTCTCGTGAAGCGTCAGAATCAGCAATTCGAGTGCTGACATCGGCAGGTCGACGTTGACGGAGATCCGGCTCCGCAGGCCTCCGAGGTAGGCGCAGAAGGCCAGCCAGGGCTCGTCGCGAACGATCTCCAGCACCACGCCCTCGCCGTCCGGCAGCTCGGCCAGGCGACGCGTCCAGACGCGGGCCTCCTCGATCACCAACGAGATCGTGCGCTCGACCTGTTGGGCGGGCACGCGGAGCGATCGCTGCCAGCGCTCGTGGCGCTCGGCCAGCGGGCCGCCGCCCGGCAGCAGCTCCTCGAGCCGCTCGTGCGCAGCGGTGAAGACAGCCTCGTCGATGTAGGTCGGCCGCACGCCGTAACACCCCTCGACCTCGTCGGCATACGGTAGGGATTCGCCCGCCAGCACGCGCGCATAGGTGTGCAGCCCGGCCACCTGGTCGCGGAGCCAGCCGTCGTCGAGCTCGTCGAGCAGGGCGTCGGCGTCGGCGACGAGCGCTCGCGGCTCGACCGGCGGCGCCGCCTCGACCGCCGCGGCGAGCTCTTGCGGGCCGAAGTAGGCGTCGACGATCCCCTCCACGTGCCGGCCGACCTGCAGTCCGAGCCGGAGGTAGCGCTCCGATGCAGACAGGGACATCATGCGACCCTAGCGCCAGGGTCGTCAGCTCACGAGCTGACGTCGAACGGCGCCCGTGCGCGGCAACGTCGACCGCACCTGGACGCGGATCTCTAAGATCTGCCCGTGCCCGGTTCCTCTTCCACGGTCACGGCGGACGTCGAGGCGCAGCTCGAGCAGCATCGCATCGAGCTGACCGGTTACTGCTACCGCATGCTCGGCTCGGCGGAGGCCGAAGACGCAGTCCAGGAGACGATGATCCGCGCGTGGCGCAGCTTCGACCGGTTCGAGGGCCGCTCGGCGCTCCGCTCGTGGCTCTACCGGATCGCCACCAACGTGTGCTTCGACATGCTGAACGGGCGCGAGCGGCGCGCGCGCCCGATGGACCTCGGGCCGGCGCGTGAGCCGGACCTGGCGAACCTCAACACGCTCCCCGAGGCGACATGGATCCAACCGCTTCCCGACAGCCTCCTCCTCGCCGGGGGCGATCCCGCCGAGACGACCGTCGCGCGCGAGACGATCCGGCTCGCCTTCGTGGCGGCGTTACAGCAACTGCCCCCGAAGCAGCGGGCGGCGCTGATCCTGTGCGAGGTGCTCCACTGGCAGGCCTCCGAGGTTGCAGAACTCCTCGAGACGAGCGTTGCGTCCGTGAACAGCGCACTCCAGCGGGCGCGCGCCACCCTGGCGGCCGACGGGACGCCCCCAAGCGATCGGCTGCAGCCGCTGGACGATGAGAACCGCGCTCTGCTCGACCGCTACGTCGCGGCGTTCCAGGACTACGACATGCAAGCGCTGACGATGCTGATCCAGGAGGACGCGACACAGTCGATGCCGCCGTTCGATCTCTGGCTCCGTGGCCGCGACGACATCCTCACCTGGTGGGCCGGTCCCGGGATCGGCTGCAGTGGTTCGCGGCTCGTGCCGACGCTCGCCGCCAACGGCGCGCCGGCCTACGGTCAGTACAAGCCGGCCGAGGGCGGCGGCTACGAGCCGTGGGCGCTGCAGGTGCTCGAGCTACGGGAGGGACGGATCGTCGAGTTCAGCTTCTTCCTCGACACCCAGACGCTCTTCCCGATCTTCGGGCTGCCCCTGCGGTACGACGGGTAGTGCGTCGCTCAGTCCGACCAGCGCGATCAGCTCCAGCAACTCTGCGGACGCACCCCTCAGCCGCAGGCGGAAACCATGGCGCAGCGCGCCGAGCTGCAGTCGCGCGAGCGCGTCGATCGTTCCCGCGTCGGGCAGCGAGATTGCGCCGACGTCGTGGACGATCGTGCTCCGGCGCACGTCCATGTGCGGGTTGTGACCGTTCGGGTAGCTGAAGTTCATCGGCGCCACGCCGATGAATTCGCGCCGGCGCCGTGGTCGTATCGCTCGAGACCTACGGAAAGGATCGCCTGATGGCCCTGGACAACCGCACACGCTGGTTCGCGCTGATCGTGCTCTGCCTGGGCAGCCTGATGATCGTGCTCGACACGACGATCGTCAACGTCGCCCTGCCGTCGATCAGAACCGACCTCGGATTTTCGCAGACGTCGCTTGCCTGGGTTGTGAACGCCTATCTACTCACGTTCGGCGGCTTCCTGCTGCTCGGCGGCCGGTTGGGCGACCTCTTCGGTCACCGGAAGATGTTCCTGACCGGCATCTCGCTGTTCACGCTCGCGTCGCTGGCCTGCGGTCTCGCGAACACGCAGGGCCTGCTGATTGCTGCTCGCGCCGTCCAGGGCGTCGGCGGCGCAGTCGCCTCCGCGGTCGCACTCTCGCTGATGATGACCCTGTTCACCGAGCCCGCCGAGCGGGCGAAGGCGATGGGCGTCTTCGGGTTCGTCGCGTCGGGCGGCGGCACGATCGGCGTGCTGCTCGGCGGCGTGCTCACCGACACGCTCGACTGGCACTGGATCTTTCTCGTCAACCTGCCGATCGGCGTGCTCGTCGTCGCGCTGTCGTTGAGGCTGCTGCCGTCGGCCCGCACCAAGGCGGCCGGTCGCCGGCTCGACGTCGCGGGCGCCGTCACGGTGACCGCAGCCCTGATGCTGGCCGTCTACGCGATCGTGAACGGCAATCAGGCCGGGTGGACGTCGCTGCAGACGCTCGGTCTGCTCGGCGTCGCGGCCGCGCTCCTGGCCGTCTTCCTCGTGATCGAGTCGCGCGTCGCCTCGCCGCTCGTGCCGCTGGGACTGTTCCGGCTGAGGAATGTCGCCGTCGCGAACGGCGTCGGCGTCCTCTGGGCGGCGGCGATGTTCGCCTGGTTCTTCCTTTCGGCCCTCTACCTCCAGCTGGTGCTCGGCTACTCGCCGCTGCAGGTCGGGCTCGCCTTTCTGCCTGCCAACCTGATCATGGGTGCGTTCTCGCTCGGCCTCTCCGCGAAGCTCGTGTTGCGCTTCGGGATCAAGCCACCGTTGGTGGCCGGGCTGCTGCTCGCTGCGGTCGGGCTGCTCCTGTTCGCCAGGGCGCCGGTCGACGGCCGCTTCGTGGTCGACGTGCTCCCCAGCATGGCCCTGCTCGGCTTCGGCGCCGGGATCGCCTTCAACCCGGTGCTGCTCGCGGCGATGTCCGACGTCGCTCCGGAGGAAGCCGGCCTCGCATCGGGCGTCGTCAACACGTCGTTCATGATGGGCGGCGCGCTCGGACTCGCCGTGCTGGCGAGCATCGCGGCGTCGCGCACCGACACGTTGCGCTCCGGGGGAGCCGGGCCGCTCGAGGCGTTGAACGGCGGCTATCACGCGGCACTGTTCGTCGGGGCGCTGTTCGCCGCGGGTGCGGCCGGCGTCGGCGGCGCGCTGCTGCGTTCGAGCAGGCAGGAGGCGCCGCAGGGCGTTCCGGCTGCCGATTACCACTGACCCACCGCGCAGCGGGTTAGTCTCGAGGGGTTGACCTCGACCGCAGCCCATGGTCCGGCGGGATTCGCTCGCGCGCGGCCGGCCTCGAACGCCTACGCCGGCGCGTTCTGAAGGCATGAGTCGGCGTCTCGAGGTGCTCTCGGTTGCGGCTGTCGTCGCCGCGGCGTCGGCCGACTCGTCGATCGTCGCGCTCGCGCTGCCCCAGCTCTACGGGCGCTTCCACACGACCGTCGTCGGCGTCAGCTGGGTTCTCACCGCGTACAACGCCGTCGTCGCAGTGACAGCGGTCGCGCTGCTCGCGCTCGGCGTCTCGCTCCGCGGACGACTTCCCTATGCGTTCGGGGTCGCCCTCTTTCTGGCGGCGTCGGCGGCCTGCGCGTTCGCGGGCGATCTGAGGTTCCTGATCACGGCGCGCTGCGTGCAAGGGTTCGGCGCCGCGTTCGTGCTCGCCAGTTCGATCGGCGTGCTGCGCGCGCTCGGCGGCTCTCGGCAGCGGGCGATCGGCGAGTGGACGCTCGCCGCAGGAGTGGGGGTGGCCGCAGGCCCGGCGCTCGGCGGCGTGCTGACCCAGGTGTTCGACTGGCGCGCGATCTTCTTGCTGCAGGTGCCGGTTGCCGCGCTCGGCCTGTTCGCGCTTCGCGCTGTCCCGGTCGCCGACCCGCGAGACCAACCGCATGCCGCGACTCGCGGGGCGATCTTCGCCGACCTCGGCATCGGGTTGCTCTTCGGCGCGCTCGTCGGCGCGCTGTTCCTGTCTGTGCTGTTGCTGATCCCGGGTTGGGGCTACTCGCCGATCCGCGGCGCTGCGATCGTGAGCGTGCTGCCGGTGGCGAGCCTGCTGGTCGCGCGCCTGGGCCGGTCGTTGCCCGAGGCGGTCGCGACCGTCGCGGGCGCAGCGCTGCTCGCACTCGGTCTCGTCGCGCTGGCTCTGCTGCCGCGACTCGGGGCGGTCCTGCCGCTGTGCGCGCTCGCACTGTGCGGCGCGGGACTTGGGCTGGCGCTTCCCGTTCTGTCGCGGACGGCGCTCACAGGGATCGATCTGACGCGCGACACACTGCGCACGGTCGGCGCCCGCCACCTGGGACTGGTCGCGTCGCTCGCCCTCGTCGCGCCGCTCCTCTCGGGTAACTTGCCGGCCGCCGCCGGCCGCGCCAAGCTGGAGGCCGCCAAGATCGTCCTCGACGCACCGGTGGGGCTGACGACCAAGATCGGCGTCGCGCTCGATCTCGGTCGCGCCTTCGACCGGGCGCGCGCCGGCGACTTGCCGAACCTGCGCCAACCCTTCGACGCGCACGGGGCGGGCAGCGACCGGTCGCTCGCGGAGACGCGCGACAGGCTGGTCGGCACGGTCGGCAGGACCGCCGCGGCAGCGTTCCGGTCGGCGTTCGCCGTCTGTGCCGCATTCGCCGCCGTAGCCGCGGCAATTGCCTTCCTCGGCGGCAGGAGGCGTACGTGAATCGCGCGCTCGTCGCCCTGTTTTCGACCGCCGTCGTCCTGATCGCGGTCGAGTTGGTGCTCGCGGCCAGGACGAGCCCGGTCCGCATCGACCCGCCGTGCGCGGCCCGGCCGCTCTTCCCGGGCCACGGTGTCGATGCGGGGACGCAGCGTGTCGTGCTGGACGGGCTCGCGCGCGCCGCCTGCTCACTCGGCGTCAGCCGTGAGGCGCTCGTCCTCTCGTTCGCCGGGTCCGGAGACGGGCTCGGCCGCCCAAAGCAGCAGGTCGAGGACGCCGTGCGGAGCGGTCTCGAGGACGCCCTCACCGACGCGACCGATCGAGGCGAGGTCCCACACCTGCTGGCCGCGATCCTGCGAGCGGCGATCGAGCACGCCCCGATCGACCAGCTGATCTCGGGCAGCCTCCTCTAGCGCTACATGCTCTGGTCGAAGACCACTTCGTAGACGTCCACCGACGTCCGCTCGCCACGCACGTCGGCCGGGATCTCGTCGCCCATCGATTCGAAGCGGGCCTCCGCCGCGTCGACGGCTTCGCGCGAGTCGAAGAACGTCACGAAGAGCCGCCGGTTCGCACCGCGGTCGGCCAGCAGCAGCGCGCGCTGGACACCCGCCGGCGGGTTCATGTCGCCCGACGCCATGCTCTCGTCACTCAGCGCCTTCAGGCGGTCGGTGTCCCCGCCCTCGAACGTCGCGATCCGAGCGAACATCAGATACCTCCACGGTTGATGACGCAAGGAGCCTCTGTCCGGGCGGCGGCGAAGTCAAGGCGGGGGTGGCTGCCGCGCCATCCACGATCCGATGCATGCTGGTTTCTCGCTGGTGCAGGACTGCGGGACAATACGGACGCCTCCCCCGTTAGGCTTCGCCCGTGACCGCGGTTGAAGAAGCTCCGGCCGAGAGCGACAGCGGCCGAGACCTCCAAGGCGTCTATCGCTACTACGAACTCGCGAAACGCGCCGAGTGGCAGGTCCGTGATTTGCCCTGGGGCGATTTGCCGCCGATCCCGGAATACAAGGGATCGCCGCAGAAGCTCGCGCGCCGTCAGGACCTCTGGCGCTCGGTCGTCACGCAGCAACTGCAGGCCGACGAGCTCGCGGTCGAGATGGCGGCGCAGCTCTTCGCGATCGCGCCCGACCACGACGCCAAGCTCTATTACACGACGATGGTCCAGGACGAGGCGCGTCACACCGAGGCGTGGCTGAAGCTGATCCACGAGGCCGGCGGCATGGCGGAGCGCGATCCGTACCTCGACGACCTCGCGCGGATGACGCTGAATGCGGACACGATCGAGGAGAAGGTCTTCCTGATGCAGGTGTTCTACGAGCGCCTGATCATCCCGCGGTTCCGGATGATCGCGCGGTCCTCCCGCGGGACCGTCCTCGAGGATCTCTGCAACCGCCTGGCGATCGACGACGGCATCCACCACGGGGCCGGAATGGCGTACGAGCGCGTCCTGCTCGAGGGGGCCGGGAAGGCCGTGACGACGCAGCTGATCGAGGCTGCGAACCGGCTGCTGCCCGTCTTCGCCAAGCACGCGCTCTGGCGGCCGAAAGCACGTGAGTTCATCGGAGCGCTGATGCGCGAGACCGACATCCGGATGCTCAAGGACGATCTGGAGAACGGGGTCCGCCTGGCCAGGTCGCTCGGGATCGACGTCAGCGGCATCGAACTGCCGTACTGACAGGATCAGTAGGCTCACGGTATGCCGGCGTTCCTGCTCACCGGCGGCTGCCTGTGTGGCGGCGTCCGTTACGAGATCGACGCACCGCCTGTCTCCGCCTCGTATTGCCACTGCACCCGCTGCCAGCGGCGCTCGGGGACGGCCGCCTCTGCCCAGGCCCGTGTGGCAGCCGGGTCGTTCCGGATCGTCGCAGGCCCTGAGCTCGTGCGCGAGTGGGTGCCGGGGGACCACGGCTGGCCGAAATGCTTCTGCTCGGCTTGCGGCAGCGCGCTCTGGAGCCGTTCCCCGACCGAGCCCGGAATCGTCAGCGTCAGACTCGGCACGTTCGACGGCGATCCGGCGATTCGCCCGCAGTGGCACCAGTTCGTCGCGTACGCCGCCTCGTGGGAGGCGCTGCCCGACGACGGGTTGCCCCGGTACGACGAGCGCCCGCCGTCCTGATGGCGAGGGCGCGCGCGACACGCCGGCCGAAGACCGCGGCCGGACTACGGCAGCGGATCAACGAGCTCGAGCGCGAACGCGAGCTCCTGAACGCAATCGCGAACTACGCGCCCAGTTTGATCTGCCTGGTCGACGACGACGGGCGCGTGCGTCCCTACGCGTCGAATCAGGCCTTCGAGCGCACGCTCGGGTACGAGCCGCACGAGACAGGCGGCGTGCTGTTCTGGGACCGGTACGTGCCAGACGGCGAACGGGCCGCCGCGCGTGATTGCATCGAGTCGGCGATCCGGCGCCAAGCACCGGCCGAGCACGAGGGGAAGTGGGTGCAGCGGGACGGAACCGAGTTCGAGGTCGCATGGACGTGTACGCCCTTGCCCCGGATCGAGAGCGGCCCCGTCTTCCTGGTCAGCGGCACCGATGTCACCGACCGCAAGCGGCACGAGGCAGAGGTGCGGCAGTCGCGCGCCCGCATCCTGGCGGCCGCCGACAATGCGCGAAAGCGGCTCGAACGAAACCTTCACGATGGCGCGCAGCAGCGTCTGATCACGCTGCTGATGCAGCTCCGCGCCGCGCAGCGAGGGCTCACCGAACCGACGCACGCGCTCTCGCTGGCGGTCGAGGAGCTCGCGTCGGCCGTCAAGGAGCTCCGCGAACTCGCCCAGGGGATTCATCCCTCGGCACTCAGTGACCGTGGGCTCGGCCCGGCGCTGCGCATGGTCGCCGCGCGTGCACCCGTGCCCGTCGAGCTGGACGTCACGGATGCGTGGCTCGACCCGCCGATCGCGGCCGCGGCGTACTACATCGTTTCCGAGGCCTTGACCAACGTGGCGAAGTACGCCGAGGCGACGCGCGCCGCAGTCCGCGTGCGGGAGACAGGCGACCGGCTCATCGTCGTGGTCGAGGACGACGGCAAGGGCGGTGCGAATCCGTTCAGCGGCTCGGGTCTGCCCGGGCTGGGCGACCGCGTGGCCGCGCTCGACGGCGTGCTCTTCGTCGACAGCCCGTCCGGCGCCGGAACCCGCATCCGCGCGGAGTTGCCGATCTAGTATCCAGAGCCGTGTGCTTCGACACCGATTCCGAGCCGCCGATCCCGCACCTCGCCGGTGCTTCCGTCTCGCATGATTCGCTGACGCTGCGAGCCGCCGACGGCAACGAGCTCGCGGCGTTCCTCGCCACCCCGGACGCTGAGACCGCGACCGGGGTCGTGATCCTCCCCGACGTCCGGGGGCTCTTCCACTTCTACGAAGAGCTCGCGCTTCGCTTTGCCGAGCGGGGGCACGCCGCGGTTGCGATCGACTACTTCGGACGGACGGCCGGCGTGGGCCAACGCAACGACGACTTCGAGTACCGGCCGCACGTCGACGAGACGACGGACGACGGCGTTCAGGCCGACGCGCACGCCGGCGCCGAGCGGCTGCGGGCGCTCGGCGTCTCGTCGGTCTTCAGCGTCGGTTTCTGCTTCGGCGGGCGCGCCTCCTGGGTCGCTGCGGCATCGGGGCACGGGCTTGCCGGCTCGGTGGGCTTCTACGGCTCGCCGACGCGGCAGCGCGGCGGCCCGAGCGTGATCGAGCGGATCGCTGCGATCGAGTGCCCGATCCTCGCCCTGCAGGCCGGCGACGACGCCGGCATCACGCCCGCGGACAACGAGGCGTTCGAGCAGGCGCTCACCGACGCCGGCATCGAGCACGAGCTCGTCGTCTACGACGGTGCGCCGCACAGCTTCTTCGATCGCAAGCAAGCCGAGTTCGCCGACGCGTCAGCCGACGCCTGGCGTCGCACGCTCGCGTTCATCGCCGCGCACGCGTGATCCTGGCGATCGACCAGGGGACGACGGGCACGACGTGCCTGGTCGTCGACGGCGACTTGAACGTGCTCGGTCGCGGCTACCGCGAGCTGGAACAGCGGTTCCCCGAGCCCGGCTGGGTGGAGCACGACGCCGACGAGATCTGGCTCGGGACGCTGGAGGCAGCCGCGGACGCCCTTCACGATGCCGGCCTTACGGCGCACGAGCTCGAGTCGATCGGGATCGCCAACCAGCGCGAGACGACCGTCGTCTGGGAGCGCGCGACCGGCCGGCCGGTGGCACCGGCGATCGTCTGGCAGGACCGGCGGACGGCGGCGCGCTGCCGCACCCTCGACTTCGACCTCGTTCGCGACCGGACCGGGCTCGTCCCCGACCCGTACTTCTCGGCGACGAAGCTCGAGTGGCTGCTTCGTGACCGTGACCAGACGGGCCTCGCGTTCGGAACGGTCGATTCGTGGCTCGTCTGGCGGCTGACGAGCGGTCAGGTCCACGTCACCGACCGGACGAACGCATCGCGGACGCTCCTGTGCTCGCTGGAGACCCTCGACTGGGACGACGAGCTGCTGGCGCTGTTCGGTGTCGACCGAGGGCTGCTTCCGGAGATCGTGCGATCGGACGCCGATGTCGGCGAGGGCGAGCTGTTCGGCGCGGGCGTCCCGATCCGCGGCGTGGCGGGCGACCAGCAGGCGGCGCTCTACGGGCACGGCTGCCATACCGCGGGCGAGGCCAAGGTGACGTACGGGACCGGCAGCTTCGTGCTCGTCCACAGCGGTGCACGGGCGCCGCAGCCGACCCACGGGCTGCTCGCGACTGCGGCTGCCGACGGGTACGCCCTCGAGGGCGCGGTGCTGGTGAGCGGCGCGGCGCTGCAGTGGCTGCGCGACGGGCTCGGCGTACTCGGAAGCGCTGCCGAGAGCGAACTGCTTGCGAGCAGCATCGACTCGACCGGCGGCGTCGTCTTCGTGCCGGCGCTCACCGGGCTCGGCTCACCCTGGTGGGACCCGGAAGCGAGAGGGCTCGTCATGGGCCTGACTCGCGGGACGACGCGGGCGGAGCTCGTGCGCGCGGCACTCGAGGCGATCGCACACCAGGTGGCCGACGTCGTCGACGCGCTGCCGCTGCGCCCCGCGGCGCTGCGCGCCGACGGCGGAGCGAGCGCAAACGGCTTCCTCCTTCAGCACCAGGCAGATCTCCTCGGCATCCCGGTCGAAGTGGCCGCCGACCTCGAAACGACGGCCCTCGGGGCCGCCGCGCTCGCATCCCGGACGCAGGCGAGAGTCCGCACCGGCGCCCGCTACGAGCCACGGCTGTCGGCCGACGAGGTTGCAAGCCGGCGCCAGGCCTGGAACGACGCGGTGAACCGAACACGGTCTTAACGGGAAGTTCTTAGGTGGGAGAGGCATCCTTATGTCTCCCCAACGAGCTAGGAGGTCGAGCGTGGAAGAGAGCGGAGGCTCACTCGAACAGGCGCTGTTCGAGATCCGGAGGGTGATCGCCGGCCAGGAGGAGATGCTCGAGCGGGTGCTGGTCTGCCTCCTCGCCGGCGGGCACGTCCTGATCGAGGGCGTTCCGGGTCTCGCGAAGACGCTGACGATCAAGACCGCAGCCGCCGTGCTCGGCGGCTCGTTCCAGCGGGTCCAGTTCACCCCGGACCTCGTCCCGTCCGACCTCGTCGGGACACGCGTCTACCGGCCCGATCGCACCGATTTCGAGACCGAGCTCGGACCGGTCTTCTGCAACTTCCTGCTCGCCGATGAGATCAACCGCGCACCGGCCAAGGTGCAGTCGGCGCTGCTCGAGGTGATGCAGGAGCGGCAGGTGACGATCGGACACAACACGTATCCGGTCCCCGAGCCGTTCCTCGTCCTCGCCACGCAGAACCCGATCGAGTCGGAAGGCACCTATCCGCTGCCCGAGGCGCAGGTCGACCGCTTCATGCTCAAGGTGCTCGTCGACTATCCCGAACACGACCAGGAGCTGACCGTGGTCGCCCGCTCGCTCGAGGCGGCGCCGGTGCTCGAGCAGATGCTCTCGCTCGACGAGCTCAAGGCGCTGCAGGCTCAGGCTGCGGCGGTGTACGTCGATCCGGCCCTGATCAGCTGGACGGTCGACGTCGCGACTGCGACGCGGCGGCCGCGTGAGCACGGCCTGAACGACGTCGCGGACTACATCGCGTACGGCGCGAGCCCACGCGGTCCGATCAGCCTGGTGGCGGCGGGGCGTGCGCTCGCCCTGATTCGCGGCCGTGACTACGTGGTTCCCGCCGACCTCGATGCGCTCGTGCGAGACGCGTTCCGTCACCGGCTCGTGCTCTCGTATCGGGCGCTGGCCGAGGAGGTGGCGCCGGACGCGATCCTCGACACGGTGCTCGCGTCCGTCCCAGCGCCTCAGATCGACCTCGGCCGGCGGACGGCGGCCGCGTAGCCCGGCGTGACTGCGACGTCCACCGACCCGTTCGCACCGACCCGGACAGCGGACCGCCCTGGGCCAGGCCCGCTCTCGACGTCGTCGTTGCGAGCGCTCGAGCTCTCGGTCGGGCGACGGGTCGACGGGTTGCTCGCGGGCGACTACCGCTCGGCGTTCGCCGGCGTCGGCACCGAGCTCTACCAGGTGCGTCCGTACGTGGCGGGCGACGACGTTCGCCGGATCGACTGGAACGT
>DASYPH010000004.1:0-3407 GCA_036006925.1 Gaiellaceae bacterium
GCCGTGCCGAGCGAGAACATTGGCCGCGTGCCGATCATCGAACTCCAACGGGTGCTCGGCCAGCTGCTCGATCGGCTCGAGAAGGTGGCCGCCTAGGCCGTCGGCAAGCCTCTTGGCACACTGCCCGATCGAGGGATACCCGTTTGTCACGCGCTGGACGATGGGTCTTGTGGCGCGCCGTTTCGGGGGTGCGCTGCAGCTACGCCCTTCGACGCTGCCCGATCTGGGGTCTACTCCTAGTTCTCGCAGCGCTTCGCGCGGGTGTCAGCCGAGCCCCGCTCGTTGGAGCCACCCGGGCCTCGGCTCCCTCCTAGCGCTTGACTTTCGCGGCAAGTGTCGCAAGGTGGATATGCGACGCGCGCTTGGCTCCCACTCGCGTGGCCGCGTCGTCGCCGGCTGCCCTGAGCGGCGGCTGTAGCGTGCGCCGTCACGCGCGGAACCCCCCGACGGCGCACGCACAACCACCCTTCGAGCGCTGTAGGTCTTCCGCACCCGCAGCGCCGAGCTTGCGACCCCTGTGCGACCCGGCCGCGCGCCGCGGTGCGATACGAGGCGGTGCGCTGCGGCACGACCGGCACGGCGGCTCTCGGGCCGACCAGGAGGCGACGAGGGAGCGGTGGGCGGCGTGGCGGCGGGAGCACGCTAGCGTCGTGTAGAGGCGCCACCAGCAGGCCGGTTAGCGGCGACGCATCTTCCCGCAACGTCGGCAGTAGGCGCCGGCGTTTCCAGGCAGCATCGCCGCCCAGTCGTGGCCACGACGCGCGCATCGCCAGCGCTGCCGCGGCCACGACAGGAGCCTCGGGAGCCGGAGCCTCATGACGACATATTATTACCGGCTCGAGGCGCCGATCGGACCTCGCTGTTTCGATCCGCGGCACGGTGCCCGACGCGGCGTCCGCATGGCGACTCGTCGAGCGGAGGCTCGTCGGCGGCGGCTAGCCAAGGCTACTGCACGTGTTATTGGCTTTGGCTTCCAGTGGGCCAGATCGACGTCGCCGCCGACAAAGGGAGCATACCTGCTCACGCCGATCCGCCATCAGTAATTTCTGGCAGGCGAATCGGCCACGGTACCAGCTGCTAGCGGGCATCTGCCAGGGGTGCGTGTGACGGCGTCGAACGGGGCAGTGCGGCGCGCCGCCGACGAAACCTACCCCCCGGCGGCGCGCCGCGCACGCTGTATCGGCACACGCGGCAGCCACCTGAACCGGCCAGCGACCAAGCACGCGGCGTCCGCATAGCGTCGGCGGCGGCGGCTAGCCCAGTCACGGCACGTGGGTCGAGTCGCTCGGGCCAGATCGACGTCGCCGCCGACACTGGGAGCATCCCCCGCCCGCGCCCAACCGTCATCAGTGCCTGCGCCGAACTGTCATCCGTAATACCTGGCAGGCGCGGACGTGGTGCGCACAAATCTGCGCACACCTGACTAGATTGGAGGGGTTGACCACACCGTCCAGCTGCCCGATCGTTTATGCAGCTCCACGACAATGGTGTGCTCACAGAATCGGCACTTTCCGACCACAGACCTGTGACTGGCAGAATCCTCTACCGCCGGGATCTTGTCGAAGCAGATCGAGCCCTGGTGCCCGATGTAGTACTCCTGGGCGGGGCAACAATCGACTCGGTCGATGGGTGCGCCAGGGATCTCCATTGCGCCCAGACCTTACGCCACGTGCGCCTAGGCCGGGGTGCGGAGCACGGCGCGGGTGCGGTGCGGCGGTGATTCATCTGCATGCCGGAGATGCCGAGCCCGATCAAGATCGTCGCGAAGGCGGCACCGATCACCGCGTCCGTCGGATGCGGAGGGAGTGCCACCGACGTACCGTCTGTGCGCGACCTCTCTTGGGGTTAGCCCTGACCTCCTCGGTTCCCCGGTAGGTCGGATACCGCCTGATCACCTCCCAGCCAAGCGGGCCGAGGAGGTCGACATAGAACGCGAGTGGCCGCTCGACGTCGCTCACCGCAAGACCGACGTGATGCACCCTCTTTGCCGGCATGATCGCTCCCGGCCCGTGGTTCCGCCGAACGTACACCGGTTGGTCCGTCGCGCCCGTCCGGAAAGTGTATGCGCGATCGTCCCTTGACCGACTCGGTGGGGTGTTCGATGCCGGTCGAACGTAGGCGATGGTCGTTGGATCGTGGCACCTCCACGACGACGAAAGGGGGGCGTCGGGCGGAGACTCGTCCACAACGGCGATGACGCTGCTTGACCAAGCAGGGACCGATAGCAGCAGTTCAAACATCTCCTCGATCCGTCGCTTCGCGATCACCGATTCCTCGGATGAGGTCATCCGCGACAACGCCACATCCGCGCATTCGGTGCTCCCAAACGAACTCCCGGGCCTGGGAAAGCTCTTGCTGCTTGAGCTTGTGAAGGTCGGTCTCTTGGCGCGTGAGACTCAGCAGCGCAGCATGAGGCGCACGATCCGCTCCTCCCGGTCCTCGTCCACGAACACAACGAGCGTCAGGTCGTCGCGGCAGGCGCGCAGCACGACTTCCTCGATTCCGCGTGCCCGTGTGCGAAATGCCCGTAACGCCTTGCAGTCGTCGAGCACGAATCCGACGAATTCGCCGAAGCAACCGTAAACGACCTCGAGGACCTTGCCTTCGTACTCGCGGAACTTCTCGCCCGGCCGATATCCCTTTACCGGGACGCCCGTCGGCGACGGCTGGATCGAGTTAGAGTTGCCGCCCAGTCCGTCCACCCGCGCCGCGATCAGCGATATGTATCGGTCCAGCACCTTGTACCAACGGTTCGCAGGGGACATCTGGAGGAGGCGCCATTTCAAGATCGCGAGCGTGTTCTCCTCGGGGAGCAGCATCGTCTGCGCCGTGGCGACGGGGATCGACACCGCGAAGTTGCCCACGACGTAACGCCATACGGTGATGTCGGTGCCGAGCGATTCCGGCTCGGGCTTCTCGACCGGCTTCCTGGCCCTGCCGCGCGCCGGTCGCCTCGCCGCCTTCGTCGCTTCGACGTCCGAGGGCGCGGCTTCGGTCCGGATGATGATGTTCTGGACGACCCGGGTCGAGATGCGGCGGACGAGGACGTCGAACTCTTGGCCGGTGATGACGGTCTGGGGAAGGTCGATCGTCAACAGCCCAGCGAAGTTGTCGCCAGCGCCCTTTGGGATCGGCACGTAGCTGACGCCGCCGTGGATCTTGATGCTGATCGTGTTCGTGTCGGCGGCCGTGAGCATATGCGTGGCGTAGGCTGAGTCCGCGAGAGCGATGACGTCGGCCGCCTGAACTTGCGGCCAGTAAATGGACGCAATGCTCCCGGCCGGGACGTTCCCCCAGTCGATCATCAACTCGTCGGGGCCCTGATCCGGCGCTGGGTCGCTCGGCCGGACGTCGAACGTCTGGGGGATCCGGTGCGTGTCGGCCGGCCCAGGGTTGTCCGAGACGGT
>DASYPH010000005.1:0-10509 GCA_036006925.1 Gaiellaceae bacterium
TGGCGGCTGCAAAGCTGCGCGATGCCGCGTCCTCAGTCGCGTCAATAGCTTCAGCTATTGACGCTCCCTGCGTCCTTGCCTCGCTTGCTTTTCGCTCGCCATCGACCCGGTGTCATCACCTGGAGTCGCACTAATGGCCAGCGATCGCGTCGTCGAGCGCCGCCGCGTCTTCCAGCAGTACAAGGCTGACGTCAAGGAGCGCGGGAAGCCGTTCTTCCCGTGGGCCATGTGGCACGACACGATCATGTCGTTCGTCGTCGTGCTCGTCATCATCGGGCTCGCCGTCGTCTGGCGGTATTCGACACCCGGCGACCATCACACCACAGAGGCGGGCTGGCTCGGAAAGCTGTACGACGCGCCGGCCGACCCGGGAACGATCAACTTCGTCCCGCGGCCCGATTGGTACTTCTACTTCCTCTTCTACCTGCTGCGAATCTTCAAGTGGCCGCTGACGGTGATCCTCGGCACGATCGGGATCCCGACACTCTGCCTCGTTTTGCTGCTCGCGCTGCCGTTCTTCGATGTCCGCGCGGAGCGGCGGCTCAGTCGGCGCCCGGTCGCGATCATCGCCTCGATCCTCGTCGTCATCTCGATGGGCGTCCTCACCTACAAGGGGGCGACTGCCAAGGAGTCCCTGGGCTCGGAGCTGATCGGGAAGGTGCCGGACTGGGCCGCGAAGCAGGGCTTCGCCGGGAACCCGCACGCGGTCTCCGGAGCGAAGCTGTTCGCCGTCGCAGGCTGTCTCAACTGCCACACGTACCTGGGCGTCGGTGGTGGCTTCGCAGGGGCGCCGGACCTCACGGCGGAGGGCGCGAAGGGCAAGGGCATCGCCTTCCAGGTGGCCCACCTCAAATGTCCTGCGTGCGTCAATTCGGGGTCCCCGATGCCGTCCTTCGCCGGCCTCGGCAATGTTCGGCTGCTGCAGCTCGCAGCGTTCCTCGAAGCGTCCAAGGGCCCGAAGTAGCGCGCCCCCGACGCACGCGTACGTAATCTGCGCGTAGTGCGGGTCTTTCTCGGCATCACGGGCGCTTCCGGCGCGCCGTACGCGCGCCGGCTGCTGCATGCGCTCGTAGCGTCCGACTGCGAGGTGGGTGTGTCCGTCTCGGGCGCGGCGATCGAGGTGCTGGCGACGGAGCTTTACGGCGACGCCCGCCTCTCGCGTGACGAGACCCTCGCGCGATTCACCGAAGGCACCGGTGACGGCGTCACGGTCTTCGAGCCGAACGACTGGAAGGCGCCCTACGCGTCCGGCTCGGCGAAGGTCGATGCCTACGTGATCTGTCCGTGCTCGATGGGGACGCTCGGCACGATCGCCTCGGGGGCGATGCAGAACCTGATCCACCGTGCGGCCTCGGTCGCACTGAAGGAAGAGCGTAAGCTCGTGCTCTGCCCGCGCGAGACGCCGTTGTCGGCGATCCACCTCGAGAACATGCTCACGTTGCGGCGCGCAGGGGCGACGATCCTCTTTCTCGCGCCCGGCTTCTACCACGGCGCCGATTCGGTCGACGATCTCCTCGACTTCGTCACCGGTCGCGTGCTCGACCAGCTCGGGCTCGACAACGCCCTCGTCCCTCGCTGGGGGCAACAGTGACCCTTCCTGCGCCATCTCGCGCCGCCCGGCCTGCGATCACCCGCCGGGCTGCCGCGTCCTCGGTCGCGCCGATAGCTTTGGCTATCGGCGCTCCCTACGTCCTTGCATCGCTTGGTGCTCGCGGGCCGGGCATCCACTCATGGCACGGGAGTGGTCACTCGTGACGTTGGCACCCGACTCGGTCCGCTCGATGTTCGACCGGATCGCGCCCGTGTACGACGTGATGAACCGCGTCATGACTGCGGGGCTGGACATCCGCTGGCGGCGGCTCGCTGCGCAGGCGGCCGTGCGCCCGGGCGACCGCGTGCTCGACGCAGCCTGCGGCACGGGCGATCTCGCGATCGCCGACCGGAAGGCGGGGGCCGCGCGCGTGACCGGCCTCGACTTCTCCGAGAAGATGCTGGAGCGTGCGCGCCGCAAGGCCGACCTCGAGTGGATTCAGGGCGACATGCTCGCGCTGCCATTCGCCGAGGGTACGTTCGACGCCGCGACGGTCGGCTTCGGCGTACGAAACGTCGCCGACCTGGAGCTCGCGCTGCGCGAGCTGCGGCGGGTGTTGAAGCCCGGCGGGCGCCTGGCGATTCTCGAGATCACACAGGCGCGTGGCCCGTTGAAGCCGTTCTTCTCGCTCTGGTTCGATCGCATCGTCCCGCTGCTCGGCAAGGTGCTACCCGGCGGCTCCGCCTACACCTACCTCCCGGAATCGGTCAAGCGCTTTCCGACCGCCGAGGGGCTGGTGGAGCTGCTCGTGAGCTCGGGCTTCGGCGAGGTCGAGTTCCGCCTGCTCGGCGGCTCGATCGTCGCGCTGCACACTGGAGTCGCCAGGTGACACAGCTCGCCCAGGTCCACGCGACTCCCGGTCTCGCCGGGTACATGGCCGAGGTCGAGGCCGGCCTAGCCCAGGCGGTCGCCGCGCGGCCCGGGCTGGCGCAGGAGGTTGCCGGGGAGGCGCTCGCAGCCGGCGGGAAGCGGCTGCGCCCGCTGCTCTGCTTCCTGACCGCTCGCGCCGAGCCGTCGGTTCCTGCGGGTGTCGCGGTCGAGCTCGTGCACATGGCGACGCTCGTGCACGACGACCTCGTCGACGGCGCAAGGCTGCGCCGAGGGCTTCCGGCGGCGTGGTCGGTGTACGGCGCCGACGCAGCGAAGGCGGCCGGCGACTACCTGTATGCGTGCGCGTTCACCGTGCTGGCGGCAACGGGCCACGAGTCGGCCGTCGCGACGTTGGCCGACGCGGCGCTGTGTCTGTCGCGCGGCGAGGCGATGCAGAAGCTCCAGACGAACGACCCCGACACCTCGGTCGCGGCCTACCTGGAGCGCTGCGGCCTGAAGACCGGCAAGCTGATCGAGGCCGCCTGCCTGCTCGGCTCGAGCGGGGACGAGCAACTCGGCGCGTACGGCCAGAATCTCGGCATCGCGTTCCAGATCGCCGACGACATCCTCGACTGTGCCGGCGAGACCCAGCAGACGGGCAAGATCCCCGGCACCGACCTGCGCGAAGGGACGCCGACGATGCCGCTGCTGCTCGCAGCGGCGCAGAACGAGCAGGTCAGGCGTGCACTCGCCGGCGGACCGCTCGATGGAGCGCTGGTCGCGGTCGCCGCGACCGATGCGCTCGCGCGGTCCCGGGAAGCCGCGCTCGACTACGCGCGCCGCGCCCGAGCGTTTCTCGGCGCTCACCCACACAGGGAGGAACTCGAGACCCTGACGTTCGCGGTCGTCGACCGCGCGGGATAGTGGCACTCGTCGCACCATCCTGCGTGTCTCTCGCGCGCGATCACGCGGTGCGCTGCCGCGTCCTCGGTCGCCTCGATAGCGCTGCTATCGAGGCTCTCTGCGTCCTTGCGTCGCCTGGTACTCCCGCTCGAGTGACGCGGCAACGGCACCATGGGTGCCACTGATGATCCGCCTCGGCCGCATCGCGTACGTGAACATGGCGCCGGTCTTCTACCGGCTCGAAGCCGAGGTCGAGGAAGTGGTCGGTGTACCGACGACGCTCAACCAGCAGCTGATCGCGGGCGAGCTCGACGTGGCCCCGATCTCGTCGATCGAGTACGCCCGTAACGCAGACCGTCTGCGGCTGCTGCCGCGGCTGTGCGTCTCGAGCGAGGGTGCTGTCGAGTCGATCCAGCTGATCTCGAAGACCCCGCTCGACCGGATCAGGACGGTGGCAGTCACGCCGGAGTCGGCGACGTCGGTCGTCCTGACGAAGGTGCTCCTCCCGGACGCGACGCACGTGCCGCTCGGCGAGGAGGCCGAGGCAAGGCTGCTGATCGGCGACGCCGCGCTCAAGTCGGCCTTCGAGGACCCGACGCCGCACCACGATCTCGGCCGTCTGTGGCTCGAGCGCACGGGCCTGCCGATGGTCTTCGCCGTCTGGGCGGCACCGGAGCCCTTGCATCCGGAGCTCGGCGAGCTCGAGGACGCGCTCGTGGCGTCGCTCCGCGCGGCGCGCGCCGAGCCCGAGCGGCTGGCGTTCGACTCGGCCAAGCGCTACGGCTATCCGGCCGGCTTCCTGGCGCGTTACTTCGAGAAGCTGCGCTACCGCTTCGGCCCGCGCGAGCGTGCCGGCCTCTACACGTTCCTGGAGTTGGCCCGCGACGTCGGCGAGCTGGACGAGGTCCCCGAGCTCCGGTTCGTCCCGGCGGCCGCGACCGTCTGACCCTTACTCCATCTTCATCTGTGCCGGCCCGCCCGGGCCGCTCGGCTGCGTCAGTCCCGGGACAGACCCAGGAGCGACCGCAACCCAGACGCCGGCCGCGACGAACGCGACGGCGAAGACTCGCGTCAGCCGCTCCCCGCCCCGGAAGACCTTCTGGGCGAAGATCAGTGCTGCTACAACGGCCATCCAGAGCAGGCTCATCACGCCGAGCGCGAAGAGCACGATCATCAGCCCCCAGCAGCAGCCGACGCAGTAGGTGCCGTGCTCGGCACCCATCCGGAGCGCGCCTGTCGGGCCGTCGCGCCAGTGGCCGAGGACGAAGTGCGCGGGGGTTCGGCAATGGCGCAGGCAGACCGACTTGAGCGGAGTCAGTTCGTACAGGCCGGCGGCGGCGATCGCGGCGCCGGCGATGTACGGGCCGGCGCGGTCCCAGGCGAGGAAGCCTGCGCCGACGCCGACGACGAGCCGGTAGAAGCCGTAGGCGGCGAGGCCGTAAGCCGTCCAGACCGCGAGGTAGCCGCCTGCGAAGACCCACGTTGGCGAGTAGCTCCGGCCGCGCCGACGGCGATCGAGCGAGATGCGCTGGAAGAGCAGCACCACCGGTGCCGCCGAGGGCAGCATCATCGCCGCCATCATCGTCACCCAGACGCCGACGAACCACCCGAACCGGCCAAGGTCGCTCCCGGGCCCCGCGTCCATGCCGCGCATCCGCTGAACGGTCACGATCCACGTCACGATCGCTGCGCCCAGCAGGGCCGCGACCGCGCGGGCGTCCCACCGTCCGAGCCGAGGGTCGGCGGTTGCGCTCATGGTCCGATCGGGCGTTGACGTCAATTCGACCAGTGGATCGGGGCGGAGTGAGCCGCTTCTAGCTCCCAGCTCGTCTCGGTGGCAGTCATCTCGACCTCCGGCTCACGAATGCGACGGTGCACCGCGAGGCTACCGCGGCGTGCACCGCCCTCGCCCGGGCAAGCGCCCCACGGCGTGCTCGGCGAGCCCCCGTGGCCGTCTTCGTGCAGAAGTTTCACAACTGGCACGCTTCCGTGCGCCTTTCGTGACGGTGGCTGCCACCGCTCGGCCCTCGCAGCGGCAGGCGGCCCGTTCGGCGAGTCCATCCGGGCCGCTTCGAGCAGAAGTTTCACTATTGCCACACTTACGTGCGTCTTTCTCGGCGGTGGCTGCCACCGCTCGGGCAAGGTAAGCGCCGGGATGGACGTGTACCGGATTGCGATCGCGCTTTGGGACGGGGTCGAGGAACTCGACTTCGCCGGGCCGTACGAGGTGCTGACCGCGTGGGCTCGCTTCAGCGAGCGCGAGATCGGCGCGCAGACGGTCGCCGAGTCGACCGACCCTGTCACCTGCGCACATGGGTTGCGCGTCCTCCCGGACGTCGCCTGGCCCGACGTCGGCCGCCTCGACCTGCTCGTCCTCCCCGGCGGCAACACGCGCCCGCTCCAGGCCGACGAGGGCTACCTGACTCGCCTGCGCGACCTGGCGGCCGGCGGGACGCTGCTGACGAGCGTCTGCACCGGGGCGCTTGTCTACGCGAAGGCCGGCCTGCTCGACGGCAGGTCGGCAACGACGCATTGGGCTTCGCTCGACACCCTGTCCGCCTTCGACGTGCGCGTCGAGCGCGAAGCCCGGTTCGTCGACGACGGCGAGATCGTCACCGCCGCCGGCGTCTCCGCCGGGATCGACATGGCATTGCACCTGGTCGCACGGCTCGAGTCGGTCGAGCAGGCGCAGGCGGTGCGCCGCTACATCCAGTACGACCCGCAGCCGCCCGTCTGACCGTCAGGCCGTGAGTGCCGCGGGTCGCTCGGCGCGGCGATACTCGACGGTGTAACCGAGCGAACGCGGCACGGCGAGCAGCGCCTCCAGATCGAGGTCGATCCGTGCACCGGCCTTCTGGGTTACCTCGTCCTCGATCGGGAGGTCGAAGTCGTCGGCTCCGAAGTCGAGCGCGCCGAAGGCATCCTCGTTCTGTGTCAGCACCGACGTCCGGATGTGCTTGACGTTGTCCAGAAAGATCCGTGAGAGCGCGATGTGGCGGCGGTACTCCTGAGCCGAAATCTCGCGCCCCCCGAATGCGGTCCCGTACGGCTTGTAGGTCCAGCAGAGGAATGAGAAGAGGCCGCCGGTCTCATCCTGGAAGTCGCGCGTGCGCTGCAGATGCTCCAGGCGCTCGTCGAGCGTCTCGTCGAAGCCGATCACCATCGTCGCGGTCGTCTTGAGACCGCTGTCCACGATCGCCCGCTGCCCCTCGAAGTAATCGCGCACCGTGTACTTGAACTTGGCATGCCGCTTGCGGAAGTCCTCGGTGAGGATCTCGCTGCCGCCGCCGGTCACCCAGTGGACGCCCGCGCCTCGGAGACGCGCAGCGGCATCTGCGTAGGAGAGGCCGGCGCGATCCGCCAGGTAGACGAACTCGGCGATGGTGAGCGCGTAGAACTCCACGCGGTCGCCGTACCGCGCGCGCACCGCGGCGAAGAGGTCGCAATAGAAGTCGAGCGGCAGCTTGGGGTTGAAGCCGCCGTTGAACGCGACGAGGTCGCCACCGAACTCGACCAGATCGTCGATCTTCGCGAACACCTCGTCGCGCGACAGCACGTAACCGCCTGACTGGTTGGGGAGCGCGTAGAACGCGCAGTAGTCGCACTGGGCGACGCAGACGTTCGTGTAATTGATGATCCGCATCACCATGTAGGTGGCGTGGTCGGGCTCGTGGAAGCGTGCGCGGGTCTCGCCGGCGAGCCGCTTCAACTCGTCGTCCGACGCTTCCAGCCACAGCGTTCTGGCCTCGTCGACGCTGATGCGGGTCACGCAGGGACCGCCTCTTCGACCGTGACTTCCTCCGGATCGAGGGTGTCCATGAACGAGCTGACCGAGAACACCGCGTTGCCGGCACCGGCGATGCCGTAGCCGGGCGGTGGCTTGAGCCCATGGCGCGAGAGCGCCTCCCGGTACGCCTCGAGGAGGCGGATGTGGTACTCGAGCGGGGCGCCGTTCGGGTTGTCACGGCCGAGCGGCGTTGTCGGCTCGGGACACCACGTCGTGAACCTTGGCGTGATCCCGCGGCTCATGAAGTAGTCGAGCCCTTCGGTTGTCGAGGCGATCGCCTGGTCGACGTTCGCGAACCCGAACGGTTTCGCCATCTCGACCCCCGCGACGAAGTTCGGGATCACGAACCGCGCGCCGAACACCTCGGCCGCGTCGAGGATCCGGCGATGCCATTCCTCGCGGCCGACGTAGCGCTCCTTGCCCGGGGAGATGATCGAGAACAGCCGCTTGTCCCAGACCTCGTAGTTCGGGTGGTAGATCGTGATCCCGTAGTCCTTGTAGCGCTGCACGTCGGCGCGAGGGAGGGCCTGCGCGACGACCTTGCCGATCCACCGTCCCGGGAACCGCTCCTCGATCGCCTCGGCGTAGCGGCCGTAGAAGTCCGCTTCGGCGAGGCCGTCGACGGTGCTGGTCACCGAGCCGCCGGTCAGCGTGTACGCCTTGGACGTCTTCGCCGTGTCGTACCGATCGATCAGCGCGAGCGCCTCGAGCACGTCGGCGACCGGCTTGACCCCGGTGTACGGACGGCCTTCCTGCTTGTGCTGGCGCCAGTTGTGGTTGATGTCGCAGAAACCACACTCCTCCTTCGCGCCGAAGTACTGGCAGAGGCGCAGCACGGTGAGGTAGATCAGGTACCCCCACTGGATCGTCGGCGCGGTCTCCATCACCGTCTTGCCGTTCTCGAGCGGATGGCGGTAGTACTCCGGCATCGGCGGCAGGCCGACGTCGGCGATCTCGCGGCCGTCGAGCGACAGTCGCAGCTCGCCGTCGTCCGCACGCGCCACGCGGTACGGCGAGTCCGGATTGACGCGCACCGAGACGATCGTGCGCCGCAGCTCGTACGGGCCGGCCGTGAGCGCGAGCTCTTCCGGAGGCCGTCGGCGCGCCGCCTCACCGAGTTGCGCGAGCGGCTTCTGGTCGAACGAGAAGATGAAGTACGACTTGGGCTTCACCTCGCCGTCGAGGTTCTCGGTGAGCGCCGAGTCGTCGAACGCCATCCCGGTGCGGAGGAGATCCTCCTTCAGAACCGCCTCCGGCGGGATGTGCGAGAACCGGCCCATCAGATCCTCGACCAGTGCGGTGCGCGTGTCGCTCACCCCGGCAACGTACCCGCTCGGCGACGTGTGGCATCTCTATCGTGTTCGTCACCGTTGGTGCGTCGACTCGCCACGCTCGTCCTGCTGTGCGGCGCCGTGCTGACCGTCGCCGGCACCGGCGTGGCCCGGGCGCAGGGCACTGAGCTGATGCCCGGGGTCGACGTCGAGCGGATCGTCCAGTTCACCGCGCACGGGCCGGTGGCGCTCCAGGTGATCACGGCGCCCCGGCCGGGCGCTCAGAACGGCCTCTACCAGCTCGCACCCGCGCTGGCCCATTCCGTCGTCGGTGGTCACGCGGCGCCGTTGACCCAGATCGAGCGGGATCTGTCGACACAGGCGACCGTCGCGGGGATCAACGGCGACTTCTCCCGACCCGGCGGGGTCGTGATCGCGAACGGCGTGCTGCTCCGTCCGCCGCTGCAGACACGCTCCTCGATCGGCATCGACGCCGCCGGCGGCCTCCACGTCGACCGGGTCCGGTTCGCGGGCGATTGGCGCGGCTCCGGCCCGCGCCGGCCGCTCACCGGCCTCAACCAGACGCCCGCCGCGGGTCAGGTCGTGCTCTTCACGCCCGCGTACGGCGCACCGGTGCCGCGCGTCCCCGGCTCGGCCGAGGCGGTGTTCGACACGTTCCCTGCGGCGCTCCCGAATGTCGACCTCACCGCGGTCGTCACCGCTGTCGGCAGCGGCGGCGGCGAGACGATCCCACCTGCCGGTGCTGTGTTGCTGGCGACCGGCTCGGCCGCAGCGAGGCTGCAGGCCGAAGCTCCCGCCGGTACCCAGCTGACGGCGCGCCTGATCCTGCAGCCGGCGTGGGCCGGGACTGTCGCAGCGCTCGGCGGCGGGCCCGTGTTGGTGAAGAACGGCAAGCCGGTCTTCCGCTCGCTCGAGGACTTTTCGAGCGACCAGGTCTCCTCGCGCGCACCGCGAGCCGGTGTCGGGCAGCTCGCCGACGGCCGCATCGTGCTGGTCGCCGTCGACGGCGGGCAGCCGGGGTACAGCGCAGGCATGACCAGCTTCGAGCTCGCTCAGACGTTGCAGCGCCTCGGTGCGGTGAGCGCATCGGCGGTCGAGTCCGGCGGCGCTGTCACCGCCGCCTTCGACGGCCGCCTGCTCAACCGGCCGAGCGACTCCGCCGGCCCGCGCGCGATCTCCGAAGCGCTGCTCGTCGAGTACTTCGGCGTCTACGCACCGCCCCTCCAGCCGCTGCTGAACGGCGATCCCGCGCGCACCGCCGAACCACTCGCGTACAAGCTCGTTCGGCCTTCGACCGTGACGGCCGCGTTGATCGGCCCCGACGGCATTTCGCGTCTGCTCGAAAGCGGCGTCGCCCATCCGCCCGGCCTGTACTCCCCGGCGTTCGCCGGCTACGACGTCGAAGGGACCTGGCACTGGCACGTCCAGGCGACCGACGATCTCGGCCGGACGTCGGTCGCCGACGAGACCTTCCGCTACGACACGACGCTGTCGGGGCTGACGGTCGCCTCGCCGGCACGCGGTAGCGCGGTCGTGCGCTTCACACTGGCCCGAGCGGCGCGGGCGCACCTGCGGATCGAGACGAAAGCCGGCGTCGTCGTGCGTGACCTGCCGGCGGCGGCTCTTCCGGCCGGGGTTCACCAGCTCGTGTGGGACGGGCTCCTGCCGCAGCGCACCAGGGCGTACGGCGGCGCCTACGTCGCGCATGTGTTCGAGTCGAGCGCCGTGGGCGCAGCCGATCTGGCCGTACTGTTCACGTTTCGTCGCTAGGCTCGCTCGGTGACTTCGTGGCTCGCCCACTACGGCGTCCTCGCCATCTTCATCCTGATGTTCATCGATGCTGTCTTCCCGGCGGCGAGCGAGCTCGTGATGCTCTACGGAGGGGCGCTCGCATCGGGTGCGCTGACACACGAGGTGGACGTCCTCGGCTGGCACGTCACCGGGTTCTCGGCCTACCTCGCAGTCGTGCTCGCCGGAGTGCTCGGCTACCAGTTGGGCGCGATCGGCGGCTGGTGGATCGGCGACCGCGGCGGCCGTCGGCTGCTCGAACGGCACGGGCGCTGGTTCCACCTCACGCCGGAGCGAATCGAACGGGCGGACCGCTGGTTCGACCGCTGGGACGACCA
>DASYPH010000006.1:0-17802 GCA_036006925.1 Gaiellaceae bacterium
CCGTCGTCGAGCACCTGGCACTCCTCGGGATGGAACGCGACCCAGCCGCTCTCGGCCTCGCCGCCGAAGGTGCGGCCGAGGCCCCACGGGCTCGCCAGGACGAAGAGGCCCTCCGCGTGCGAGCCGGCGACGATCTCGGCCATCGTGTCGCGGTAGTAGGCGAGGTCGTTCTCGGAGAACGTGTGCAGCACCCCGGTGTAGCCGCGCGCCGCGAGGTCTGCCATGTCCCGGCGCACGTGCCGTGGGATCCTGACCCCGAAGTATGAACAGCCCGCCCGGGTGAGGTCATTGGTCATGACCAGTTCACGCCTTCACTGCTCCGGCGGTCAGGCCGAAGGCGATCCGGCGCTGAACGAGGAGGAAAAAGATGACGACCGGGATGGCGATCAGCGTCGAGGCCGCCATGATCTCGCCCCAGTCGACGAAGCGGTTGCCGCCGTAGAGGTAGGAGAGCCAGACCGTGATCGTCTGCTTGTTCCCGCTATGGAGAAGGGTGTTCGCGAAGATGTACTCGTTCCAGCTCGTGATGAACGCGAACACCGACGTCGCGACGAGCCCCGGCGCGACGAGCGGCAGCAGAATCCGGACGAACGCGCCGAGGCGGGTGGAGCCGTCCACCATCGCCGCCTCCTCGAGCTCCTTCGGGATGCCGTGGACGAAGCCTCGCAGCGTCCAGACGCAGAAGGGAAGCGCGAAGGTCAGGTAGACGAGGATGACGCCGGTGAGCGTGTTCACCTGGTTCTGCTTCGCAAGCACGACGTAGAGCGGGATGATCAGCCCCGCCTGCGGCAGCATCTGAATCCCGATCACGAGCACGATGAACAGCTTGCGCCCGCTGAAGCGGTACTTGGCGAGCGCGACGGCTGCGAAGAACGAGAGCACGAGCGCGATCGCGACCGTGGCGAGCACGACGATGACGCTGTTCTTCACATCGGTCCAGAAGTACGGCCGGTGAATCGCGGCGGTGAAGTGGTGCAGCGTCGGGTTACGCGGGAACCAGGTCGGCGTGAATCCGTAGATCTTGTCGTTGCTCTTGAACGCGGTCGAGACCATCCAGAAGACGGGGAAGACCATCACGACGAAGAACATGATCCCGACGACGTTCCAGCCGAGGCGGCCGGCGCGGCGGCGGCTCATGCCTCCTCACCCACCCGCAGCATTCGCCGGACGTAGACGACACTCATCGCGGCCACGATCGCGAGCATGAGGAGGGAGATCGCGGCGCCGATTCCGAAATTGGTCTTTCCGAAGCCCTCGAAGTAGAGGTACGTGCTCATCAGATAGTTGGACGACGTCTGCTGGCCGGGGCCGATCAGCAGGTACGGCTGGGTAAAGGCCCCGAAGTCCCAGATGATCGACAGGCTCGTGAGGATCAGCAGCACCGGCATCAGCACCGGCAACGTCACGTCCTTGAAGATCCGCCACGCCCGCGCGCCGTCGATCTGGGCCGCCTCGACGAGCTCGTGCGGCACCTGCGAGAGCGCCGCGTAAACGGTGATCACGACGAACGGAAGCGCTCCCCAGACGATGAGGCTCGTCACCATCGCATACGACGAGAACGTCGTCTCGTACCAGTTGTGCTGGAAGTAGTTGCCGACGTGGAGTTCGGTAAGGATGTAGTTGAGGACGCCGTTCTGGCTGTTCGTCATCCAGCTCCATACCTGTACCGCCACCACGGGCGGCATCGCCCATACGAGGACGAGGCCGGCGGTCAGAAGAAGCCGCACCCAGGTCGAGACGCGAACGAGGAGCAGCGCGACGAGCGTCCCGGGCACCATCGTCAGACCGACGTTCACGGCGGTGAAGACGACCGTGCGCAGCAGCGTGTGCCAGAAGACCGGATCATGGAGGACGGTGCGGAAGTTGTCGAGCCCGATGTACTCCCCGTGGTGTTGAACGAGCTCGAGCAGCCCGTACTTCTGGAGCGAGAGCTTGACGAGGTAGTAGATCGGGTAGCCGAGGATCGCCGCCAGGACGAGGACGACCGGTAGAACAAGGAGGTATGGGACCGACCCGCCGGCGATGCGCCGGCCGGTCGGCCGCCGCCGCCGCGACCCTGCGGTCGCGGCGGCGGCGGTGAGCACGGTGGGCTCGCTCCTGCTCAGGAGCGGTCTACGGCTCGTTGAGAGTTTGCGCGATGTTCTGGTCGGCGACCTCCGCTGCCTTCTGGACCGAGAGGTGACCGGTGAGGAACTGGGCCAGGAACGTCTTGAGGATGTTGCCGGTCTGGACGTCCGCCCAGTGCTTCGCCTGCGGGATGAACCAGCTGCGCGCGGCAGCCCGCTCGTTCACACTGTTGCCGAGCAGGTTGGTCGCGTTCGGGATGTTCCCCTTCTTCTCCAGCGCCTTCTCGTTGGCAGTGCTCGTGAAGTCGGCGATCCACGCCCGGGCCTCGGCCTGCGAATTGCTCTGGATCGGCACCCCGAGGTCTGAGCCGCCGAGGAAGCCGGGCATCGGCATGCCCTTCGTGTGGCTCGGCATCACGAACTGGCCGACCACCTTCGCGTACTTCTTGCCGGTGCAGCACGTATACCAGGCGGGGCCGTAGTTCGCGGCTGTCCGCCCCTGCGAGAAGACGGTGTACGGGAAGGGGTTCGACCCGTCAAGCGTGGCAGTCGACCTCGACTGGGTGGCGGCGAAGAACCGCTTGAACGTCTTGAGTCCCGCGACAGACTTCTTCGAGGCGAGCGTCCCGACCCACTTGCCGTTGACCTTCTTCGCGATCGAGCCGTTGTAGTCGAAGACGAAGCTGAGGGCGGTGAACCAGTCCTCGCCGCCGACATAGAGCGGCGCGAACCCCTTGACGTGCTTCTCCATCTTCCCGACCTTCACGAGCTCGCTCTGGAACTGCGAGAGGCTCTTCGGAGGCTTCTTGAATCCCGCCTTCTTGAACAGGTCGGTCCGGTAGGTGATCACCCGCGAGCCGGCGTAGTACGGGACGCCGTAGAGCTTGCCGTTGTACGTCGAGGAAGCCGTCAGGCCCGCGAGCCACTTCGACGAGTTGTCGAATGACGACTTGACCGCGCCGAGGCTCGCGAACTCGTGGGCGGCCATATACGCGGTCATATCGGTGTTGCCCATCTCGATCACGTCGGGCGTGTCGTTGCCGGCGATCGTGGCGTCGAACTTCTGCAGATGATCGTTCCACTGCTGGTACTGCACGTTCACGTTCCAGCCCGGATGCGAGTTTTCGAACGAGTTGTTCGCGGCGGCCACGATCTCCGGCCAACCGTTCTGGGCATCGACTTGGAGCCAAACCGTGAGCGTATGAGCCGACGCCCGCTGGCCGCTTGCTGCGGCTGTCGCGGCGACGACCGAGAGTGCGACCGCGGCTGCAACCACCGCGAGTACCCGGTATCTCATGCCAAATCTCCCTCGATACGTCGACGCGCTAGCGGGGCGTCCGAGATGCCTGTGGCCGGAAGGCGGGAAGCGCCCTGCGTTGCGTCGAATGGTCTATACCAATCGGCCACGGTCGGAATCTCCCACACCAGACCACTCTTGTCAAGGTCGGGTGACTGACGGGTTACGACGGCGTGAGCTCGGAGACGATCTGGTAGCGGTCGCCGCGGTAGATCGAGTGGACGAATTCGAGCGTGCGCCCACTCGCATCGCGGCTCGTGCGCTCGAAGAGGAAGGCAGGTGAGTGGAGGGGAACGCCGAGCGCCTCCGACTCCTCCTCGTTCGTCACCGTCGGCTCGATCGTTTGCGTCGCGGTCGCGATCTCGATCCCGTACCTGGCGTGCAGAAGCTCGTAGAACGAGCCCTCGAGGTCCTGCGGCTGGACGCCGGGCACGACGCCCGCCGGGATGTGCAGCGTCTCGATCGCCATCGAGACACCGTCGGCGAGCCGGAGGCGCTTGACGACGACGATTTCGTCTCCCGGTGAGACGTTGAGGAAGCGGCCGAGCTGAGGGCCGGCGAGCTGGCGGGTGAGCGAGAGCGTCTTGCTGCTCGGCGCCATCCCGCGCCTCCGCATGTCCTCGCTGAATGAGGTCATGGTGAGCTGCTGCGAGATCTTCGGCTGCTGCACGTAGGTGCCGCTGCCGCGCCGGCGCACGAGATAGCCCTCGCGCGCGAGGTCGTCGAGCGCGGCGCGGACGGTCAGGCGCGAGACGCCGAGGTCCGCGCTGAGCTGCCGCTCGGAGGGGATCGCGGTGCCGACGCCGAGCCGTCCGACGAGCTCGAGCACCTGCTGCCGCGCCGCGCTCTGCTTCGTCATCTTTCCCTGGGCGGGGATGACTTCCATGGTGGCCGCGACTATAGAGGCAATACCCGAAGTGGTCAATGCCATTGCTTTCCGTGGGAAGATGCGGTATAGACTCCACGATCGTTCGCGTGGCCGAGATCGTCCTGAACAACGTCAGCAAGGTCTTCGCCGGAGGCGTGACCGCCGTCGACGGCGTCTCGCTGACGATCGGCAGCGGCGAGTTCCTCGTCCTCGTCGGGCCTTCGGGCTGCGGGAAGTCGACGCTGCTGCGGATGATCGCCGGGCTCGAGGACGTGAGCGCAGGCACGATCGCGATCGGCGACCGGGAGGTGACCGACCTGCCGCCGCGCGCCCGCGACGTCGCCATGGTCTTCCAGAGCTATGCTCTCTACCCGCACATGACCGTGCGGCAGAACCTCGGCTACGGGCTGAAGGTGCGGAAGACGCCGAAGCACGAGATCGCCGAGCGCGTCGCCCGTGCGGCCCAGCTCCTCGGCCTCGACCAGCTGCTCGACCGGCGCCCGGCCGCTCTCTCGGGTGGGCAGCGCCAGCGGGTGGCGATGGGTAGGGCGATCGTGCGCGAGCCGAAGGCCTTCCTCATGGACGAGCCGCTCTCGAACCTCGACGCCAAGCTCCGCGTGAGCATGCGCGCCCAGCTCTCCGCGCTCCACGCGCGCCTGGCGACGACGACGATCTACGTCACACACGACCAGATCGAGGCGATGACGCTCGGGCAGCGGGTGGCGGTGATGCGCGACGGGCGGGTCCAGCAGGTGGACACGCCGCAGGCGCTCTACGCGAAGCCGGTCAACCTCTACGTCGCCGCGTTCATCGGCTCGCCGGCGATGAACCTCGTCGAGGCCGAGGTGGCCGGCGGCGAGCTTCGCTTCGGCGGCTATGCCCTCCCGCTGCCCGCGACCGGCGCACCGCCGGCCGGGCACGTGATCGCAGGCCTCCGCCCCGAGGCGTTCGAGGACGCCGCGTTCGCCGATCCCTCCCTACCGCAGATCGACGTGCAGGTCGGGGTGGTCGAGGAGCTCGGGGCCGACACGCACGTCCTGTTCACCGTCGCCGCGCCGCGCGTCGAGGTAAGCGAGGTGCGCGAGGCGGCGGGCGACGACGACGCGCTCGTCGCGGTCGAGGGGTCGCTGTTCACGGCCCGCGTCGATCCCGGCACGGCCGCGCGCCCGGGAGCCCCACTCCGGCTCGCCGTCGACCCGTCCCGCTTCCATTACTTCGACCCAGAGAGCGGGCTCCGGCTCGACCCAGCCAGGACGCCTGCGGTGCTCGCCGGCTAGCTCAGGACCGGAACGCCGTCGCTCACCTGCGACCGGCGGCCATGCAGTCCGAACCTGCGGCACTCGGGCGACCTGACGCTCTTGCCTGTCCGTCTCAGCTCCGCGAACGCCGCGGGCAACAGCACGACGCGCCGCTCGCATTCGTGGCCGCACTCGCACAGGAACTCGCCCGGCAGGTCCGGCTCCGCCGTCTCGAGCAGCTCGTAGATCCGGTCGTTGACCTCGCGGAAGAGCTGGGAACGTTGGACTGGGCTCAACGCCTGGAGCATGCTCCACCCGGGGAGCGAAAGGAAGCGGAAGCTTTCCGGCTTACCGACGTTTTACGTGGGGGCACTGCGACCGTTAGGGTCGCTGAAAAGGAGGAGGAGAGATGGGACTGACGATCGGCGACACGGCGCCCGATTTCGAGGCGCAGACCACGGAAGGGACGATCCACTTCCACGACTGGCTCGGCGACTCGTGGGCGGTGCTGTTCTCGCACCCGAAGGACTTCACGCCCGTGTGCACGACCGAGCTGGGCTACATGGCTTCGATCAAGCCGGAGTTCGACCGGCGCAACGTCAAGATCATCGGCCTCTCGATCGATTCCGCCGACGACCACGAGGCGTGGGCGCGGGACATCGAGGAGACACAGGGCACGGCGCCGAACTACCCGCTCATCGGCGACCCGCATCTGACGGTCGCGAAGCTGTACGGGATGCTTCCCGCCGGTATCGAGGGCGACGCGAAAGGCCGGACCCCGGCCGACAACCAGACCGTCCGCAACGTGTTCGTGATCGGACCGGACAAGAAGATCAAGCTGATCCTCGTCTATCCGATGACGACCGGGCGCAACTTCGACGAGGTGCTGAGGGTGATCGACTCGCTCCAGCTCACCGCCCAGCACAAGGTCTCGACGCCCGCGCAGTGGCAGCCGGGAGAGGACGTGATCATCGCCGGCTCGGTGTCGAACGACGACGCCAAGGAGCTGTTCGGCGAGTGGGAGGAGCCCAAGCCCTACATCCGGATCGTCCCCGACCCGGGCAAGGTGCCCGCGAAGACCTAACGGCCTATACCCCATCCGGGGGAGCCGTGGTCCCCCCAAAAGACCGATTCCGTGACGGTGTCTGCGGTCCCGGTCGCTTTCCGCGAGCATGACGACGACGACCTGTCCGCGGACGAGGTCGCTCGGCGCTACCGCACGCTCATCGAGCAGCTGCCGCTCGTCGTCTATGTCGACGAGCTCGACGCGGTCAGCTCCAACATCTTCACGAGCCCGCAGATCGAGCCGCTCCTCGGCTACGGCGTCGAGGAATGGGCAACCGACTCGGAGCTGTTCACGCGCCTGCTTCACCCCGACGACCGCGAGCGTGTGCTCGCCGCTCATGTGCACACGCACGACACGTACGAGCCGCTCAGCCTCGAGTATCGGCTAATCGCCCGGGACGGACGGGTCGTCTGGCTCCGCGACGAGGGCGTTGTCGTTTTCAACGAGCGGCAGCAGCCGCTCTACCTGCAGGGCTATCTCCTCGACATCACGCGCGAGCGCGAGGCCGAGCAGCAGCTCCGGCAGCTCGCCCTCTACGACCCGCTGACCGGCCTGGCGAACCGCGCCTTCTTCCACGAGCGGCTCCGCCACGCAATCAAGCTCCGGCACGACGACGACCACGCGACCGGACTGCTGTACATCGACCTCGACGACTTCAAGGGGATCAACGACCGCTGGGGCCACGACCTCGGCGACGAGGTGCTGCACGAGATCGGCAAGCGGATCGAGCAGTCGGTGCGCCCCGGCGACACCGCCGCGCGTCTCGGCGGCGACGAGTTCGCGGTCGTCCTGACGGAGCCTGTCACGCCCGAGGACGCGGTAGGAGTGGCCGAGCGGCTGCTCGCGGAGATCGGGAGGCTGCTGGCCAGCGGCTCGGGAGCGCTCCACACCAGCGCGAGCATCGGAATCGCTTTCGGCGACGACGACGAGACGCTGCTGAAGGAAGCCGACATCGCGATGTACCGGGCCAAGACCCATCCCGAGACCGGCTACGCGTTCTTCGACCCGCAGCTCGATCGAGCCTCAATGGAGCGGTCACAGCGGATCGGCGAGCTGCGTGAGGGCATCACCCGTGGCGAGTTCCGGCTCGACTACCAGGCGGTCGTCGATCTCACCCGCCACCAGATCATCGGCTACGAGGCGCTCGTCCGCTGGGAACATCCGACCGCCGGCGAGCTTCCGCCAGGCGAGTTCATCCCATTGGCCGAAGAGACGGGCCTCATCGTCGGCCTCGGCGAGTGGGTACTCACCGAAGCCTGCACCGAGGCGACCCGTCTCTGCCGCCTGCACGGCCGCGCGATGCAGATGGCCGTCAATGTCTCTGCCCGCCAGCTCCATCACCCGGACTTCCTCCAGCAGGTCCGCCGCGCTCTCGACATCTCCCAGCTCTTCCCCGGGCAGCTCACACTCGAGCTGACCGAAAGCACGCTGCTCGCGTCCGATGAGCGAGTCGCGCAGAAACTCAGCATCCTCAAGGACCTCGGCGTCTCCATCGCGCTCGACGACTTCGGGACGGGCTACGCATCGCTCTCCTACCTCCGCGAGTTCCCGATCGACGTCGTCAAGATCGACCGGAGCTTCACCGCGAGCGCCGACAGCGAGGCGAGCGACCTCGTGCTCCTCAAGGGAATCATCGACCTCGGCCACGCGCTGCAGCTCAACCTCGTCGCGGAGGGCATCGAGACGTCCGAGCAGCACACGATCGTGCGCCGGCTCGGCTGCCAGCAGGCCCAGGGGTTCTACTTCGGCCGGCCCTCCCACCCGGCTCAGCGCGCCCTCGACGACTCGACCCGTAAGAGCTCCTAACGCGGCCTGCCTTCGGGGTAGCGCTCGAGCCCGTCGTCGGGGATGGGCTCCCACTCGCAGGCGTAGTCCACGAACGAGTGCCACCGGGGCCGGATCGCGTGACCGGGATCGAAGAGCCCGAGGCGGACGCTCCCGACGTCTCCCGTGTCCGGGTACTTGCTCCAGAGGGCGCTGCCGCAGGCCGAGCAGAAGCACTTCGGCCAGCCGTCCTCGGGCGCGAACTCCTGCACGAGCTCCTCGCCGGTGAGCAGGCGCAGCGAGCCGGGCACGATCCGCGCCTGGGCCGAGGCCGCGGTGCCGGTCCGGCGCTGGCAGCGCGTGCAGTGGCAGTAGCCCGCACTCAGCGGCTCCTCGGTCACCTCGAAACGCACGCCTCCACACATGCAGTGCCCCGTGTAGGGCGACCCCGTCACTGCAGGAGCGGCGAAGGCGGGATGCGGGTCTCCCCGGCGATTCCCTCGATCGCAAGCGCGACCTCGTCCACGTAGCACCAGCTCCAGTCCTCGCCGGGCTCGAGCGAGCGGATGATCGGATGCTCGCTCTCGTGAAAGTGCGCGGTCGCATGCCGATTCGGGGAGTTGTCGCAGCAGCCGACGTGGCCGCAGCTCAGGCAGATCCGCAGGTGCAGCCACTTGCCGCCGATCTTCAGGCAGTCCTCGCAGCCGTCGACGGCCGCGGGAAGCTCGCGCACCGTGACCTGGTCGAGGTGGCTACAGCCTCGGGCGCTCATGCCACCTCCGCCGGCTGGACGGCGAGGTGCTCATGGACGAACTGCACCGCCATGGCGCCCTCGCCGACAGCGGCCGCGCAGCGCTTCGTGGAGCCGGAACGCACGTCGCCGGCTGCGAAAATGCCGGGGACGCTCGTCTCGAGCAGGTTCCCGGCTCCGGCCGCATCGCCGGTGAGGAGGAAGCCGTCAGTGTGCCGCGCGACAGCGTCGCCCAGCCACTCGGTGCACGGGCTGGCGCCGAGGAAGAGGAAAAGGAACTTGAACGGCAGGCGCTTCCCGTCCTTGAGCGTGACCGCCTCGACGCGACCGTCGCTGCCGTGGATCTCTGCGATTTCGCTGCGGTCACGGACCTCGATGCCGGACGACTGCTCGAGCTCATGGATGAGGTAGTCGGACATCGTCTCGTGGAGGTCGGCGCGCCGGTGCAGGAGCGTGACGATCGCGCCGCCCTTGGCGAGCCAGACGGCGGCCTGGCCGGCCGAGTTGCCGCCGCCAACCACGGCGACGCGCGAGGCGCCGCAGAGCTGCGCCTCCGGCGGGCCGGCGGCGTAGAAGACGCTCGTCCCCTCGTACTCGGCGAGGTCATCGAGCGGGAGCCGCCGATACTCGGCTCCTGTGGCGAGGATGACCGCGCTTGCCGAGATCTCGTGCCCTTCCTCGAGTTGCACGAGATGGCGCCCGTTGCCGGGCTCGAGCCCGACGGCCCGATAGGGCGTCGCAGGACGGGCGCCGAACTTGCGCGCCTGTGATACGGCGCGGCTCGTGAGCTCGGTGCCGCTGATTCCGGCGGGGAAACCGAGGTAGTTCTCGATTCGGCGGGAAGACCCGGCCTGGCCGCCGAGCGCGGTACTTTCCACGACGAGCGTCTTGAGGCCCTCGGAGGCGCCATAGACGGCCGAGGCCAGACCTGCCGGGCCGGCGCCGACGACCAGCAGGTCGACTCTCTCGCGGCGCTCAAGCTCAGCCCCAACCCCGAGCGCGCGCAGCACGTCGCCGCTCGACGGTTGCTTCAGCTCGACTCCGCCCGGTAGCCGCACGACCGGCGGCTCCTCGCCGTCGGCCGGGGCCTGATCGTGCCAGGTGAACGGGAGTCGGTTCGCGCGCAGGAACCCGAGCATCCGCATGGTCGCGTCCGACGCGCGTGGTCCGACGACCTCGACGCCGATGCCCTCGACGCGCTGCAGCGCCTCCCTCCTGTCGATGAACGCCGACAGCAGCAGATCGCTCAGCGGCGCGTCGTCGAACAGGAGCTTGCGGAGCTCGTCGCGGTCGACCGCGATATAGCGCAGCGGCTGCGTCACGACGGCAGCGACGAAGACGGTTTGGCCCGAGAGAAGGTTCAGCTCGCCGAGGAACCCCGAGCGCCCGTGGCGGATGATCTCGTTGCCGGCGGCGTCAAGGATCGCCACCTCGCCTTCCTCGATCGCGATGAACGGGTAGGTCGTGTCGCCGACCGTGTACAGCACGTCGTCGACTCGCGCCGTTCGGCGTTCGCCGCGCTCGGCGAGCGTCTCGAGCTGCGACGAGGAGAGGGCACGGCTTGCAGGCACGGGCACGGCCACGGGACGAGCCTACTGATTGCGTGGAGGGCCACCGAGCGGGCGGCCCTCCACGCCTTTCACTCTCTAGGGATTACCCGTGACCGGGTCGAGGATGTATGGCGCCGTGTTCGTCGGCACTCGCTGAATCGTTACCGGAATGCTGCCGCCTCGACGCGCAATACGCGGTGACTCGCTTATAGCTTCGGCGGGTCGTGGCCCATGTTCTCCCGCAATCCGCGGGCAGTGGGCAAGAGAGGCAAAGCGAAAAGGGAGGAGTCGACCGGTATGAAGCTGAAGCGGATCTTCCTCGGAGCGTTGGCGCTCGCAGCGACCATCTTGGTCTCGGCCGTTGGCGTGGGCTCGGCCAGCAACAGCAGCCCGAACGCCGCGATCCCGCACTATCAGCACATAGTCGAGATCATGATGGAGAACACGAGCTACGGAACGATCATCGGCAATCCCATTGCGCCGCAGCTGAACGCGTTGGCAAGCAAGTACGGGCTCGCAACCGACTACTTCGGGGTGACGCATCCCAGTGAGCCGAACTACATGGCGGCGATCGCCGGCGACTACTTTGGTGTTCAGGACGACAACCAGTTCTATTGCACGCCGGCGCTTGCCACCACCGACCCGAATTGCGCCGGCACGACAGTCAATCACACGGTTGACGCGCAGTCGATCGCGGATCAGCTGACCGCTGCCGGGATGACCTGGAGGGGCTACTTCCAGAGTCTTCCCCCGGTACCCCCGACGGGGCTGATCAGCACAGGCCCCAACGCCAACGGGCCCTACACGTTCAAGTGGCCGAGCAACAGCGTCGCCCTTTACGCGTCCAAGCACAACCCGTTCGTGAACTTCACCGGCACCCAGGGCGCGGTCGGAAACATGGTCGACGACAGCCAGCTCGCCACCGACCTGGCGGACTACGCGCTGCCCAACTACAGCCTGGTCGTCCCGGATCAGTGCCACGACATGCACGGCACCGGCACCTGTGGCGACACAAACGGCTTGATCGCCGCCGGCGACATCTACGTCGGCGACACCGTCAGCGAGATCATGGCCTCCAAGCAGTGGCAGGAAGGCCGCAACGCGATCGTGATCACCTGGGACGAGGACGACTTCTCCGACCAAGGAAAGCCCGGCACGGGCTGTTGCGGCGCCGACCCCGGCGGCGGCCATGTCGCCACGATCGTGATCACCAACAAGACCTCCGACCCGATCATCGACAACACCCCCTACAACCACTACTCGCTCCTCCGCACGATGGAGGATGCCTTTGGATTGCCGTGCCTCGCGCACGCGTGCGACGGCGGCGTCAATCCGATGACGGCGCTCTTCCACCCGTAACCCGGTACGCCTCGCAATCCGCTAGGTGGTTGGCGCCATCGCATTCGAGATGGCGCCAACCACCTTTCGCGCGCTGACCGAACCGTTACGCGCAGAGGCGGCAGACCGGAAACTAGACTTCGGCGGTGGCTACCGTCCGAGCACGCAAGCGCACCGCCGCCGCCGCCGAGCGGCTAATCAACCGCGAGCTCTCCTTCCTCGACTACGCGGGCCGTCTGCTCGAGCTGGCGCGCGACGAGACGGTGCCGCTGCTCGAGCGCGTGTTCTTCCTCAAGGTCTCGGCTGAGATGCTCGACGAGTTCTTCATGGTCCGCGTCGCCGGGCTGACCGGCCAGGCGGCGGCCGGGGTGAGCCGGCGGTTGCCGGACGGGCGAACGGCGCAGCAGACGCTCGCCGACGCGCGCCGGAGCGTGCTCGACCTCTACGGCGCCCAGGCGAGCCTGTGGAGCGAGCAGCTCCGCCCGGCGCTCGCGGAGGAGAAAATCGTCATCTCCGACGTCGAGGAGCTCGAGCCGGACGAGCGCACCGAGCTCGACGACCGCTTCGAGCGTGAGATCTTCCCTGTGCTGACGCCGCTCGCGGTCGGTCCCGGCCAGCCGTTCCCGTACATCTCGGCGCTCTCGGTCAGCCTCGGCCTCTTCGTCGCCGATCCGGAGACCGGAGAGGAGCGCTTCGCCAGGGTCAAAGTGCCAGAGGGCCTGCCACGGTTCTTCCCCATCGGTGACGGCACCGACCGCTTCGTGACGCTCGAGCGCGTCCTCTCGCACTACCTGCCCAACCTCTTCCCGGGCATGGAGATCCGCGAGCGTGCTCTCTTCCGCGTCACGCGCGACGTCGATCTCGAGGTCTCGGACGAAGCCGACGACCTGCTCGAGGCGGTCGAGTTCGAGTTGCGTCACGCACGGTTCGGCGAGGTGACGCGGCTCGAGGTCTCGGCGGCGATGTCGCAGGGGATGCGGGAGCGCCTGCAGCAGGGGCTGCGGGTTGCGGACGAGCTCGTCTACCCGCTGGACGGAATGCTCGACCTCGCCGATCTGGGCGAGCTCTCGCGGCTCGACCGGCCCGACCTGAAGAACGAGCCGTGGCTGCCCGTCGCGAGGCCGCCCTGGAACACCTTCGACTCCGCAGCCGAGCAGTTCACGGCGATCCGTGGCGGTGACCTCCTCGTCCACCACCCGTACGACTCGTTCGCGAACAGCTTCGAGTCGTACGTCGACCGCGCCGCTGCCGACGGCGACGTGATCGCGATCAAGTCGACCGTCTACCGGACGAGTGACGACACGCCGCTCGTGCCCGCACTGATCGACGCGGCCGAACGCGGCAAGCAAACCGTGTGTCTCGTCGAGATCAAGGCCCGGGGCGACGAACGCCGCAACATCGAGTGGTCGCGCGCGCTGGAGCAGGCGGGCGTGCACATCGTCTACGGCTTCCCGGGCCTCAAGATCCACGCGAAGACGACGCTGGTCGTCCGGCGCGAGGCCGGGCGGCTGCACCGCTATGTCCACCTTGGCACGGGCAACTACAACGCCGTCACCGCGCGCGCCTATGAAGACTTCGGCCTCTTCACGGACGACGAGGAGATCGCAGCCGACATCGCCGACCTCTTCAACCACCTGACCGGGTTCGGGCGCCCGGCCCACTTCCGCAAGCTCCTCGTGGCGCCGTTCACACTCCGCGACCGGCTCGTCGAGGAGATCCGCGCCGTCGCCGAAGCCGCCGCGGCGGGCAAGAAGGCGCGGATCCGGATCAAGGTCAACGGACTGACCCATCCGCAGGTGATCGACGAGCTGTACGCCGCATCCGAAGTCGGGGCGAAGATCGAGCTGCTCGTCCGAGGAGTCTGCTCGCTGCGACCCGGAGTGCCGGGGCTGAGCGAGCAGATCCGCGTGCGCAGCGTGCTCGGCCGCTTCCTCGAGCACAGCCGGCTCTTCATCTTCGACGCGGCAGATCGCAGCGTCAGCTACATGGGCAGCGCCGACCTGATGCCGCGGAACCTCGACCACCGGGTCGAGGTCGTGACGCCGGTCGAGGACCTGGCGCTCCAGGCCGAGCTCGCCTCCACCTTCGAGGCGCTCTGGCGCGACACGACGAGCTCGTTCGAGCTCGAGGCGAGCGGGGCCTGGCAGCGCGTCCAGCCGAAGAAGGACGAACGTCTGCGCTCCGGGCAGCAGATTTTGATGCGGCGGGCCCGGCGGCGGCTCTCGCTCGCCCGCTCGCGCTAGTCATCTACCGGACCGTCCCCGCTTCGTCACCACGTGTTTGCCGTGCACTCCGATCGTGGACCTACGATGCGTGGAGATGCGGATCGGGGTCATCGATGTGGGGTCGAACACCACTCGGCTGCTCGTAGCCGGCGCCAGGCCCGACGGCGGTCTCTCCCCGCTCGACAAGGCAAAGGTGCGCCTCTCGCTCGGCGAGGAGATCGAGCGCTTCGGTGCCGTCTCCGCTGTCCATGTCGCCGCCGCCGCGAAGGCGGTGCGCGAGATGGCAAGCGTGGCCCAGCGCAACCGTGTCGAGTCGCTCGACGTCTTCCTCACTGCTCCGGGGCGCCAGGCGAGCAACGCCGCCGAGCTCGTGGCCGCGCTGTCTCGGGCGGCGCGCGTCCAGGCGCGCGTGCTCACGAAGGAGGAGGAAGGCACGCTCGCCTACCGCGGCGCCGTGCTCACCGCGGGGGTCCCGCTGCCTCGCCGGATCGCCGTCTGCGACATCGGCGGCGCCTCGACGGAGATCGCCGTCGGCAGCCCTGCGGGCGAGCCCGACTGGATCGAGTCGGTCGATCTCGGCTCCGTCCGCCTGACCGCCCGCGCAGGAGACATGGGGTCGGAGACGCGAAACGACTTCGCCCACCTCGAGCCGCCCGCCGCCGACGCCGCGCTCGCTGTCGGCGGCAGCGCCCGTGCGACGCGCCGGCTCGTCGGCGCGGAGCTCGGCGAACCGGAGCTTGCGGAGGCGCTGCTGCTCGTCGACACGAGCACACCGCGTGAGATCGCGCGCCGCTTCGGCGTCGACCGGGCACGCGCCGAGATCCTCCCTGCCGGCGTCGTCCTGCTCGCCGAGGTGCAGCGGAAGCTCGGTGTCCCGCTCCACGTCTGCGACGGCGGGATCCGCGAGGGCGCTGTCCTCGCCTCGCTCGACGCGCTCGCGGCCTAGCTCGAGCCGCTACGGCGCCGGGATCTCGCGCACGACCTCGCCGTCGCGCAGCACGACAGCGGCTCCTTTCTTCAGGCCGTGGCCGAGCACCTCCTCGGCGACGTCGCCGTGCGTGCAGGCGACGACGCCTTCCTCCCGCAGCAGGTCGAGAGCGCCGTCGCTCGCGCCCTCGGCGAGGCGTTCGTCCTGCTCCACCCGCAGCCCGAGCGCCGCAGCGAGCGGCTCGACCGTCTCGACACAGCGGACGTAAGGACTCGAGACGACGCGGCGCACCTCGAGGGGGCGGAGGAGCTCGACGAGCTCGGCGGCCTGACGCCGGCCTCGCGCGTCGAGAGGGCGCAGGCGGTCATCGCCGTACGGGTCGAGCCGGTGGCCGGCCGAGGCGTGACGGAGGAGGACGCTCGTCACAACCGCTCCAGCAGCTCGACGTCGCGGTCGTAGCTGAGCTGCTCCCGAGCCGCCTCTGCGTCGAGCCAGCGGATCTCGTCCACCTCGCTGCCGGGGACGAACTCGCCGGCGAGCGGACGCATCAGCCACCAGCGCACCCGCTTCGGCCGGCCGCGCGAGTCGACGTACTTCGTCACCCCGAGCTCGCGGCCGAGCTCGCACTCGAGACCCGTCTCCTCGTGCACCTCCCGCAGCGCGCAGTCCTCGTCCGGCTCGTCGGCCTCGGCCTTGCCCTTCGGCAGTGTCCAGTCGTCGTACTTCGGCCGGTGCACGAGCAGAACACGACCGTCGCGGACGACGATTCCGCCGGCCGCGCGGACGACGCTCAGAGCGTCTTCCGCAGCCGCTTCCACGCCGTTGGCCACGCCGCCCGCGCGTCGGCGCGACGCTCCTTCTCCCGCTCGATGAGACGGCCGGCCGCCACGGCCTGCTCCGGCGTAGCGACGGCGGCGAGCTCCCGCAGCCGTTCGCCGGCGACAACCGAGTCCTGGTGCTCGCCGAGAACGTCCTGCAGCTCTTTCGCCCGCTTCACAGACTTCTTCCGGCCCGCGAGCTCGCCCGCGTAACGGGCCCGCTTGCCTTTCTTGCGCACGCCGTGCAGCTCCTCGTCGGACGGCTCGTCGGGGAGCTCGCGGACGGTCTTACGCACCTTGCCGAATGCCCTGCCGGCGACCTCGTCGAGGGACGCCTCCGATCCGCTCGGCTCGAGCTCCTCGATCGTCCGAGCCGTGTCGTGGAGCAGCGCCAGATATTTGTCGGAACGGAGCGCGGTGAGGAGCCGGCGGCGACAGCGGGAGCGTTCGTCCCGCAGGGCGGCGAGCAGCAATCGAGCTTGCTGCGCGTCCTCCCCTCCCAACCCGACAGCCTCGATGCCGAGGCGCTCGAGGAGGACGTCGAGGTCGCGCACGTTGCCAAGCAGGCGGCCCAGCTCCTGCAGCCGCGCGTCGAGCTCGACGATGTCCGTCGCGACGAGCTTCTTGCCGGCGTGCAGCTGCGCCCGCAGGCGGCGGACCGCGACACGCATGTCGTGCAGGCTCTCGGGGTCGCGGCCGAGGCGCGTGCCCGGGTCGTGCCGCTCGATCTCGCGGAGCTGTTCGCGGAGGCGGCTCTGCAGGACCTCGAACGGCGTCCGTGGAGTGCGAGCCTCCCCGGCGCCGGGGTCGACTACGCGGAACAATTTCGGCAGGCCGCCTCCCGGCTCAGCACCCGCCTGGGCGAGCTCTTGGGCGAGGACGTCGAGCTGAGCCGGACTGCCCTTGCGGAGCTCCACCTCCACCTCGACGAACTTGTCGCGCACGCGGCGGGCGTCCATCACCGCGACCTCGTCGACGGTCACCTCGGCGGTCGTTCCGTCGCGGGCGACGAGCTCGCCGCGGCGGCGCGTGCGCAGCTCCGCAACCCGCTCGAGTGGCCCGTGCCGGAGGTGCGCATGGAGGAGCTGGAGCAGCTCCCGCGGCGGATTCCGCGGGCCCCCCGCCGCCTCGAGCTCGAGCCGCGAGTCGTCGGAGGGGAGCTTCAGCTGCCACAGACTGCGCCCGCGCTCGATGCGGCGCCGGAGGGTGATGCCCGCAGCCGCGAGCGATCCTCCGGGCACGTCGTAGTAGACGGAAGTGAAGACGCGCGGCTCGAGCGTCCGGCCGCCGAGCGGCGGCAGCCGGAAGCCGACCGGAGCGTCGAGCTTGCGCTCGTGCTCGCTCGTTGCCCGCATGCGAGTCACGATATCCGGCCACGGGCCGTGGTCGAGCCGGTCGGCTAACCGACGAGCTCGGCCAGCTGTTGCCGCGTCTGCTCGGCTTCCTGCTCGCGGGCGGGCGCCTGCGCGCCCGCGGCCTCGAGCAGAAGCTGGTGCCGTCGCTGGGCGTCGATCTGCTGGAGGAGCTCGTCAACCGTCCGCCGATACTCCGAGCGGCTCACGCTGCCTCCTCGAGCTCGGGAACCTCGTGATCGGCGGCGGGCTCACGAGCAGGCCGGAGCACGGCGAGGGTCACCGCGATGCCGACGATGAGCGCGCCACCGAGCGTCTCGAACGCCGTCTGGAAGCCGTGCACGGCCGCGGGCGCGCTCGCGACGGCGATCCCTTGGGCGTTCGCGTAGCTGGTCGCCGCGCTCGCCGCGATCGTGCTGATCGCGGCCAACCCGATCGCCCCGCCGATCTGCCGGCTCGTGTTCACGAGCCCTGAGGCGACTCCCGCGTCCGCGCGCTCGACGCCGGTCAGGCTGGCGATGGTGATCGGCACGAAGGAGAA
>DASYPH010000007.1:0-4670 GCA_036006925.1 Gaiellaceae bacterium
CCGACCGGGAGCGAGCTGGTTTCAGGTCGGAGTGTTCTCGGCGGCCCAGGCGAGTGCTTCTTCACGCGTGGAGACGTGATCGAAGTGATCGAAGAAGTTCGTGATCTCCAGGACGGGCAGCACGACCGGGTCTGTATTGACTTGCAAAAGAACCGTGTGTCCGAGTTCCGTGGCGGTCTGTTGCGCGTTCTTGAGGGATTTCAGGAACGACGAATCGATGAACTGCGTCTCGGACAGATCGACAACGACGAGTGGGTTCTCGCCGACGAGCCGCGCAAACAGCGTTGCGGCCTGGCCGGCCGTTCCGAGGTCGTGCTCGCCCAGGACTTCAACCACGGCCGTGCCTGGGCGCGGGTGGAGCACCTTCAGTTCTGAGGGAACGGTGTCGTACATCCAAGGCCTCCTAGTCGCAATCGGCTTGCACTTCTGATCACGACGCTCGTCTCAGGCCGTCAAGCTTTCCCAGACGAGGCGTCAGATGTAGTGGCCACGGATGACCCGACAGAGCCATCCGAGCAGATCGGATCGTACTCGGGCGGGTGGGCCTGTCAAGACCGTCGGGCAACGGGTCGGGCAACGTCCGCTTGCTCGTGGTTGGGTCGATATCGATCGAGTAGGTCTAAGACGCGCCAGCGTTGGGTAGGACGTGGTCGACAAGATCCGACGCTGCCGCTGACTGAGGTATGCGGTGTCGGGGGTCAGTACGCTGCGGTGAGGATCCGTTCGAGGCTTTCAGCCACGGCGGATCTCCCGCTGGTCCAGCCAGGCGGGCATCCATGCGCGCGTCCCCGCAGCTCAGAACCGATCGACGGCTGGTTTCAATCGACGTGCTGAGGCGGTCAACCGTAAGGGCTTGCGCGCATCGGCCATGGTGTTGCTTCCTCTCTGTCCGCCTCGAGACCGTCGTTGCCGATCGGTTCGTCCATCCCAAGCACACGGTCGGCGGGGTGGTAGTCATCTTCTCGTTCTCTTCCCGGTAGGTTCGTTCGCTCAGCCGGGACGGGACGGAGGGTCGTTCCCATAGGAGTTCCGCTCACTAACCGTCCCATCCTCGTTGTGAATCACATGCTCCGTGAGCCTGCTTTGAGCCTCTTTGCGGCCGGCCTCAATAGCCTCCGCCTTGGTCTCGAACGCGCTTGCCACCGCGCTGTCCTCAATCTCGTTGACCCATTCGCCGTCCTTGTGCACCGTGTGTATGAAGCCATCAGCCATCATTCGCTCCTTTGTTCGAGAACGCCCGCTGTCTACCCGGCCGTGGCGCTCTCCAAGCGCGCGACACCCGAAACTCCTCTGACCGTGGTTGCCCGCTGCCTGTGGCTGTGCAACCCTTCGGGAAGACCAGGATTTCGAACGCCCTGGCCGCGCGAATCTGCTCGAGGCGCCAGACATATCAACGGTGCCACCGTGTCAGCGATTCGTGCCACTAGGGTTGAACTCCCGATGCTCATCGCCGTGCTCACGGGCCGTTGGTGAACGCTCTCCGAGTCTTGGGCGGCAGAGTCCGCGCCGGCTATCTGTGGCTCGAGGACAAGCCTCTCGTGGTCGTACTCGTCGCAGCCGGCGCTACCGTCGCAGCCGCGTTCGTGCTCGCCTCTTACTCTGGCCTGCCGCACGTGTGGCGACTCATACAGTCGCGTCACAACTGGCCATGGCTCCTCGGATGCTTCATCGGCGAACTCGTCGCGTACGGCGGCTACGTGCTCACCCTCAGAGACATGGCACGTGTCGATGACGGGAACGAAGTCGATCTCACCGTGTCGACCAAGACGGTCGTCGCGGGCTTCGGCGTCTTTGCCGCCACCCGTTCATCAGGCGGTTTTGCCGTCGACTACTGGGCCTTCCGAGAAGCTGGCTCATCCCGGCGCGACGCCGTGCGGCGGGTGGTGGGGCTCGGACTGCTCGAATACGTGGTGCTCTCGATGGCCGCGCTCGCCGCGTCGGCGCTCCTCTTCTTCGGTCTCGACGGGCACGCAAGCAACGGCGTGACCCTGCCGTCCCTCGTGGTTGTCCCAGCGCTCGCGATCGGCTTTTGGCTGACGTCCCCGGAGAGGGCTGAGCGGCTCAGTCGCCGTCGCTCCGGGTTCGGGCGGCGTCTGTTCGCCGACACCGTCGCCGGCGCCGCCACCGTTCGGCGGCTGTTCATGAGCCCGCGTGAGCACGGGCTGGGCGTGCTTGGCAATGTCCTCTACTGGTTCGGCGACATCTTCTGCTTGTGGGCGGCGCTCCAGTTCGTCGGAGTCCAGATCTCGGCCTCGCTGCTTATCCTCGCCTACTCCGGTGCCTACGTCCTCACCCGGCGGGCGCTGCCGGCCGGAGGCGCAGGCGTTGTCGAACTGGCACTCACGGTCGCGCTCGTCGGGACGGGCGTCCGGTTCACACCCGCGCTCATCGGCGTCGTGATCTACCGCCTCTTTAACTTCTGGCTCCCGATCGTCCCGGCTCTCGCGCTGATGCCAGCGATCCGCGATCTTCGCGAACGCTTCCACAAAGCAGAACAGACCGCCGCCTGAGGAATAGTCCGTCACCTGACATCGCTGGCAGTGCGAGCGGCCTGCCTTGGAGTCGATCCCTTCTGCACCGCCCGAGGATCAACCCCGGCAGTCCTACCCGGGTGGCCACATAGGGGAGCATTCGGGACCTGGGTCGAGTTGACGAAAGTGAACTGACGTGGCGCGTTCGGCTGAAGGAGATCTTGTTCGGGAACACGGCGACCGTTGTCTTGATGTTCCGGTTGAGAGCCGTCCAGCGCCAGTCGTTCACTTCCTCGTCGGTGGCTCCTCGCCCGTGGCGGCGCGCCATATTCTGGCTGCCAGTCGGCGCGACGCCAGCGTCGCCAAAGCGCCTAGTCCGGCGTAAAGGCCCATCCAGAGCGCTCTACGTATCAGTGGTGTGCGCGCCAACGTGAGGTGAAGATGCCCGGGTCAGGAGCCACTAAACCAGTGACTTCAGCCCAACCACCCGAAGTCGGGGGTTCATGCGTCAAGTCGACAGCGAGCGTCTCCTTCGACCAGCCTTCCCGGCGCGCTCGGCTGCGCCAGCGTTCCGGAATGACGCCTGAGTATCGCCTTGCTTACTGCACGTCGTGGGATCAGCCACAAGCGTTCCCCTGTCTGCGATCCTGTTCGCGCCTGTGCAGTGATCTGGTTCAGATCCGGGTACTCCGCAACCTCTGGCGAAACGAGCGTGGACGCCATCAAGTAGCGCACGGGTGCATCCGTCCCGTTGGACAAAGCGTGCACACCGTCCGGCCCGACGGGGAAGTGAACAACCTCGCCTTCGGCCAGTTCTCGGCTCCCTTCGCCGGTCCGAAGTGTCGGACGGCCGCGCAGTACCACAAGCAGCTCCTCCGACCCATGGTGGAAATGGAATGGAACCCAATTACGAGGTCCGAGTTCATAGAGACTCGCGCCCAAGTCAACGCCACGAGGTAGCCGCTTGCTCTGGCTGCCTCCGCCAGACCAGTCCTCCCCGGAAGGCCATTCGTCTGTCCAGATGTTGTTGTCGCTCATGTCCCGGACCGTACAACGATTGCCTGCGCCAGTGGCCCGGAATGACGGCTGAACAACTGTCCGGTACTTTGCGAAACTGTCGCCGTGCCGGAGGCTCCTGTTCGGATGAGCAAGAACGGCCTTGTTGTCGATGGCGAGGGCTGGTTCGTCGTGAATGCCCGGGAGTCGCGCTGGAAGGATGAAGGTCCGCTCGGGTCGTACTGCACGTTCGAGGGGAAGCGGCGGTTCCCGCATTTCGGCATCAACATCAGCGTGCTCGAGCCTGGTCAGCGGATCGGGATGTACCACCGCGAGAACGCGCAGGAGGCGTTCCTCGTGCTCGCGGGAGAGTGCACCCTGATCGTGGAGGGCAAGGAGCGGCGGCTGACCGAATGGGACTTCTTCTACTGCGCACCCGGCACCGAGCACATCATCGTCGCGAGTGGCGAGCAGTCCGCGGTTGTCCTCGCTGTCGGTGCCCGCGGGCGTGGCGTCGGCGGCGGCATCGTCTACAAGGTCTGCAAGGCCGCGGCGCGTTACGGAGCCAGCGTGGCGCGAGAGACTGTGGATCCGGCCATTGCGTACGCGAACGTATGGGCGAAGCTCCCCCGTTCAAGGTTTGTCAAGTACCGGCGCGGCTGGCTCGAAGACTAGGACGTCGCCTGCGCCGGCGTTGCGGAATGACGCCTGAGCGCGGCAGCCCGCGCACGGCGGTTCTATGCCCGTCATCCGGCGCTCTGTTACTGCAATCGTTTTCCAGGATGGCGCCCGAACCGCTCGGTTGAGATGATCGGTTCATGAGGGATGATGCGGCTCGTAGGGCAGCCGACCAGCTCGACGCTATCGCGAGCCTCGATCTGGCGCTCAGTGGCGCCGGGCTCGACTATTGGCTGTTCGGTGGCTGGGCCGTCGACTTCTGGGCGGGACGGCTGACGCGAGACCACAACGACATCGATGCGGCCGCGTGGCGGCGGGACTACGACAAGATTCGCGCGGCTTTGCTCGCCGCCGGGTGGCGGCATACGCCGCTAGAGGACGACGCGCATGCTCAGGAAGCGTGTGAGCCGGCGCCGAACGAGCCCGTGCCTTCGATCGCGAACGCCCGCCGACCTGGCGCATGCTCCTCGACGAGCTTCAGCGCCTCTGCGTAACCGTCGCTGCTTGCAGTGACATTCGCCTCGA
>DASYPH010000008.1:0-6315 GCA_036006925.1 Gaiellaceae bacterium
GGCGACGAGGAGATCCAGCTCGCGCCGAAGGAGTTCGACCTGCTCTGGGAGCTGCTCGACCATCGCGGGCTGGTGTTGACGCGCGACCAGCTGCTCGAGCGTGTGTGGGGCTACACGTTCGCCGGCGACACGCGCACCGTCGACGTGCACGTCCGGCAACTCCGTCGCAAGCTCGGCGACGCCTCGCCGATCGTCACCGTGTGGGGCGTCGGGTACAAGGTCTCGCCCGCGAAGGACGCCCGCAAGGAAACGACGAAGACCTAGAGGCTTGACATGAGACTCACGCACCTCCGGCTGGTGCATCCACGTCGCCTCACGTCGAGCCTCTGACCATGTTTCGTTCCCTTCGCGTCCGGCTACCGCTCGTCTTCCTGGCGGGGCTCGTGCTCGCCGGTGTGGTGACGACGCTGATCGCGGTCAGGCTCTTCCAGAGCTTTGCGCACGATCAGGCTCTGACCGGGCTGAAGCGCGAGGCGCACGGGATCGCCGCGCTCTACACGCGGGCGATTCCCGCGAGCTACGGGAACAACAACAAGGCGGGCAAGTCGAACGACCGCCTCCCGCCGCCGCCTGTCGCGAAGACGCTCGAGCAGGCGACCGGCGACAAGATCTACTTCATCGGGGGCCGGAACGGCCTCTTCCCCGGCCAGATCACCGGCCTCAAGCGCCTGCCGCTGAAGACGATCGACTGGTCGTCGGGCAAGTCGCTGTCGTTCGAATTCGTCCCGCCGGGGACGCACCGTGTGCATCTGGCGGTGGCGAACCCGATCTACCTCGGCAGCCAACCCGTCGGAGCGATCGTGGTGGCGACGCCGAAGACGGACGTCAGCCAGCGCGTCTACGACCTGATCAAGCGCCTGGGGCTCGCCGGCCTAGTCGGCCTGCTCGTCGCCGCGATTCTCGCGTGGTACCTGTCGCGGCGGATCGTGCGGCCCGTGCTGCAGCTCTCCGACGCGGCCGACCAGGTCGCCGCGGGCCACTACGACGTGACGGTGCCGACGAGGGCGCCGGGCGAGCTGGCCCACCTGAGCGAGCGATTCCGGGAGATGGCCGGGCGGCTGGCAGAGGTCGAGCTGATGGAGCGAAACTTCCTGATGTCGGTCTCGCACGAGCTGCGCACGCCCCTGACTGCGATTCGCGGCCACGTCTCGGCGTTGCTGGAAGGCGTCGTCGAGGACCCCGAGCAGCAGCAGGCCTCGCTCGAGACCGTCGAGGCGGAGGCGACGCGGCTCGAGCGGCTGGTCGGCGACATCCTCGACCTGGCCAAGCTCGACCGGCATCGTTTCACGGTCACGCGCGAGGAGGTCGATATGGGGACGCTGCTCGACCAGGCGTACGAGACGTACCGCGACGAGGCGCGGCGGCGCAACATCGACTACCGCCGCGACGCGGTCGACCGCCCTGTGATCACGTCGGACGGCGACCGGGTACTCCAGGTGGTCGGCAACCTGATCTCGAACGCGTTCGAGGCGACACCCGACGGCGGGAAGGTCTCGCTCGAGCTCGCGCAGCGAAACGGCTCGGTGCATGTCTCGGTCGAGGACTCCGGGCCGGGGATTCCGGAGGAGAAGCGCGAGCGGTTGTTCCGTCCGTTCGTCTCCGAGACCGGCGGCGGTACGGGCCTCGGGCTGGCGATCGCGAAGGAGCTCTCTGCCGCGCTCGGAGGCAGCCTCGAGCTGCACTCGGAGGTCGGCAAGGGCTCGCGCTTCGAGCTCGTCCTGCCGGCGAGCTAAGCGGACTCGCGCAGCGGGACCACGTTCGACGGCTCCGCTTGCAGCGCAGCCTCGATCCGGTCGAGCCGTGCGTTCATCGCGCGCCAACCCTCGGTGAGCAGGTCGAGCAGCAGTGTCAGGTCGTCGAGCCGGGCGACGCGCTCGGACTCGAGCGTCGCTTCGATCCCAGCCAGCCGCCGAATCGCGTTGTTCGAGAGACCCTTCACCTCGGCGACACGGCGCGAAAGGGGCGCCGCTTCCTCGCGCAACCCGTCTCGGAGCGCTTCGCGAATCTCGTCCATGGCCCGAAGCTACCGTCCGCACCGGATGGAGACACGCGAGCTGGACTACGAGCTGCCACCCGAGCTGATCGCACAGACGCCCTCTGAACAGCGGGACGCCTCCCGGCTGCTCGTCTACCGGCGCGCGACCGGCGTCGTCTCCCAGCACGTGTTTCGCGAGCTGCCCCACCTGCTGTCGCCCGAGACCCTGTGCGTCGTCAACGACACGCGCGTCGTCGCGGCCCGGATTCCGATCGAGCGGCCGCGTGGGGAAGTGCTGCTGCTGGAGCACGTCGGCGATGGGGTGTGGGAGGCGCTCGCGCGCCCGACGCGGCGCCTGCGGCCAGGCCAGCGCCACGGGCAGGTCGAGCTGCTCGAGCATCTCGGCGAAGGGCGGTGGCGCGTGCGGCTGCACGGTCAGCCGGCGGGCGGCGTGCCGTTGCCGCCGTACATCACGCGCCCGCTCGACGACGCCGAGCGCTACCAGACGGTCTATGCGCGGGAGCAGGGCTCGGCGGCGGCTCCGACGGCCGGTCTCCACTTCACGGCGGAGCTGCTGGGGCGGCTGAACGTCGAGTGCGTGACCCTGCACGTCGGGCTCGACACGTTCCGCCCCCTGCATGGCGAGCGGGTCGAGGAGCACGCGATCCACGGCGAGCGGTACTCGGCGGCTGCCGACGCGTGGCAGCGGATCGAAGCGGCCCCGGACGTTCTCGCCGTCGGGACGACGTCGGTGCGTGTCGTCGAGACGATCGCCGGGGGCGCTCCGCTCGCCGGCCGCACCGAGCTGTTCATCACGCCGGGCTTCGAGTTCAAGCGGGTCGACCACCTGCTGACGAACTTCCACCTGCCGCGGTCGACGCTGCTCGCCCTGGTCATGGCGTTCGCCGGCATCGAGGAGGTCCGCCGGCTCTACGAGCTCGCGATCGAAGAGCGCTACCGGTTCTACTCCTTCGGCGATGCAATGCTGATCCTATGAACGCGTTCTCGCACTCTCAGCAGACTGCTCCGACGACGGGTCAGGTCCCGGCGAGCCCTGTCTTCGAGGTCTCGGCGGTGGACGGGGCTGCGCGCGCCGGACTGCTCCGGACCGCGCACGGGGAGGTTCGGACGCCCGTGTTCATGCCCGTCGGGACGAAAGGGACGGTCAAGTCGCTGCACCCGGACGAGGTGCGCGACCTCGGGGCGCAGATCCTGCTCGGCAACACGTATCACCTGCATTTCCGGCCGGGCGACGACGTGATCCGCGACCTCGGCGGCCTGCATTCGTTCATGAGCTGGGACGGGCCGATCCTGACCGACTCCGGCGGGTTCCAGGTCTTCTCGCTGCGCGACACGATCGCGCGCGTCGACGACGACGGCGTCGCGTTCCGAAACGTCTACGACGGGTCCGAGGCACAGTTCACGCCGCAACTCGCAGCCCGGATCCAGGCCGACCTCGGCAGCGATATCGCGATGTGTCTCGACCAGGTGCCGCCCGCTGGCGTGTCGCGCGCCGAGCTGGCAGAGGCGGTGCGTCGCACCACGCTGTGGGCCGAACGCCAGCGGGACGCTGCGCGTGCCGACGGTCAGCTGCGGTTCGGGATCACCCAGGGCGGGATCGACCCCGAGCTTCGCCGCCGCTCGACCGAGGAGATCGCGGCGCTCGGATTCGACGGGAACGCGATCGGCGGGCTGGCGATCGGGGAGGACCGCGAGGCGATGTTCGAGGTCACAGATTGGTCTGCGGCTCTGCTGCCGGCCGACCGTCCGCGCTACTTCATGGGGATCGGAGATCCCGAGGGCATCCTCGAGGCGGTCGAGGCGGGCGTCGACATGTTCGACTGCGTGCTGCCGACCCGCACCGCCCGCACCGGTTCCGCCCTTACGAGCGAGGGCCGGCTGAACCTACGGAACGCCCGCTTCGCATGCGACTCGGGGCCGCTCGACGAGCTGTGTGACTGTCCGGCGTGCTCGCGGTTCACCCGCGCCTACATCCGCCACCTGGTCAACCAGAACGAGCTGCTCGGGGTACGCCTGCTCTCGCTCCACAATCTACGCTTCGTGCTCGAGCTGACCCGGGGCGCACGCGACGCAATCCAGCGCGGCGGGTTCGCGTCGTACAAACGTGACTGGCTGGAGAGGCTGGCGTGAGCGCATTCCTGATCCTGATCGTGATTCTGGGCGCCGTCTGGGTGCTCCTCGTCCTACCGGCCCGCCGCCGCCAGCGCTCGCACGCCTCGATGCAGGATTCCGTCGGCGTCGACGACGAGATCATCACCGCGGGGGGCTTGCACGGCGTCGTCCGGGAGCTCGACGACCACGAGGTTCGGCTCGAGATCGCCCCCGGCGTCGTCGTGACCGTCGACCGGCGGGCGGTCGCCGCGGTCGCGCGCGAGGTCGAGGTCGAGATCGAGGCGGATCCAGACCCCGACGCGACGCCGGCCGAGTGACCGGTTGCTTCACGTCGCGATTACCGATCCCTCATCTAAACCTGGCTAACCTGTCCGGCGCGTGTCGTCGCGGCGCTCACATCTGATCCTGGTGGTCCTGATCTTCCTCGCCCTGATCGGCGTGGTGTTCCTGGCCGTTCCCAGCTCGCCCGCGCATCGGCCGGTCAAGCAGGGCCTCGATCTGCAGGGCGGTCTGGAATACGTCCTCAAGGCGCAGCCGCCGAAGGGCGTCAAGCTGACTGCCGCCGACCTCGACCGCTCGGTGTCGATCATGCGGAACCGGGTCGACAAGCTCGGCGTCTCGGAGCCGATCATCACCAAACAGGGCTCGGATCAGATCTCGATCCAGCTCGCAGGCGTCCACGACGTCAACCAGGCCGCGAACATCATCGGCTCGACCGCGCAGCTCGAGCTGTACGACCTCGAGCCCGCCCTCACGGCGCCGTCGACGGGCACGTCCGGCCCGGTCGCGACACGCAGCCTCTACGCACTGCTCTCGCACGTTCCCGCCGGCGCTCATCCCGGTCCGCCGAGCCAGTACGTGCTCTTCAAGCCGGTCAAGCTCCCGAACGGGAAGACGACGACGGCCTACGTCCGCGTCGCCGGCCCGACGGGGTCGCTGCACCGCGCCGCGAACGGGAACCCCGGCCTGCTCGACAACTACCACGGCAAGGTGCCGAAGGGCTGGAAGGTGCTGCCGATCCCGAACGGCACCGTGCTCATCACCTGCTCCGCGAAGACGACCACCGTCTGCCCGGGTGAGCCGAACGGCCTGCCGCCGACGGGCACCACCGACTACTACCTCTTCAAGCACGGCCCGTATCCGAACGACCGCTACGGCCCGTATCCGAACATGAAGGGCACCGAGCTGAAGCTCTCGGGCACCCGGGCCGACATCGACCAGACGCAGGGCCCGGTCGTGCTGATGCAGTTCACGGGCAAAGGCAACAAGGCGTTCCACCAGGTGACGAAGAACGAGGCGACGCGCGGCTCGATCCAGCAGGCCGACCAGCACTTCGCAATCGTGCTCGACAACGAGATCCGCTCCTGGCCGTCGATCTCGTACAAGGATCTCCCCGACGGGATCGATCCGACGGGAACCGGCGCCCAGATCACCGGGCTCGGCAGCTTCAAGGAGGCGAGCAACCTTGCACTCGTGCTGCAGACCGGCGCTCTCCCGGTGAACTTCGTCCCGCTCGAGCGCACCGACGTCTCCGCGACGCTCGGCAAGGACTCGCTGAAGCAGGCGCGGAACGCCGCGATCGGCGGGCTGATCGCCGTGGCGGTCTTCCTGCTCCTGCTCTACCGCTTCCTCGGTGTCGTGGCCGTGATCGGTCTCGCGATCTACGGCGCCTTCATGTACGCGGCGATCGTGCTCTTGGGGGTGACGCTCACGCTGCCAGGCTTCGCTGGGTTGATCCTCACGATCGGCGTCGCCGCAGACGCGAACGTCGTCGTCTTCGAACGCATCAAGGAGGAGTCGCGCGCGGGCAAATCGGTGCGCGCGGCGATCTCCGCCGGATACGCAAAGGGGTTCCGGACGATTCTCGACGCCAACGCCGTCACGGCGATCACCGCACTGATCCTCTTCGCCGTCGCGACCGCAGGCGTCAAGGGCTTCGCGCTGATGCTGCTGATCGGCACGGTGATCTCGCTGATCACGGCCGTCGCCGCGACGCGCGCGATGCTCGGGCTGCTGGCCGGCTTCCGCTGGTTCGACGACCCGCGTTTCATGGGCGCGACCGCGCTCGAGATCCCGAAGTGGCAGCGGATCGACGTCGTCGGGAGGCGCCGGCTCTGGTTCATCATCTCGACCGCGGCGATTGTGCTCAGCATCGTCGTGATCATCGTCAAGGGCCTCAACCTCGGGATCGACTTCAAGGGTGGGGT
>DASYPH010000009.1:0-15203 GCA_036006925.1 Gaiellaceae bacterium
ATCGCGTCGTAGCACTGCCGCGCAACCTCGAGCAGGCGCGTGATCTTGGACTCGGTCACGAGCTCGGCATCCTCCGGACGAAGCGGTGCGGGGAGGATGTCGAGGCCACACTGGTGCTTCGTGGTGTACCCGGCGAGCTTCTCGATATCGAGCTCTCCTGGTGCGAGCACGAGGTCGTAGATCGTCTTCTCGGGCTCGACACCCATCACGATCGCCGCGTCACCGAACTGCAGGTCGAGATCGAGCAGGAGCGTCTTTCGACCCTGCTTGGCGAGAGCGGCGGCGAGGTTGGAGGCGATCGCCGTCTTCCCCGTGCCTCCCTTCGGCGAGAAGACGGTGATCACGCGACCCTGCTGGTGCCGGGCGACAGTTGTCACTTGACGCTTGGCGTGTGCGGCCTTGCGGATCGCGAACACCACGTTGTCGACGAGCTGGGGCAGGACGAGCACGTCCGCGATGTCGGCATTCAGTGCTTCGTCCAGCAGGGACCCCCCAGTGGCGGAGGCCACCACGATGATCGGCGTCCGCGTCTGTTCACGGATCGCCGCGATCTCCGTGGCGGGGAACGACTCGGAGCGTGTGCCGTGCAGAACGCAGTCGAGGTGGCCGCCCGCAAGGACGCCGGCGGCCTGGGCGACGTGGTCGCTCCAGCCGACCACCTCGAGATCCGGGTGGCTGGTGAGGGCCTCGCGGAGATCCACGAGGCCGTCGCAGTCACCCGTGAAGTAGAGGCGGGTGGGCTGAGTTTCGTTGTTTTCGGTCATTTCCCGGCTCCTGTGTAGTGGCGCAGATTCGCGGGCGTGACGCCGTCCTTGAACATCGAGGCCGTACCTTCGACGTCGATCGGAGGCTGGGTCACGTTCGTGACCGGCCGCAGCTGGAGTGTCCAACCGGCGGCGTTCTGGGCGGCGAAGAAGACCTTCTGCGCCTCCCGCCGGTCGCTGACGGCCAGAACGGCCGACGTGGATGTGGTGCCCGTCCCCTTCGTCGGTGCCCCGGCCGGCGGTGCGTGCAGCACGAGCAGGTTCTGGACGACGTCGCGGGTGGCGAAGCAGGTGTTGCAGCTGCCGGTTCTCAGGTTGGCGATCACGTCCACGTGATCGCCGTCCTTGAGGGTTCCGGCGAGCAGCTGGTCGAAGCTGCCGGGGAGCGAGATCGCGCGAAGCGGGCCTCTCAGCTGGGAGCGGATGCCGAGCTGTGCGTTCGACGCGAAGCGCCGCAGCGTGATCTGCTCGCCCGTGTACACGGTCTGCGTCGAGACCAGGCGAGCGACCTGGTCAGGGTTCGAGATAGCTCCGGGCACGACGGTCCGTTGCGCCACGTCGGCCGGGCTCAGCCAGCCGTGCTTGGCGAGTTCCGTGCCGGGGGTGCCGGCCGGAATGTCCTTCTTCGCGACGTAGACCGTGACCGTGCTTTCGGCCTGGCGAACGTGGCGCTTGTAGTTCGCCACGTAGAAGGTCGTCAGCAGCGCCGCAACAACGGCGAGGCCGACTGCGACAAAGATGTTGCGGACGCGGTAGGTCATTCGGGTTCCTTTGGGTCAGTTGATGAGGGCCACGGCACGAACGCCGAGGTCTGGAGAGTTGACCGGCGGGCCGGTGCTGCTGACGATTCCGGCCCAGATGACGCGGGTGAACCAACCCGAGATCGTGCCGCTGTTGCCGCTGATCGGGTTGGAGCCGGTGAGGTGGAAGCCGACCCACGCAATCACGTGGTAGTCAGCGCCCGATCCTTGTCCGACAAGGGTGTCGTAGACGGGGAAGAGGAGCTCGCTGTTGTTGCGAGCCTGGAGCGCAGCCTGGATCTTTGAGTCGTTGAACTTGGCGCCCGGATCGGAGTAGTAGTCGCCGAGCGGGAGGTACTGGTTGAAGCCGTTCGTCAGCCAACTGGCGAGCGTGCTCGCGCCGATGGTGCCGTTCTGGTTGTTGAGGTCGAGGTTGAGCAGGGTGAACGACCCCGGGGCCCCGGTCTTGCCGAGCGGGATCGTCGTAGGGGAGCCGGCGCCGAAGCACGGGCAGCCGAGGCCGGAAAGATCTTGATGGCTGATGTTGACGGCGATCGGGGCGACTGCGAGCGGCTGCGACGGCTGCTCGGAGATAGCCGTCGCGTGCGCGTGCACGGTGACCGCCGAGATGCCGATCACCTTCGAGAAGAAGCCGGCAGCCGGCTTCGCCTGTGTCACCGTGATCTGGTCGTTCGGCGTCCACTTGCTGCTGACGGTGATCGTCAGGCCGGTGACGCCGCCGTTCTTCTTCGCGAAGTTCGCGGCAATCGTCCTCGCGCCGGCCGGATCGTTCGGAAGCGCCTGTGCCCCCGCGAGCGCGGCGGCGTCGACAGTCGACTGCGCCGAACGCTGTTGGCGGAACCAGGAACCGATGTCGAGAACGAACGCGACCATCGCGACCAGAAAGACCATGAGGACGGCCGCCATCACGGTCACCTGACCGTCGGCGGAGCGAAGGCGATTCATTCGAGGCGCTCCTTGGTCGTGCTGGTGAGGGTTCCGGCCTTGACCGTCCAGCCGAGGATGTTGATCGAGTACGGGTACGACGCCGTGACCGTGACGTCGTTGCCGGGCGTGTTCCAATCAGGTGACGCCGTCACGGAGATCGTGGGCGCGAGCTTGCTCTGGTCGAGGCCCTGCGCCGAGTTTTCGACCGCTGCTTTCGCGGAGGCACCGCTGTCGCCGACGAAGCGGCTGACCGCGGCCTTCCGTGCGCCGGCGCGGGTTGCATCCGTGAGCGTGATGTAGTTGTTGAAGACGATCCCGAACTGGATGATCCCGAGCAGCAACGCCATCAGGATCGGCAGAACGAGCGCGAACTCGACCATTGCCTGGCCGCGTTCGTTGCGCAGACGCTGTAGGAGGCGCATGAATTTCAGCCTCCGAACCCGCTCATGACACTGGTGAACAGACCGCTGATCGCGCTCGCGAAGGCCGGGATCACGACGACGACGACGAGGAAGATGAACGCGAGAATGACCGCGTACTCCGTCATCGTCTGGCCGGATTGGTTTTCGAGTTTCCTGAGGCGGCGGGTCTGCATGGTTTCTTCCTGCTTTTGGGGCCTGCATTTGGTGTGCGTGCCGGCGGGCCCTCGCGAAAGAGGGCCCGCCGCATCACGCGCGTGGGCTAGAGGTTGGACGTGACGTTGTTGAAGACGCCAACGATGGCCGGGCCGAGAAGGAGGAGCGCTGCGATCACGACGACCGCGATCAGCGCCAGCAGGATGCCGTACTCGGTCATCGTCTGGCCTTCCTCCTTGCGCAGCTGGATGTTGAAAAGATTGAGCCAGTTGCGAAGTGTCATTAAGTTGCACCTCCCTTCGGCGGCAACGAGGGACATAACCTTCGGTTCCGGTTTGGCCCACGCACGAGTGCGTTGCGTTTCCGGGTGGGACTTTGCGTCGCATTAATCGACGCGCTGTCGAAGACCGCGATCCCCAAACGAGTGATAAGCACAGCTTTCGCTCGAAGATCACCCGTTAGGGTTAGACTCACGAACCTTCCGGCGTGGACGCTGCAACACTGATCACGGACAGCGGTGTAGCGGTCTGCGACCGCTGTTTCCTCGCGACGAATCCGCTGACACGTCTGAGGGGCTTGCTCGGACGCTCCTCGCTCGAACCCGGCGAAGGCATGCTGTTTCGGCCCGCCGGCTCGATCCATATGTTCTTCATGCGCTTCGCGATCGACGCCGTGTTCTGCGACCGCGACCTCGTCGTGCTGGACGTCGTTCGAGACCTGCGGCCGTGGCGAATGGCGGGTCACAAAGGAGCGAAGGTCGTGATCGAGCTGCCTGTGGGTGGTGCGGCCGGCGTGCATCCCGGCGACCGGCTCGTGCTCGGTACGATCGACGCATGACCGCGGTCGAGCCGTTGAAGGAGTTGTTGGCAGGCGCGTTCCCGGACGCGACCGAGCTCGACGTGGTCGACCGAACCGGGGGCGGCGACCACTTCCAGGTGGCCGTCACATCGGCTTCCCTCGAGGGCCTGTCACTGGTCGAGCAGCATCGCCGCGTCTACGAGGCGCTGGCGGGACCGCTCGCCGACGGGTCGATCCATGAGCTGCGAATCAAGACGAGAGGATCTGCATGACCTACACGGACGAGATCAAGAATGTGATCGACGGCGCGGATGTTGCACTCTTCATGAAGGGCACGCCGCAGTTCGTGATGTGCGGTAACTCCGACCGCGCCCTGCAGGCGCTTCGGCGTGCGGGTGCCTCGGTGACGACGGTCGACGTCCTCGCCGACCCGCAGATCAGGCAAGACCTCTCGGCCATCTCCGGCTGGCCGACGATCCCGCAGGTGTTCGTCAAGGGCGAGCTCGTCGGCGGCGCCGACATCGTCGAGGAGCTCGAGCGGAGCGGCGAGCTCGAGAACACGTTGCGGTCGAAGCTCGGCGACGACTACGGGGCGAGCGCGGACGAGAAGACGATCTCGCTGGTCGGAGCTGTCTAGCTCCTGAGCGTCGCCAGCACGTCGTCCGCGTGCGTCGCGGGTTTGACGTCACGCAGCACCTTCTTCACGGTCCCGTCCTCTGCGATCACGAACGTCGAGCGCGCGACGCCCATGTACGTGCGGCCCTTGTACTTCTTCTCGGTCCACACGCCGTACTCGTCGGCGACGTGGTGACCCTCGTCGGCGAGCAGCGTGAACGGCAGCTCGTACTTCTCCTTGAACTTGACGTGCGACGCCGCGTCGTCGGGAGAGACGCCGAGCACGACGGCACCCTCGCGTTCCAACTCGCCGTACACGTCGCGGAGCCCGCAGGCCTGCGTCGTGCAGCCGGGCGTGTCGTCCTTGGGGTAGAAGTAGAGGACGACCTGCTTGCCGCGGAGCTCCGACAGCTTGACGGTCTCGCCGCTGTCGGCTTGCAGTTCGAACTCGGGTGCGGGTGAGCCTTCTTCGATCACGTGAGCCCTCTCGCTAGATTCCAGTGGCTCCGATGCTAACGGCCCACCATGTGAACGCATTCCTGGTAATCGCGACGTGCGCCGTCTCGGCGCTGATCGCGTTCGCAGCCTGGCGGCGGGGGCGTGCCGGCAGCTCGGTCGGGCACGTGCTCGCGCTCGCCCAGACCCTGATCGTCGGGCAGGTCGCGCTCGGACTGCTGCTCCTGTCCGACCATCGGCGCGCCTCCGACCACCTGCACTACGCGTACGGCACCTTCGCGCTGCTGGTGGTGCTGTCTCCCTGGCTCTATGCGCCGGCCGAGCCGCGCGCTCGCCTGCTCTGGTTCGCCGTCGCCACCCTGGTCGCCGCTGCGCTCGGCGTCCGGGCCTACATGACCGCATGACGCCGTTCGTCCGCAACCTGCTCATCGTCGCGGTCATCGCCGCGGCGATCGTCGTGCTCAACGCCGAAACCGCACTGGCGACAGCGGGCACGCTGCTGCGGTTCGCCTTCGTGATCGCGATCGCGGTCGTGGGGTATTTCTTCTGGCGCGATTCGGCGCGACGTGAGATCGAGCTCTGGCCGACGCGGACTCAGGGTGTCTTCTATGCCGCGGTCGGCCTGCTGGTGATCGATATCGGCTGGCTCTTGCTCGCGAAGCCACAAGGGCGGGATGCCCTCGCCTTCGTGCTCGTCGCGGCCGCCTGCGTGTACGTCGGCGTTCGCACGTGGCTCGAGCAGAAGCGCCTCGCGTGAGCTCGGGAACAGATCTGCTGCAGGCACACGTGCGCGCGTTCAATGACGGCGTGCGCACGGGCGACTGGGAGCCGATGCTCGGACGCTTCGCCGCAGCGGCCAAGCTGCGCTTCGAGAACACACCGGCTGGGCCGTTCATCGGCCTCGAAGCGATTCGCAGTGCCTACCGCGAGCAGCCGCCTGACGACGAGATCCGCCTGCTCGGCGTCCAGGACCGAGACGAGCGCACGGCCGTGGCTGCGTTCGCGTGGTTGAACGGCGGCACCGGGCAGCTGGTGCTGACGCACGATCGCGGTGAGATCACGGCGCTAACCGTGGTCTTCGACTAGCGACCCGACCCCGTCGAGGCGGGCGAGCGTCTCGACGATCGGCAGGTGCTGCCCGACGAAGATCGGCGTGTCCCGCTCGGTGTACCGCGACGCTTCGGTCTCGCGCAGCCTCAGCATCAGGTGCATGAAGTCAGCCGGCTCATCACACTCGAAGGCGGTCATGAACTCCTGGTCGTCGATCCCGAACGAATAGGTCGTGTGGTTGTGGATCGTCGGGAACTCCTCGCGGCCGATCCGCATGTGCTCGTCCATCGCCCGCTGCCGGTCGGCCTCGGACAGTGCGTACCACGGCCGCACCTTCACGAACGGGTAGACCACGAGATACGGCGAGCCCTTGGGGACGATGCGGCGGGCCCGCCGCGCCGACGTGTACTCCGAGGCCTTCGATGTCGCGAGGTAGGAGTACGGCGTCTCGAGCCACGCGGCCAGCGGCGTCGCGTTGAGCGCCGCTCCGAGCTCGCCGAGGTCGTCGTACCGCTCGGTGATCTTCCAGAGGAAGAAATCGGTCTCGGGCCGCACGCCGGCGGTCGTGTATGCCCGCAGCGACTCGAAGCGCCCGGCGAAGTCCGCGATCACGTCTGCGAACGCGTCCTTCGCCGCCGACCGTTCTTCGACCGGCAGGCGGCGCCAGGCGGGGTCGACCCGAAAGAACGTGTACGCGATGTACTGGCCGCTCTCCGTCACGTGGTGAAGGCTAGCGCGCCCGCGGCGTCGTTCGGACCGCGTCGAGACTCGGTTTCGGCGTTCCGTCGACGTAGCGCACGCCGCTCTGCAGGCCGGCCAGGCGGGACTCGTCATCGACGTGGAAGAAGCAGAGCATGCGCACCGTCGGCTGGTGTCGGGCGAGCTCGATGGCCTGTCGGTAGAACACGGCCTGCGTCGCCGAATTGACCGCTGATACGACCTCACGGCCCTGATACAGCGACGCCTTGTCCGCCGGGACGCTCGTTTCGACGCCGTACTCGCCGTAGACGATCGGAAGCTCTGACCCGGCCTGGGCGGTGCCGTCGAACGCCGCCCCGAGCAGCGCGACCAGGTGGTGATAGTCGGCAATCCCGAGCGAGGTCGTCCGCGGATGTGCGAGCCCCGGGGGAATGCGCGGGCTCTCTCCGTAGACATGGATCGAGAACGCGTCCATCAGCGGCTTGCTCCGACCGCTCGCACGGTAGACCGCACCGAGATCGCGGATGAACGCCGTCGGGGAGTGGGTCTGCCGCGAGGCAGACGCATCGTCGCCGCCGCGCGGCGCGAGGCCGCCGCCGATCACGTCCGGAGGGGTGGAGAGGGCTTTCAGCGCGTCGTAGGTCGTGGCGAGCAGTGCCTCGTACGACGCGGCTGCGACGTCGCTTCCGTCCGGGCCGAACTGCGGCTCCCAGAACAGGTTCAGGTTCGGCTCGTTGCCGACGATCACCTGGCGCACCGAGGGCAACGCGCGCGCCAGCGCGGCCGTGTAGGCGGCGAAGGAGGCCCGGTCGGCGCTCGTGTCAGGCGTCGACGAGCTCAGCTGGTAGACCGCCAGCACCGGCTCGACGTCGTGGCCGACCGCGGCGCGCACCGCCCGTCGGAGCGGCGGCAGATCGTGCGCGGGTGTCGCGCCCCGCTCCCAGACGGCGCTGATCACGATCGCGTCGAACCCGGCTGCGTGAGTCTGGGCCAGCGAGCGATTCGGGTCGGGCGCCCATTTCGCCGCGTCGTCGACCACTCCGACGACCAGGGGTGGCGTGCCTGGTTTCGAGCTGCCGCAGCCGGCCGCGGCGAGCGCGACGGCGGCGAGCACGGCGACTCCGAACAACGAGCAGATGGTTCTCATTCGCAGCAGCCTGCCCACTCCAGGCGAGGTTGAAGCCCCTCGGTACGCTGGCACCGATGTCGGCAGACGCCGTCGAGAGCCAGCTCAAGCAGTTGCCCGCCAAGCCGGGCGTGTACCTGTTTCGCGGGGCGCGTGGCGACGTGCTGTACGTCGGCAAGGCCAAGACGCTCCGGTCGCGCGTGCGTTCCTACTTCCAGGCTGGGTCGAGCGACACCCGGCCCGGGATCCGCCAGATGGCGGCCCGCGTGGAGGCAATCGAGACGATCGTCACGCAGACGGAGGTCGAGGCGCTCCATCTCGAGCAGAACCTGATCAAGCGCCACCGGCCGCCGTACAACGTGCGGCTCCGTGACGACAAGTCGTTCCCGTACATCGCCGTCACGGTCGAGGACGACTTTCCGCGTGTCATGTTCACACGCGAGCGGCATCGCCGCGGTGTCGTCTACTTCGGCCCCTACGCGAACGCGAAGACCGTGCGTGAGACGCTCGACGTGTTGAACCGCGTCTTTCGCTACCGGCCGTGTGAGGGGCCGCAGCCCGGCCGGCGCAGCGGCATCCCGTGCCTCGACTACCACATCGAACGCTGCCACGCACCCTGCGTCGGGTACATCTCGAAGGAGGAGTATCGCGACCTGATCGAGCAGGTGATCGAGTTTCTCTCCGGCGACGACCGGCCGATCCGGCGTCGGCTCACCGAGCAGATGCAGGAGGCGGCGTCCGCCGAGCGGTTCGAGGATGCCGCTCGCTACCGCAACCGGTTACGGGCGATCGAGCGATTGTCCGAGCGGCAGGCGGTCGAGCGCAAGTCGATCGGGACGATCGACGTGATCGGCATCGCGGTCTCGCCCGAGCGTGCGGCCGTCCAGGTGTTTCCGCTACGTGACGGCCGCATGGTCGATCGCTACGCATTCCATCTTGAGAATGCCGCGGGCGAGGACGTCGGCGAGGTGCTCGAGCAGTTCTGCCTCGAGTACTACGGCAGCTCGCCTGCGATTCCACCGCAGATCCTCGTTCCACATGGCGCGGGCGACACCTCGGCGTTGGCCGAGTTCCTGGCCGTCCGGCGCGGCTCGCGCGTCGAGGTGCGGGTGCCGGAGCGCGGCGAGAAACGACGCTTGCAGGAGCTTGCGCAGCAGAACGCTGCGCTGGCGCTCGAGTCGGAATCGTTCGTCGCCGAGAGCAAACACGCACGCCGGGTCGAGGCGCTCGAAGAGCTGCGCGAGGCGCTGAACCTCGAATCGCTGCCGCTCCGGATCGAGTGCTTCGACATCTCGAACATCCAGGGTCAAGAGGTCGTCGGCTCGATGGTCGTGTTCGAAGACGCGATCGCGAAAAAGAGTCACTACCGCAAGTTCACGCTCCGGGCTGTGGAGGGACAGGACGACTTCGCGTCGATGCGCGAGGTGATCACACGCCGCTTCGCGCGCTTGCAGGCCGATCCGGGCTCGGAGGAGTGGAACGAGTCGTTCGCCGTGACGCCGAACCTGGTCGTGATCGACGGTGGCAAGGGGCAGTTGTCGGCCGCCCTCGAGGCGATGCAGGAGCTCGATCTCCCGCGCGTGGCGGTGATCGCGCTCGCAAAGCGGATCGAGGAGGTGTTCGTTCCCGGGCGGTCGCAGCCGATCCTCCTCCCATCCCACACGGCGGGGCTGCAGTTGCTGCAGCGTGTCCGCGACGAGGCGCACCGCTTTGCGATCACCTTCCACCGCCAGCGCCGAGACAGCGCTGCGCGCGCGTCGATGTTCGACCAGCTCGAAGGCGTCGGGCCGGTGCGGCGGCGTGCGCTCCTGCAGCATTTCGGGTCGGCGGAGCGGGTCGCTGCCGCATCCCGTGAAGAGCTGGAGGGCGTTCCCGGCGTCCCGGCCCGGACGGCGAGGCGGATCTACGCGCAGCTGCACCGCACCGGCGGCGCGTAACTACGCTTCCGCCCGTGCGCCGCCTCGCTCCGTTGCTGCTCGTCGCCGCGTTTGCCGCGAGCTGCGGCTCTGCGAAGACCGTTTCGACGACCACGTCCGCTCAGCCGCCGGATCCTGCCGCTGCGGTACAGGGCAGTACGACGCTCTACCAGGGCGGCGAGTGGGCGGTCGTCGTCAAGGGCGATTCCGCCGTCGCGCTCCACCTCGTCGGCGGCGAGTGGAAGCCGGACCGAAGCGGCGCCGTCAAGGTGACGTTCCTCGGCCCGCGGGGCACGGTCGCTCCGATCTCCCAGGTTGCAGCCACGCTTGCGGCCGGCTCGCCGCTCGTCGAGTCGGCCCTGTGGGTCGACGGGACCGAGCTGCTCGAGAAGGGCGGCGGGCTGACGGCGACGAAGGGCACGATCTACGGCGCGCCGAGCACCGCGCTCGCGCCGGGCAAGCACCTCGCTGTCGCCTACGCGCGCACCGCCTCAGGTGCGACCGCGGTCGCGCGGGTCTTTCACGTCAAGTGAGCGCGCCTCAGGTACCCGCGGTGTCGGGCTCGGCGTCGAGGAACGGGTAGCGGTAGTTCGCCGGCGGGACGAACGTCTCCTTGATCGAACGCGGGCTGACCCAGCGGATCAGGTTCCACAGCGACCCGGCCTTGTCGTTCGTGCCTGAGGCCCGCGCGCCGCCGAAGGGTTGCTGGCCGACGACCGCACCGGTCGGCTTGTCGTTCACGTAGAAGTTGCCCGCCGAGTAGCGCAGCTGCTGCTGGGCGTCCGCCGCCGCGGCGCGATCCTCCGAGAACACCGCGCCCGTGAGCGCGTACGGAGCGGTCCGATCGACGAGGCGCAGCGTGTCGTCCCACTTCGACTCGTCGTACACGTAGGTCGTGACGACCGGCCCGAAGATCTCCTCCCGCATCAGACGGAAATCCGGGTCGCGTGTCTCGAGCACCGTCGGGTCGACGAAGAAGCCACGCGAGTCGTCATAGCCGCCGCCGACGACTATCTCGGTGTCCGCATTGCTCTTCGCCTCCTCGATCGCCTCGACCTGCGTGGAGAACGAGGCACCGTCGATCACCGCGCCCATGAAGTTGCCGAAGTCGGTGACGTCGCCGACCTTGATCGACGCGACCTCCTCCTGGAGGCGCTCCCGCAGCTCCGGCCACAGGTTCGAAGGCGCGTAGACGCGGGAGGCGGCCGAGCATTTCTGGCCCTGGTACTCGAACGAGCCGCGCACGATCGCCGCGGCGAGCGAGGCGACGTCGGCAGAAGGATGGGCGACGATGAAGTCCTTACCGCCGGTCTCGCCGACAATGCGCGGGTAGTTGCGGTAGCGGTCCATATTGGCCGCCACGGTGCGCCACATCCCGTTGAAGACGGGCGTCGAGCCCGTGAAATGGATGCCGGCGAGGTGCGGACTCGCCAGCGCCGCATCGCCGATCGTCGCGCCGCTGCCGTAGACGAGGTTGATCACTCCGTCCGGCAGCCCCGCCTCCTGGAAGAGCCGCATCAGGTAGTACGCGGAGAGCATCGCGGTGCCGGCCGGCTTCCAGACGACGGTGTTTCCCATCAGCGCCGGTGAGCTCGTCAGGTTGGCGGCGATCGCAGTGAAGTTGAACGGTGAGACGGCGAAGACGAAGCCTTCGAGCGGCCGGTATTCGAGGCGATTCCACACGCCTTGCGACGAGATCGGCTGCTCCTGGTAGATCCGCAGCATGAACTCGATGTTGAAGCGGAAGAAGTCGATCGCCTCCGCCGCGGCGTCGATCTCCGCCTGGTGAGCGGTCTTCGACTGGCCGAGCATCGTCGCCGCGAGCAGCGTCTCGCGCCACGGCCCGGAGAGGAGCTCGGCGGCGCGTAGGAACACGGCGGCTCGGTCCTCCCACGGCCACGTCGACCAGTCCTCCCAGGCGGTCGCGGCCGCGTCGATCGCCTGCTGCACGTGCTCGGCGCCGCCCTGATGGACGGTCGCGAGGACATGTTCCTTGTCGTGCGGCATCACCGCCGGGCGAAGGTCGCCGGTCGTGACGTCCTTGCCGCCGATCACGAGCGGCAGCTCGGGCTGCTCACCGCGCATCTGCTCGAGCCGCGCCTGCAGGCGCGCACGCTCGGCGCTGTCGCGCTCGAAGCCGAGAACCGGTTCGTTGTGGACGGGTGGCGGACGGAAGATGGCGTGTGTGCTCATGGCCGTAGATTACGGCGCAGGCCGCTCACCGCCGCAGGAGATACGTCGCCGTCACGAGCACCCAGACGATGAAACCGAGGGCCGAGGCGAAGACCGTGCTGCCGGCGAGCGTCCAGTTCGCCGCCCCTTCGACGATCCCGACGCTGAGCACAGCGACGCCACCGACGACGCCGGCCCGGCCGAACCAGGGCGCGATCTTCCGCGCGCGCCAGGCTGCGAGTGACGAGCCGATGATCGCGGTCGCAGCGCAGGCCGCCGCGGGGGCAGCGAGCTCGCTGCTGCCGAGGTACAGCGTCAGCGTCTGGAGGGCGAGATAGGCGGCGCAGCCGAGCACGACGACACTCGCGAACAGGCCGTCGGGGTCGAAGCGGATCAACCGGGCGCGGAGGCTTGCGACGAACCAGAGGTAGCCGAAGACTGCGCCGGCGAAGACGGCGGACGCCGCCTGGCGATGGTCGGTCCCGAGGATCAGCGCCGGCACGGCGAGCGCGACGTAGAGGAACCCGAAAGCAGGCAGCCTGGCCCGTGTCACCGGCGCGAAGCTACACAATCCAGGGGAATGAAGCCGACGCTCGTCCAGTACGACGCACCCGGCTTCGGCGTGGGCGAGGTCTGGCTCGAACGGGGCCGCGTCTTCCACACCGAGCTGCCCCGGCCGCGCCGGACGCGTCCTGACACGGTCGCCCGCTTCCAGGGCGATGAGCTTGCGGTTAGGTTGACCGCCTTCTTCACCGGCGAGGCCGACGACTTCGCCGACGTCCGGCTTCGGCTCCAAGACGGCTTCTACGGCCGGTGCGCGCGGGCGTTGCGGAAGGTTCGGCGCGGCGAGGTCGTGAGCTATGGCGAGCTCGCCCTGCTCGCCGGCTATCCGGGCGCGGCGCGCGCCGTCGGCACCTTCTGCGGGCGCTGCTCGCTGTCGCCGTTCATCCCGACCCACCGCGTCGTCGGCTCCGACGGCATCGGCTCGTACGGCGACCTCGGGGTCGACTACAAGCGCCGCCTGCTCGCGCTCGAGGGAGTGAGCATCTAGATGGCCCTGTCGGAGGACCTTCGGGACGAGCTCGCGCAGATCGCTCCGACCCGGCACTGCTGCCGCGTCGCCGAACTGTCGGCGCTCTTCCACGTCAGCGGTGCCTGGCACCTGCGCGGCAAAAGCGTCGCGGTTCACCTCGACCTGGCGAGCTCGGCGGCCGCCCGGCGGGCCTTCGCGCTGCTGCGCGACCTCGGCGTCCGCTCGGAGATCAGGACGTATCACCGCCAGGCGTTCGACCGGGCGACCCGCTACCAGCTACACACGGACGTCGACGAGCGAGGACTGGCAGTGCTACGCGAGGCCGGCGTGCTCTCGGCCTCGCGCGCTCCGCTCGAGCAGCCTCCCCGGCGTGTCGTCGGACGATCGTGTTGTCGCGGGGCCTACCTGCGCGGCGCGCTCCTCGGCGCGGGCTCGCTCTCCGGGCCGCGCGACCCGCATCTCGAGCTCCGCACGTCGACCGCCGAAGGCGCCGCGTTCATCGTCGACGTTGCGGCGGGCGAAGGTGTGCCGCTGCGCGCGCTCGAGCGGCGTCACCATGCGGTTGCCTACGCCAAGGGTCACGAGCCCATCGGCGATCTGCTCGCGATCGCCGGCGCGGGGCGGACGGCGCTCGTGCTCGAGGAGCATGCGGTTGTCGCCGCAACGCGGGCGCGGGCGAATCGGCTCGCGAACGCCGACGAGGCGAACCTCGTCCGCACGGCCCGGGCGGCGCACCGCCAGCTCGAGGCGATCCGCTCGCTCGACCAGGGCCGCCTGCCACCGACCCTTGCCGAGATCGCGGAGCTGCGCCTGCGCCACCCGTCCGCGTCGTTGCGCGAGCTCGGCGCGAAGGCACGGCCGCCGCTCACGAAGGCCGCCGCCCAGCGCCGGCTGAGCGCGATCGTCCACCTGGCCGAGGACACAGGAATCTGATTTGCAAGTTCTCTAGCGCAACGCCGAGACCCATATCCATACTCAGTACTGGCGGTTCGCACTCGCCGCGGCGGCGAATACAGACCCCGTTCGGCGCCGCAATCCCGGGGGCGTTCATCCGGAGAGGGAGGTCGTCCTCGGAGCTCCCTCTCCGGACCGCCACTTGGACGGCGGACCGCAGTCACCAGCCAGCCGTCCCGAAACGTGATAGTGGTTCCGATGCCATGAGTCAGGCAACGTTCGACGACCTGCGTGGGCGCCTCGCCGAGATCGCCGACCTGAACAAGACCGGCGCGCTGCTCGGCTGGGATCAGCACGTGATGATGCCGGCACGCGGCGCCGGGATCCGGGCCGAGCAGCTGGCGACGATCGGGCGTATCTCGCACACGAAGTTCACCGATCCCGAGATCGGGCGCCTGCTCGACAGCCTCCGTGCGTGGGGCGAGAGTCACGAGTACGACTCGTTCGAGGCGAGCCTGATCCGCGTCACCTGGCGCGACTGGGAAAAGGCCCGCCGTGTCTCGCCCGATCTACGCGCCGAGATCTCCCGCTCGGCGGCGCTCGCGAACCCGGTCTGGGTGCAGGCCCGCAGGAACAACGACTTCAAGACCTTCCTGCCGGTCCTCCGCAAGAACCTCGACCTGCGCAAGCAGTACATCGAATGCTTCGACGTGAAGGACGAGCCGTACGACATCGTGCTCGACGACTACGAGCGCGACATGACCACGAAGGAAGTACGGCGCATCTTCGACTACCTGAAGGAGCACCAGGCGCCGCTCGTCAAGGAGGTCGCCGCGCTCAATCCGCAGCCCCTCCCACCGCACGACTTCGACCTCGCTGCGCAGAAGGTCTTCGAGCTGGAAGTGGTGCGCGCGTTCGGCTACACGGACGACGCGTGGCGCCTCGATCCGACGGTGCACCCGTTCGCCTCCGGCACGGGCACGACCGACATCCGAATCACGACGCGGTACTTCACCGAGCACCTGGGCGGACTCTTCGGGACGATGCATGAGTTCGGTCACGGCCTGTACGAGCGCCAGGTCGACGAGGCGCTGGAGCACAGCCCGCTGGCCCGCGGGGTCTCGCTGGGCATGCACGAGTCGCAGAGCCGCATGTGGGAGAACCTCGTCGGGCGCTCGCTGCCCTTCTGGCGCCACTTCTTCCCGCGCCTGCAGGAGCTGCAGCCGGAGCTCGCGAGCTACGACACCGAGCAGTGGTACCGCGAGGCGAACTTCGTCGAGCCGTCGCTGATCCGCGTCGACGCCGACGAGTCGACGTACAACCTGCACGTGATCCTGCGCTTCGAGCTCGAGCAGGACATGCTCGCCGAGTCGTTCCCGCTGGAGCAGCTTCCGGAGGAGTGGAACCGGCGCATGTG
>DASYPH010000010.1:0-7996 GCA_036006925.1 Gaiellaceae bacterium
GCGGGAAGGCGATAGCGCCCTGGGGTTGGTCGATTTCGCGTTGCGCGTACATGTGGATCGCGAGGGCTTCGAGGACTCCTCCATGGCCAACGTAGAAAAGTGGGCCTTCGAAATACCAGTCCCGACGTACGCGATCGATGACCAAACCGCTATCAAAGTGGCCGACGGTGCGGTCGAGGTCGTCTCCGAGGGGAACTGGAAACTGTTTACCCCCGGTCCAGAAGCGAGCTACTCGGTTTGAGACACGCGCGCTCGGCTGCGCCAGTGTTCACGAGTGACGCCTGAGCGTCCGTCAGTTCTCGTCGCTGCTTCGGTGGTTTGATGCCGTATTCCTGACCGGGTTCTTTGCCAGGCTGTCGGGCCACTCATCCGCTAGCCATCCGGGCTTCGTCTCGCGGAGCGTTATGCGAGGCGAATGGCCCCGAACACTTGGGCTCCAGCGTCGCGAGTGCTCCGTGATGGGCCGAGCGCGAGCACGCCTCCAGGAGATCGCGGTACCGTCTGGACTCCATGCTGGTGTACTCGAGGAGCTATGAGCGCGCTTCGTGAAGGCGGCTGCGCCTGCGGCGCGATTCGGTACCGGCTGCAGTCCGATCCACTCTTCATCCATTGCTGTCATTGCCGGAACTGTCAGCGCCAGACCGGAAGCGCCTTTGTGATCAATCTGATGATCGAGGCAAGCCACGTGGAGATGGTCGCCGGAGCTCCGCAGCCGGTCGAAGTTCCACGAGACGATGGCAACACGCAGCGAATCTTCCGCTGTCCGACCTGCCAAGTGGCGGTTTACAGCGAGTACGGACGACCCGAGGTGCGGTACGTGCGCGGAGGAACCCTCGATCAGCCGTCAGAGGTCACCCCTGACGTCCATATCTTCACGAAATCGAAGGTGAGCTGGCTCACGATCCCGGAGTCCACTCCGGCGTTCGAGGTCTACTACGACATGGAAGCGCTATGGCCGGCGGCAAGCCTAGAACGGCTCAACGCGATTCTGGCGCCATCGGATTCTGCACCAGCTCGATGAGCGTGTTGAGGCGCTTCCGCGGGGGCCGCCAACCCTCGGCTCAAGGCCTCGGCCAGTGCGCGGGAATGTCTCCCTGAGCCGGGACCTCTTGGTCGAACGCCTAGCAATTCCACGAACCCATCACCGCGACGTCCTGCTTGCGGACCTCCACGACGATTGGCAGTGGCCGCTCGACCTTGGAGTCGACTGGTTCGTCGCCTTCATCGCGGCGGACGCGCGCGGGACACCCGACTCGCTCATACGCGCATTCGTTCGGGAGATGCTCAACCACAGCTGCACATATGTCTGCGCATGGGGCCCGGAGTGTGAACGCGTCGAGGTTCTCTCGGACCTGGCGTACCTCGACGTGACTGATGCCGAAGGCGAAGCAGCGGTGCCGTTCCTTATGACGACGGGACACACCAGCGAGTCACTCGCGGCGGCGCTCTGGTTCGCTTCCACGACCGCATTTCCAGGGGACGGCCCTGACCACCCCTCGTATCAAGATCGACCAACTGCGTTCGTCGCGCTCGCAACCCCGCACTACCTGGCCGAAGTTCGCGCCCTCCTGCTCGACCCAGAGCGGCTGGATCGGGAGTCAGACGACGATGAAGCATCGGGTCGCTCTGACTTGATTCTGTGACCCACGTCCGTACCGCTCGCCTCTCGCCAGTGTTTCGGAATGACGTCTGAAGGCCTTCAGTCGAGTTGTGCCGGCGCGCGGAGCTCCGGGGTATCGTCGGAGAAGGCCGATGTCGCAGTTCCATTTCGACCCCGAGACATATTTGTCGATGATCCGCGGCGACGTTGCGCGCTACGACGAGCTGCAGGACGCGACGGTGCGTGCGTCGGAGGGCGTGACGGCCGCGACGATCCTGGAGCTCGGCACCGGGACGGGTGAGACTTCCCAGCGGATGCTCGCACGGCACCGAGGGGCACAGCTGGTCGGGATCGACGCGAGTGAGGCGATGCTCGCGGTGGCGCGGGAAGCGCTGACCGGAGCGGATCTGCGCGTGCAGCGCCTCGAGGATCCTCTGCCCGAGGGGCCGTTCGACCTCGTCTTTTCCGCTCTTGCCGTGCACCACCTAGACGCCGCCGGCAAGCGTGATCTGTTTGCGCGCGTGGCGGCGGTGCTTCGCCCGGGAGGACGGTTCGCGCTCGCCGACGTGATCGTCCCGACGGATCCTGCAAACGCACAGATCCCGCTCAGCCGCGATTTCGACCGGCCCGACCGTCTCGACGACCAGCTCGCGTGGCTCGCAGCCGCCGGGTTCAAGGCGCAGACGACCTGGACGGCCGATGACCTCGCCGTGGTTGCAGCAGATCTGCCACCAGGCTGACCGGTTGTTGCCTGTCGAGAATCACCGCGAACGTCGCTCGCCTGCGCCAGTGTTCCGGAATGACGCCAGAGCGAATCGGCAAGTTGTTTACCGAGTCGGAGAGGACAGCTCCCGTGCGTTGATGCGCCAAGCGGCCATCTAAGCGCCCGTCAGGCGCCTCGACCGCAATTCTCGCTCAGGAGATTCGCGCGGCTACCGCTGCCAGAAACTGCTCTTCGAGGACATGCGGCTGCGGCGTAGAGGTATAGAAGATCGTCACCCACGTTCTGTGGGCCTGGAGGAAGAGATAGTCGCCCCAGGTCGACGTCTGACCAGCGGTCACCACGACCCGGTAGCCGCGGACGCCGACTCCGTGTGCTTTCAGGTCGAGCCGGGAGACGGAATCGATGTGTCCACCGTGGCCATCCTGAGCGCCGGCGCGGCCGAGGCACTGCCGCATGAACGCACTCGGGATGCGCGCCTGGATCATCCGAGCCTGGCTGGGACTCGCGAAAAGAAACGCCTCAGTCACGACGTCCTGCCGCGAAAACGAGCCGTAGCTACGAGTGCCGCGTGAACCGGTCTGGCCGGTGACTACCAACGTGGACAGGTCAGTGTCGAGCCCAGGGCATGTGGCGTCGATGCTCACGCCGCGAAGCGCGATGGGGTGGTACCTCCACTCGGACGGGAAGTCGTGCGACCGGAGCACAGCCTGCTTCGCCTGCGCCTGATCTGCCGTGTCGAGCCGGATGACCAGATCGCGACTCGTCGCGGCAGCCGTCGCAGCGCTCACGACCGTCGCCGCCAGCGCTGCAGCGCAGGCAAGCTGAAACCTCCCCCGACGCATCGCGAGATTGTAAGTCGTGGAAAACCGCAGGGCAACGAGCCTCCGGCGAGCGACCTCGCAAACGGAGCGCTGGAACCTCGCGTGCGCCAGTGTTCCGAAATGACCCCTGAACGGGACTAACGGTAATGGCGGTTCGATGCCCGCCGTCAGAGACCGTCACAAGCCAGATCTCGTCGGCTCGCCGAGTTCGACCAATGACGCCTGAGAATCCCCGCACCCACCCTCACCTTCGAGACAAGCCCTGCACGCGGTTGTGCTCTGTGCGTCGTGCTCGGTGACGGGTGCGCGGTGCTGGGCGCTGCGCTGTGATGTGGGGAATCGAACCCCTGACGCCCGCCCGTCGCGTCGCCGGATGCGACTTTGGCAGTCGCCGCCTCGTGCACGCTGCTCGTCTCTTGGGCTACCGACTCCGCGTCTAGTCGACCAGCTCTGTCTGCCAATTAGATTCCTGGATCGACGCGTCCAGCTCCCGCCTCTCCTTTGCAAGGTCATCCGCTCTCTGTCGCAGAGCGCCAACATCGACCGTCCGCACGATCCGCAATTCGGCTTTGCCATAGCGGGTCTGCGCCGCGCTTGCAGTCTCTGCCACCTGATGCAGCGCCGATTGGAGCAGCCCGAGGTGGTCGCGCCGCGCGAGAGCGTCGGTCACGGTTCTGCCATCAGAGATTGTCGTCGCGAGGTTCGTCTTGTTGATTCGAGCGATCAGCGATTCGAGTTCAGCAGCGGCGGCTTCTAATTCTGCGAGAAGCGCTGTCGGATCTTCAGGCGGCTGTTCTCCCTCTTGGACTACGGCGCTTGCCTTCAGGCGCTCGCGGAGGAGCTGAAACCGCGTCTGCAGTTGGCTGCGCAAGGTGAGTGCTTCTCCTAGCTTCATCACCGTAATGTAGGCAACCGCGCCGCCCAGCACCTCGCTAAAGGATTCGGATAGCTACAGCCCGTGGTTGCCGGATAGCGGACTGCGAATCGAGATTCGCGCTCGGCTGCGCCAGTGTTCCGGAATCACGCCCGAACGGCCGTACGCGAATGGCGGTTCTCGTTCCGCCTCACGCCGCCAGGTTGACGCTCGGTCGGCACCGTGGGATCCTCGACGAGGGGTCGCCCCGATCAAAGGAGGACCGGCTCATGGCCGGATCAATGAGCGGACCGCAGGGCCCTATCGAGCCGGAGCTGCGCGCCGAGCGGCCGATCGATCCGAACGTGCGGATCGGCCATGTGCACCTGCGTACTGCCGATATCGACCGCGTGCGGGACTTCTACGTCGGGATTCTCGGCTTTGACGTCGTTCACGAGGCACGCGGCGTGCCCGGGTGGGGGACGAGGGGCGACATCCTCTTCGTTTCGGCCGGCGGCTATCACCACCACCTTGCGTTCAACACGTGGAAGTCAGCAGACGGGCCGCCGCAGCCTGACGGCGTCGCGGGGCTGCATCACGTGGCGCTCAACTTCTCCTCGCAGGCGGAGCTCGCGGATGCCGTCGGCCGCCTCGTTGACGCGGGCATTCCGTTGCGCCAGCTCACGGATCACGGCACGCATCTCGCCGTCTACCTGAGCGATCCGGACGGGAATGATCTCGAGCTCGCGTGGGACAGGCCGTTCGCGGAGTGGCGGCGCTACGGCTCGGACGACGCGCCGCGGAACGACGGCAGGCTCGAGCTGGACGAGCTGCTGACCCACCGCGGCTGACGCAACTGCGCGAGAGCGGACCAAGAATCGAGATTCCCGCTCGGCTGGGCCAGTGTTCCGGAATGACGCCTGAGTGCTCGCAGGGCGATGAGTTCGCGGTTATCTGAGGGTCTCTACACCGCTGGAGACCTCAGCACTCAGAACGTCCTTACCCAACGACTCCGGGAGGCAGATTGAAACTCCTACTCACCTCGGGTGGCATCAAGAACGCGAGCATCCGTGACGCGCTGGTCGAGCTGCTCGGTAAGCCGATCGCCGAGTCGACCGCGCTCTTCGTCCCGACGGCGATCTACCCATTTCCCGGCGGCGCGGAGATGGCATGGAAGGCGATCTCCGGCAACTCCCCGAGCCCTTTGTGCGACCTGGGCTGGAAGTCCGTCGGTGTGCTCGAGCTCACAGCGCTGCCGACAATCCAGCGCGAGAGCTGGGTGCCCACACTCCGTGAGGCCGACGCCCTGCTCGTCTTCGGCGGCGATGTTCTCTACCTGCGTCACTGGATGCAAGCGTCGGGACTGGCAGACCTCTTGCCGTCGCTGAGTGACACCGTCTACGTCGGCTTGAGCGCGGGGAGCATCGTCCTGACGCCCTACAACTGTGATGCCGAGTTCAACCTTCAGTTCGTCCCTGAGGGCAGTGACATGGGCGAGGAGGCGGGCGCAGGGCTCGGGCTAGTCGATTTCGCTCTGCGCGTGCACCTGGATCGCGAGGGCGAGGGCTTCGAGAATCGCCGACGGCCGAGGTGGAGAAGTGGGCTGCGGGGATTCCGGCCCCGACATACGCAATCGACGACGAGACCGCGATCAAGGTGACGGACGAGACGGTGGAGGTCGTCTCCGAGGGGAGCTGGAAACTCCTGACGCGGGACACCGACGGAGCTTGATCGACGCACCGGCACCGTCTCGGCTGGGCGAGGTTGAGGCGAGTCGGACTTGGTGTCTCGGGTGGTCGTCTGCGGCATGACTGGCGGTTCCACGATGCGCCAATTGCACCGAGGCAATCGAGCCGCGCCCCCGGGCGTTCATTGACCGCCGCGATCGTCACGCACCGCGCTTCAGTCGACTGACACCCAGATGTCTTTCGGGTTGGCCGCGATCCCCGCCGGTGTGCGGTCGAGGTGGACTGTCCGGATGATCCGGGCAGCGGTCGTATCGATCTCACTGACGGTGTCGTTGCCGATGGAGGTGACCCAGATGTCGCGGCCGTCGCACGCAATCCCGGTGGGACGGCCGGGGACCGCGACGGCATCTGCGATGCGGGTCGAGGCCGGATCCACGTTCCAGACCCGGTTACCTCCCGGGTCGGTGAGCCACAGGCTGTTGCGGCAGGCCGCGATCCCTGTGATGCCATAGACCTGCTCTCTGCCATTGGCGCTGTCAGCGCCCACTGAAATCTGGCGGATGATGTGCGCGGCGGGATCGACCTGCGTCAGGAGACCGCTGAAGGTGTCCGCCGCCCACACGAAGCCGCGCGCTGCTGCGAGGCCCGAGATGTTGCCGATGGGCCTCGTGAGGAGGCGCCGACCGCCGGCGAATTTCTGGAGGCGGAACGCACCGACCCAGATTCCGCCGGCACCGACCGCGATCGCGCCGACGCGAGTGTCAGTGCCTCCGTACGGGTGCTGCGGCTCGGCCGCTAGCTTGAGTGTCTTCGAGACGTGGTTGTACGCCGGATCGATCTCTAGCAGCTCGCCAGCGGTGCCGGTGGTCGCCCAGAGCGCGCCGCCCGCGTACGCGAGCGCCGTCGGCTGCGCGTCGAGCGGCACAACGGCGCTCACCCGGCCGGAGCGGTCGAGACGCGAGATCGTGTCATCGCCGCGATTTGCGATCCAGACCGAGCCGGCGCCGAGTGCGACAGCCCCCGGCAGCCGTCCCACGACCGTCGCCGTCGAAACATGCGCCGACCCCTGGTCGATACGGACGACGGAGTTCGCGGTAGCGTGGTACACCTGAGTTCGATCGGGAATCGCCCAGGCGAATAGAGCCGCGGCTGCCAGCGCAATCGCGAGACCCGCGACTACGACGCCGAGCGCCCGGCGACGGGCGGCGCGCGGCGGCTGAGGCATGCCTCGCAGCGGGGGGAATGCGGATTCGAGTCCTTGCCCCGTCAGCTGGCTGAGACGCACGGGGCGCTCGAAATCCTTGAGCGTGAGCTCGGTCAAGGACCGCAACGAGAGGTCGTCCAGATCCGACTCGTCTTCGTCGAGCAGCGTCCCTGTGGCCTGTGAGACGAGCACCTGTCCGCCGTGCGCTATGGCCGAGATCCGAGCTGCGCGATGCACCGCGATCCCGACCGGTCGTCCGTCGACGATGCTGGCCTGGCCCGAGTGCACACCCATCCGGACCCGTAGCTCGGCTCCCGAAGGCCATGAGTGTTTGGCCAGGGCTCGCTGTGCCTCGGCAGACGCCTTCAGTGCCTGGGCGGGCTCGGCAAAGACTGCGAAGACGGCATCCCCTTGCGTGTCGACGACGGTTCCGCCGTGCGCGCCGATCGCGTCGCGGATGATTCGCTCCTGGTCTCCCAGAAGCGAGCTGTACTCCGAGCGCAGCGTACGGAGCAACTCCGTCGATCCCTCGATATCCGTGAAGAGGAACGTCAGAGTGCCGGAGCTCGTCTCCATGTGAAGTCTTATACGACACCGTCACGCCGTCGCCTAAGGCTTCGCGCGCCGTCGGCCGCCGCCAGGCGCGCCAGCCACCGAGCCGGGCTCCGTGGAGAATCGTCGCGTGGGCCAGCGTTCAGGAATGACGCCAGAGGGGTAGCCTGCATCGGGTTTGGAGCCTCATCCGTTTCCACAGACGGCAGCGGGCCAGCTTGCACTGGTGCTCTGGCTCGCATGGGATCCGCTTGGCGGTGAGGCGAGCGAGTACGTCCGGTATGCCCGTCGCTTCTTGACGTGGTGACGTCGACGGAGGCGGATCCCGAAAGGGTCACGGAGGTGCTGAGCGAGTTGCGCAGCAGGTACTTCGAGGTGGCCCCTAACGGCGAGGCCGACTTGCACGCAGCATGGGTGATCGAGATGTGGTGGCGTTGGTTCTTCCATGGTGAGCCGGGAGACCTCGATCAACTGACAGCGGCAGCGCGTGGCAGCTGAAGCCTGGGTGCGCCAGCGTTCCGGAATGACGCCAGAGCGGATGGACGCTCCCGGCG
>DASYPH010000011.1:0-2954 GCA_036006925.1 Gaiellaceae bacterium
GGCTACGACGGGTCGGAAGCGCTGTTGCTCGCGGTCGGCTACGCAGAGGACGATCTCGCTTTCGTGCTCGATGCCGCGACGAGCGAGCCGCGCGTCCTCCACTAGTGCAGCGTTCCGTTAGTCTCTTGTATTTGTAGGAGAGTTGCGGTACGGTGGTTGTTGTGGCGCGGGCTGCTGTTGAGATCGAGCTTTCTGAGGAGGAGGAGCTGCGGTTGAGGGCAGTGCTGCGGACGCCGTCGGCCTCCCAGCAGCAGGCACTTCGCGCCCGGATCGTGCTGCGTGCCGCCGAGGGCGCGACGAATACGGAAATCGCCGCGGAGGCCGGTGTGTCGTTGCCGACGGTGGGGCTGTGGCGGCGGAGCTTTTCGGAGCGGGGCTTTGACGGCCTTCAGGACGCGCCACGGTCGGGTCGCCCGCGGGAGATCGACGATGACGAGGTGCAGCGGGTGCTCGCGATCACGCTCGAGCCGCCGCCGGACGGAAGCACGCATTGGAGCGTGCGCCGGCTCGCTGCGGCGACGGGGCTGTCTGCGACGACGGTGCACCGGATCTGGCGTGACCACAAGCTCAAGCCGCACCAGGTGCGCTCGTTCAAGTTCTCCCGCGATCCGCAACTCACAGAGAAGATCGTCGACGTCGTCGGGCTCTACCTCGATCCGCCCAAAGGCGCTCTGGTGCTGTGCGTTGACGAGAAGACGCAGATCCAGGCGCTCGACCGCACCCAGCCGACCTTGCCGATCAAACTCGGGAAAGCGCAGCGGATGACGCATGACTACAAGCGCAACGGCACGACCAGCTTGTACGCCGCGCTGGAGATCGCGACCGGCGAGGTCACCGGCGCCTGCTACCCCCAGCACCGCCACCAAGAGTTCATCACGTTCCTCAACCAACTCGTCAGGGCCTACCCGCGCCGGCCGCTTCACGTCGTGCTCGATAACTCCTCGACGCACTCCACCCCCGAAGTCGAGCGGTGGCTGGCACGCCACAAACGCGTCCACTTCCACTTCACCCCGACCAGCGCATCCTGGATGAACATGGTCGAGATCTGGTTCTCGATCCTCACCAACCAGCAAGTCCGCCGAGGCGTCTACCAAGACGTTCCCGAACTGATCGCCGCCATCGAACACTTCATCGACGGCTACAACCAGCGAGCTCAGCCGTTCGTGTGGACCAAGACCCCCGAACAGATCCTCGCCAAGGCCATCAAACAACAAGGCACTTCAGAAACGCTGCACTAGGAGGTCGGCGTCGGGACCGCGACCCGGTTCGCCGGCACGATCTGCGGCTGGAAGGCGAAGACGTCGCGGCTCGACGGGTCGACGAGCACCTTCACCCAGTGCACGTCGTTCAGGCCGTTCGCGGCGTTGTCGCCGAAAGTCTCGACGCGCGTGAAGTTCTCGAGCCTGCGGCCCTGCGTGTCGAGGAGCGGCTTGTCGATTCGGAAGTAGTGCGAGTCGCCGTAGACGAGCACGACCGGCTGCTCGAAGTCGATCGTGTCGTTCCGCAAGGCGACGAGGAACGACTGGAAGCCGTCCGGGTTGGCGTCCGTCTCGGCGAGTGTCTTCGGGTCGCGCAGCGGCGCGCGCGTCCCGTCCGTCTGGTCGAACCCGGGATCGGCCTGCATGACGATCATCACCGCCGCCGAACCGTCGTGTTTCGCCTCGGCGAAGGTCTCGTCGAGCCACTTGATGTCGGCTGTGTTGCGAGCCGCCTCTTCGGGCGCGCTCGGCTTGGCGTCGCAGAGGTTGTTGCACGAGCCCTGGACGTTGACGGTCGCGTAGGTGACGCCCTTGACGTTCCAGCGGCGGTTCTCGACGCAGTCGGTCAGATGGGACACCGCGTTCGTGCCCCCGAGGCACTTGTACGCAGGATTCGACTCGGTCTGCACCTCCTGCTTCATGGGTTTCGTGCCGAGCGAGTAGGGCGTGCTGAAGAAGAGCTGCCGCTCGTGGTCGAGCCGCTCGAGCGAGTCGAAGCCGCCGTTCGACGGCCGGTCGCAGTCCGTCCAGTCGTTGTCGCCCGGCGTGAACATCGCAGGGCCCTCGAGCGAGTTGAACCACCCAAGCGCCGTCTGGTAGAGGGCGTTGTCGCAATTCACGCTCGGCGGGTTCCCCGTCACGCCGTTCCCGGCCTTGAGGTCGCCGTCGTGCACCGTGAACTCGAGCTTCGACGCGTTCATGTCGGCGATCAGGTTCGGGACGCCGGGATCGGCCTGCACGGCCGAATACGGCAGGTCGCCCCAGAGGCCGATCGCGTACTCGAATGTCTTGTCGTTCGTCCTGCCGTTCCCTGCGACCGCAATACCGGCTGCGACCGCCAGCGCAACGAGCCCCACGGCTGCGGGCCAGAGCCACCTACGGAGCATCCGTCCTCTCCTCTCGTCGTCTTGCAATGACGCGGCCGATCCTCGACACCGCCGGCGCCCGTGTGGGTTGCGCGGTGGTGAATGCACGGTTTCGATGTGTGTCGCGTGGCACGATGTGCCGGTGCGCGCGCTCTTCGTCTGCGTTGCGAACAGCGGCCGCTCGGTGATGGCGGAGCGCCTGTTTCGGCAAGTGGCCGGCGGCCGTCACGAGGCCCGTTCCGCCGGCAGCGCGCCCGGTGACGCGCCGCACCCCGTCGTGCTCGAAGCGCTCGCCGAGCTGGGCATCGACGCCTCCGATCACATCCCGGCGAAGCTCGACGACGAGCGGATCGCGTGGGCAGACGTAGTCGTCGCGACATGCGACGACGCGTGTCCCGTCGTGCCGGGTAAGCGCTACGTGAGCTGGCAGCTGCCGGACCCGAAGAGCCGGCCGCTCGCCGAGGTGCGCGTGATCCGCGACGACATCGCGGAGCGGGTGCGTGCGCTGCTACGGAGCGAAGATGACGAGCACGATCGCGCCGACGCCGAGGATCGTCCCGGCAGCGAGGAGACCGGCGGCCCAGCGGGAGTCGAGGCGCGCGAACTCGCC
>DASYPH010000012.1:0-34038 GCA_036006925.1 Gaiellaceae bacterium
TCCCGAACGTCTGGGCGGGGTTCCAGGTCAACCTGAAGCTGATGGTGGTCGCGGAGGCGCTCGTGCTCGTGTTCGCCCTCGCTGTCGCCGTCGTCCGTGGTCTCCCAGGGCGCGGAGCGAAGCCGCTCCGCGCCCTGATGATCGCGTACACCGACTTCTTTCGCGGCACCCCGCTGATCCTCGTCGCCTTCGTGATCGGCTTCGGTCTGCCGGCCCTGAACGTGAGCGCGATCAGCGGACGCTCCAACTTCACCTACGGCGTGATCGCGCTGACGCTCGTCTACACCGCGTACGTGACCGAGGTCTATCGAGCCGGGATCGAATCGGTGCATCCGTCCCAGCGGATGGCGGCCCGCTCGCTCGGCCTCTCGTACTGGCAGTCGATGCGGTTCGTGGTCATTCCGCAAGCCGTGCGGCGCGTCGTGCCGCCGCTGCTCAACGACTTCATCGGCCTCCAGAAGGACACGGCGCTCGTCTCCGTGATCGGCGTGGCGGAGGCGGCGCTACAGGCGCAGGCCTACTCGCAGACGTACGCCAACTTCACGTCGTACACGGTGGCGGCCGTGCTGTTCGTGCTGCTGACGATCCCGCTCGCGCGGTTCACCGATCATCTGATCCACACGCGGGAGCGCCGGGAGCGCGCGGGCGCGACGTGAGTTTCGTTCAGCTCGATCACGTCTCCAAATCGTTCGGCGACCTGCGCGTGCTCGACCACGTCTCGCTCGAGGTCGAACGACACGACGTCGTCTGCCTGATCGGCGCCTCGGGCTCCGGGAAGTCGACGCTCCTGCGTTGCATCAACCTGCTCGAGAAGGTCGATGAGGGCCGCATCGTCGTCGACGGCGTCGAGATCACGAACGGCCGGGTCGACGTGAACGCGTTGCGACGCAAGATCGGGATCGTCTTTCAGGCGTACAACCTCTTCCCGCACATGACCGTCCTTCAGAACATCGTGCTCGCGCCGAAGAAGGTGAATGGAACGAGCTCGCGTGAATCACGCCTCGTCGCGCTCGAGCTCCTCGACCAGATCGGCCTGTCCGATAAGGCCGACGAGTTCCCGGACCGTCTCTCGGGCGGCCAGCAGCAGCGGGTCGCGATCGCGCGCGCGCTCGCGATGAACCCCGACCTGATGTTGCTCGACGAGGTCACGAGCGCGCTCGACCCGCAGATCGTCTCGGACGTCCTGAACCTCGTGCGTTGGCTGGCGGAGACCGGCATGACGATGATCCTCGCGACCCACGAGATGTCGTTCGCCCGGGAGGTCGCCGACAAGATCTGCTTCCTGGACGCGGGTGTGATCTGCGAGGAGGGTCCCCCCGAGCAGATCTTCAGCAACCCCAGCGAGCCGCGGACACGAGAGTTCCTCGCACGCGTGATCGAGGCGGGCCGGCTGTGAGCACGCTTCGGTCGTTCGTCCCACCATCGAAGGCGCCACTCGCGCTCGGCGGCTTCCTCGCGATTCCCGTCTTCTTCGCCTCGCTGATGGCGGCGTCGCTCGCGATCGAGAAGCCACGCGTGGTCGAGTGGACACGCGGCACCGGGATCGCGCGGGTGTACCACCAGCCGACCGGCTCGAACGAGGCGAAGATCTGGCTGCTCGCGCTCGTCCCGCCGCTGCTGCTCGTGCTCATCTCGTGGGGATCGGCCCACTTTCCGTTCGCGTTCTACATCACGTCGGCAGCGGCCTGCATCGTTGCACTCGCGCTGACGATCAGGCTCGACCGCTGGCAGCTGCACCACACGCTGCGGTTCCCGAACGGGGCGGATCTGATCTCCGACCAGACGACGTCGAGCTCGCTGCAGCGAGGCGAGTGGGAACACGACGCTGCCCAGACCGTCTGGAGCCTCGTGCACTACACGATCGGCCTCTCGATCGCCGCCGCCGGGATCGCGCTGCTCCTGACCGTGCGCCGCCGTCGCGCGGCGCCGACGGGCGCGGCGACCCGCTAGAGCTGCACGCGCAGGGTTTCGCCCTCGAGCGCGAGCGAGCCGCCGAGCTGCTCGATCACGAGGCGTGCGACGAGCGCGCCGAGGTCGCGGATCTCGTCGCCGAGAACGACCGGCGCGGCGGCTTCGACGACCGGCGTCAGCTCGAGCGAGCGTCCATCGACCAGCCACGTCGCCTGCTCGACCGGGCCGAAGCGGATCGCCGCGACGGCGAGCGCCTGCAGGCTGCGCGACAGCGCCACGGGCTCCGTCTCGATCGTCTCGCCGGTCCCGCTCGTCGCGATCCGCTCGTCGTCGGACGTCGCGAGCGCGACAGTGTCGGCCTCGACGAGGCCGGCCTCGAAGCGCCCACCCTCGATCCGGGCGGCGGCTCCGAGCTCGTCGAGCAGGGAGGTCATCTGCTCGGAGGCCTGCGAGATCATCGTCACGAACCGGGCGCTTCGCTCGTCGAGTGAACCACCACGCTCGAGCGTCCGCGAGAACCCGTACACCGTCGCGAGCGGCGTGCGCAGGTCGTGGCAGGCGAGTGAGACGATCCGTGAGAAGCGCTGGGCGTCCGTCATCGCGTACCGTTCTACCCGATGACGAGGTCGGGGAACGAGGTTGTCGGCGATCTGCAGGCTTCGGCGCCCGAGGTGCGGATCGGCCTGACCCGCGCCGGGGTGACCGGGATCCAGAAGGCGATCCGGATCCGGCACGAGGGTCACGAGAAGACCTTCGCCGCCGAGATCTCCTGCACGGTCGACCTCGACCCTGCCCAGAAGGGCGTCCACATGTCGCGGTTCCCCGAGATCTTCGGCGAGGCGGTGGACGAGGTCGTGATCGGGGAGGCGTTCCTGGTCGAGACGCTGGCCGAGCACATCGCCGCCCACGTCGTCGACCGCCAGGACGCACTGCGGGCCGAGGTACAGATCAGAGCGCAGTACCCGCTCGAGCGCCGCACGCCCGTCACCGGCCTGCGCACACAGGAGATCGCGACGCTGATCGGGATCGCGGCCGCGTCGCGGTCACGCGTCAGGCGCGTCGTCGGCGTCGAGGCGTTCGGGATCAACGCCTGCCCGTGTGCCCAGGGGCTCGTGCGCGCCGCGGCGAGCGAGCGGCTGCTCGAGGCGGGCTTCGCCGACGGGGACGTCGAGCGGATCCTCGAGCTCGTGCCCCTCGCGACGCACAATCAACGCGGCCGCGGCACGCTGCTCGTCGGCACCGACGCGAACATCAACGCAGAGCATCTCGTCGACATCGTCGAGCACTCGATGAGCTCACCGATCTACGAGCTGCTGAAGCGGCCGGACGAGCTGTTCGTCGTCGAGCATGCGCACCTCCAGCCTCGCTTCGTCGAGGACTCCGTCCGGTACGCGTTGGCCGCCACGCTCGAGCGGTACCCGGAGCTCGACGACTCCGACTTCATCCACTCACGACAGGTGAACCTCGAGACGATCCACCGCCACGATGTCCTCGCGGAACGCTCGAGCACCATCGGCGAGCTGCGCGGCGAGCTGACCGGCATCGCCGCGTCGGCGCCCACCGAGCTGCGCGAGTGGCTCAGCGCCGCCTGAACGCGGCGTGAACCGACAACGCGAAGTCGGTCACCGGCCGGCACGTCGGCTTCGTGCCTGCGCACGCCCCGCTCCAGCGGACGAACCTGAAGCCCTTTGCGGGCACGGCGCGCAGCGTCACCGGGTTGCCGCCGGGAATCGTGCGTCCACACGCGCCCCCGCACGTGATCTTGCCTTTCCCCGTGACGGAGAGCTGGAGCGGCACGCGCAACGGCCCGAATACCGCGGTCGCGGTCGCGGCTGCCTTGAGGGTGAGCGCGCACGGCCCTTTGCCGCTGCACGCCCCCGTCCAGCGCACGAACCGGTCGGTGCCGGCCGGGGCGGCTGCCAGCGTCACGACGGCGCCCTGGTCCCACTGCGTCGAGCACGACGCCGTGCAGTCGACGCCGGGCAGGTCGCTCGTGATGCGTCCTGCCCCCGAGAACGCCACCCCGAGCGACTCCTCCGGCACGCCGACGTGGTGCAACCAGAGCGAATCCTGGAGGTCCGGCCACGAGCCCGAGTGCCCGTAGTAGTCGTCGTGGTTGAAATCGAGCACCAGCGAGCTGAGCGGGCCGCCTGAGGCGAACGGGTAGAGCACGTCGGTCGCTGAGTCACACGGGTGGCCGGAGTCGCCTGGGCACGGGTGAGGGTCGCCGGGCGGCAGCGCGCCGAGCGCGTGGAGCAACTCGTGCGTCGCGATCGCGTCGCTCGGCACGTCCGGGCAGCCCTGGAGGAGCACGACCGCCACCCCAGGGCCTTCGTTGAACGTCCCGCCGCCGACCCCGCACACGTCCGTCTGCACCGAAGGCCCGTCGTAGTAGACGAGGTAGTCCTTGAACCTGCTACCCGCCGCAGCCAGGCTGTTGGTGATCGTCCCGAACATCCCCGACGCCCCGGCCGCCGTGTACGCGGCACCGGTCTGCGACAACCGCACGAAGCCGATGTCCAGGCAAGCCCCGCCCGCGAACGCCGCCTGGTCGAAGCGGGGAACCCGCGTCGGGTCCTGCCCCTGCCACCACGTCAGCATCGAGTTGACGTCGTCGGCGATCCGGCCGGCGTCGATCGCGAACGGGTCGGCGGCGTCGGACGGGATCGCGACGACGGCGTGAATCTGCTGGCCCGTGACCACGTCGGCCCGGTCGGCTCCGGTCTCCTGGTTCCCGCCGCACCAGCCCGCCGCAAAGGCCCCCGGGCTGAGCCAGAGGGCCGCGCAGAACACGGCGACGACAAGGACCCTACGCATTCGCGGCGCGCCTGAAGTGAAAGCGGTTCTCGGTCCCGGACCGCAGCCGGCCGAGGTTGGCGCGATGCAGGAAGAGGATCGCCGCTGCGGCCACCGTGCCGAAGACGACGACCGAAGTCGGGTAGCCGTAGAGGTAGGCGCAGACGGGCAGGGCGATCCCGGCGACGATCGAGGCGAGCGACGCGTAGCGGGACACCAGGAAGACTGCGAGCCAGACGAAGCCGGCGGTCAGGGCAACCCACGCGGCGACGCCGAAGAAAACGCCGCCGCACGTGGCAACCATCTTGCCGCCCTTCGCGAACCCGAGGAAGAGCGGGCGCCAGTGGCCGAGCATCGCGGCCGCCCCGGCGATGACGCCCGAAAGCGAGTGTGGCGGGACGAACAGCATCCCGAGAATGGCGGGGATGAACCCCTTGAGCACGTCGAGCACCACCACGGGCACACCGAGCCAGCGGCCGTACGTGCGCCAGACGTTCGTGGCCCCGATGTTGCCGGAGCCGACCTTGCGGATGTCCTCGTGCTTGACGAGCTTGACGAGCCAGTACCCCCAGGGGCACGAACCCAGGAGGTAGCCCAGCACCACGAGGGCGGCAAAGCTCACCCCGGGACGCTACCGGTCAGGGACGGACGCCGTACCGCCGCGCCCAGTCGTTGACGACGTCGTAGTCGAGGTTGTGGAAGAACGCGTCGATGTAGGCGGCCCGATCGGTGCCGAAGTCGACGAAGTACGCGTGCTCGTAGACGTCGAGCGCGACAAGTGCGGTGGCGTTCCAGACCGGGTAGGTGTTCTGGGCATCGCCGAGGTAGTTGAACAGCCGGCCCTCGTCCCAGTCGTAGGCCGTCCACGCCCAGCCGCGGCCCGCGAGACCCGTTGCCTTCAGATCGGCCTTCCAGTCGGAAGCCGAGCCGAAGTCGCGCTTGACGAGATCGGCGAACAGGCCGGTCGGCTCTCCGCCGCTGCCGCCGAGATGCTCGAAGTAGATCTCGTGGTTCTTGATCCCGCCGACGGCGAACGACAGGTCGACCTTGAGCGAGCGGAAGTCGGAGTAGACCTGATTCGCGGCCGCAGGATCGGCGTCGGCCAGCTTGCCGAGGATCTCGTTTCGCTTGTTCACGTACCCCTGATAGAGCTTGTAGTGGGCCTCGATTGTCTCGCGGGAGATCCCGTCGAGCTCGAACAGTGCGGGCTTCAGCTCGCGCGGGGCGATCTCTTCGTGGCTGTAGGCAGGCGCCATGTCTCTCCTTCTGAGATACCTGGGTAGCGGCGCGGAGCATATCTTTGTGACGACCGATCGACCCGAAGGAGACCGCATGCCGTTCGAGCTTCCCCCGCTTCCGTATGACTACGACGCTCTCGCACCGACGATCGACGAGCAGACCATGCGCATCCACCACGACAAGCACCACCAGGCCTACGTCGACAATCTGAACAAGGCGCTCGAAGGGACCGAGTGGGCCGACCGCCCGCTCGAGCAGGTGCTCGCGCTGCTCGACGAGCTGCCGGATGACCGTCGCGCCGCGGTGCGCAACAACGGCGGCGGCCACGCGAACCACTCACTGTTCTGGACGATCATGAAGCCGGGCGGCGGTGGCGCCCCGAGCGGCGAGCTCGCCGCGGCGATCAACGACACGTTCGGCGACGCCGACCAGCTGAAGGCGCGGCTCAACGACGCGGGCGTGAAGCGGTTCGGCTCGGGCTGGACGTGGCTGGTCTGGGACGGCACCGGCCTCGCCGTCGTCTCCACCCCGAACCAGGACACGCCTCTGATGACGAGCGACGTGCCGTTGCTCGGCATCGACGTGTGGGAGCACGCCTACTACCTCAACTACCAGAACCGCCGCCCCGACTATCTGAGCGCGTGGTGGGACGTCGTCAACTGGGACGAGGTCGCTCGGCGCTACGAGGCGCGCGGGGGCTGACACCCCCACGCGCCACGCGCGCGTGTGCTCAGGTCTGGCGCCAGACGAGCGTCGGGCCGATCACGCCGAGGTAGCCCGCGCCGGCCTGGTTGACCGACATCGTCACCCGCAGGCGGTTCAGGCCCTTGGGCAGCGGCAAGGTGACGCGCGCCGACGACTTGGAGTTCAGCTGCACCTTGCGGACCGTCACCCACTGGCCGGTCGACGCGTTCAGTCGCTGGATCTGCACGGAGCGGCCGGCGAACGACCGCGACGCCGAGGCGTGCACGATCCAACCGTTGTTGCGGCCGAGCGACAGGCTCGGCTGCACCTGCACGGTCACGGGAGCCGAGAAGGCACCCTTCCAGGCGGCTTCGTAGGTGGTCAGGATCCCAGGGGCGACGATGAAGCTGTAGTTGCCGCCGTCGGAGGTCAGGATGGTCGTGCGCTGGATCAGGTTGGGCTGGGGATACGGGCGGTAGTAGATCGCCACGGTCTCGCCGGCCTTGTGGTTCGAGACGACCCCGCTCACGGTCACCTTCGCGCCCGCCGTGATGATCGGCGCCGACGCGCCGAGCGTGACGGTGGGCGGCAGCCCCTTGACCGTGATCGTGCCGGTCAGCTTCGGATGCAACTCGTCCGAGTAGCTGTACGTGCCGGCCGCCTTGAACGTGAAGGAGTAGCTCGCGTTGTGGCGCAGGATCGGCGAGACGAACTCGCCCTTCGACGCGAGCACCTGGTGGTTCGCCGTCGAGTCCTTGTTCGTCCAGGTGACCGTGTCGCCTTCGGTGATCGTGACCGACTTCGGCGAGAAGCCCGACGCGAAGATGTTCACGGACCTGGTAGCAGCGCCCGCCGGGCCGGCGATCGCCAGCGCGGCGAGTATCGTCATCACTCCGATCAGCTTGCGCATGGTGGTCTCCTGCCGTGTCGATGGATCGGACTCTTCAATGGTTGCCCACCGGCAACGCGAACGACACTCTTGCGGCGCCTGTTTTACTCCCACCGAGCATGGCCTTACCGAGCGCTGACAAACGGGCCCTGATTGCCGGAGGAACCGGCCGGGTCGGCCGCGCGATCGCAACGCGACTCGAGGCTGACGGGTTCGGCGTCCTCGCCGCAGGCCGCGCGGATGGCGACCTGCGGCGGCCCGAGGGCGCACGTGACCTCGTTCGGCTCGCGCTCGAGCGGCTCGGACGGCTCGATCTCGTCGTGCACTGCGCAGGCGGCGGCTTCGTGCCCGCGGCGCTCGCGGACGTGACCGAGGAACTCTGGGACGAGGCGCTCGACGTGACGACCAAGGGCACATTCTTCCTCGCCCAGGCCGCTGCCCCAGCGCTGCGCGAGGCGCACGGCACGCTCGTGATCGTCGAGGACGTCGCCTCCTTCCAGGCCTGGACCTCGTTCCCGGCTCATTCGGCCGCGAAGGCCGCGCAGGCAATGCTGACCCGGGTGCTGGCGCGGGCGCTCGCCCCCGAGGTGCGGGTCTGCGGCGTCGCGCCCGGGCCGGTCGCCGTCGAGCCCGGGCAGGAGGCCCGCCGCGCCGCCGAAACGCTGCTCGGCCGCGTCGGTTCGCCGGAGGACGTCGCCGACGCGGTCGCCTATCTCGCGGGAGCCGGCTTCGTGACCGGCACGACGCTCGTCGTCGACGGCGGCCGGTCGCTGAAATCCGGCCTGGGGGCGATCCCGTAGAAGCTCTTAGTGACGATGGCGATCCCACTCCGTACGATGCGACTCGTGACCAGCGACGGTGAGCTGATCCAGCGGGCGGCCACCGGCGACCGGTCGGCGTTCGAGGATCTCTATCGCCGCTATGCGCGGCCGGTCTTCGGACTCGCGCTGCGCAGGCTCGGCGACCGCGGACGCGCCGAGGACGCCGTTCAGGAGACCTTCGCGTCGATCTGGCGCTCCGCCGGGTCGTACCGCCCGGATCGCGGCCCCGGTGCGCCGTGGCTCTACGCCGTCGCCCGGAACGCGATCGTCGACCGCGCCCGCGCGCGCACCGACCTGCCGGCGGAGATTCCGGAGGAGCCGTCGCGCGAGGCCGGGCCGCTCGACCGGGCCGAACAGAGCTGGGTCGCCTGGCGCGTGCACCGCGCGCTCGAGGAACTGCCGGAGCGCGAGCGCGAGGTGATCTCGCTCGCCTACTGGAGCGGCCTCTCACAGTCGGAGGTGGCGGAGTTCCTGGCGATCCCGCTCGGTACCGTGAAGACCCGCACCCGCGCCGCACTGACCCGGCTCTCGGAGATCCTGGGAGACGACTTCGAGCAAGAGGACCCGCTATGAGTGATTTCCGCGACATCGTCGGCACCGAGGACATCGACCCGGACGAGGAGGCCCGGCTCCGCCGCGTCCACGACCTGCTCGTGCAGGCCGGGCCGCCGCCCGACCTACCGCCCGCGCTCGAGCACACGCCCGAGGCGGAGGAGGCGGAGATCGTGCAGTTCCCGCTGCTGCCGCGCCGGCGCTGGGTGGCTGCGGCGCTCGTCGCGGCGACAGTGACCGTGCTCGCCTTCGGCGGCGGCTATCTCTTCGGCCATTCGAAGGGGAGCCAACAGGCATTCGAGGTCAACCATGTCGTCCCGATGAAGGGCAACGGCAGCGAGGCACAAGCGATCATCCGCGTCTCCTCCCGTGACGACGTCGGCAACTGGCCGATGGAGCTCGAGGTGACCGGGCTCCCGAAGCAGACTGCGCGCGCCGCCTACTACGAGCTGTGGTTGACCAAGGGCCACAAGCCGGTCGAGCCGTGCGGCGCCTTCCGCGTCAACGGCGACAAGACGACCGTCCGCTTCACGATTCCGTACGACACGTCGAACGCCGACGGCTGGGTCGTGACCGCGCAGCCGGACGGCTCTCAAACCCCGGGCGCCGTCGTCCTGACCACGTAGCCGCCCCAGGGGAAGGGCGGCTTCGGACGGTTCGTTGAGCCTCGCATGAGGCGGCTTCATTACGCCTGGGTCGTGCTGGCCGTCGGGCTGATCACGCTGATCACCGCCTCGGGCTTCCGCTCGACGACGTCCGTGCTGATCATCCCGCTCGAGCACGAGTTCGGGTGGAGCCGGGCGACGATCAGCTTCGCCGTCTTCCTCAACCTGATCGTGTACGGGCTTGCAGGTCCGTTCGCAGCAGCGTTCGTGGAGCGCTTCGGGCTGCGGCGGGTGATCGTCGTCGCAGTGCTCGCGATCGCGACCGGCTCGGCACTGACGACCGTGATGGATCAGCCGTGGCAGCTCGACCTGCTCTGGGGCCTCGTCAACGCGGCCGCGACCGGCGCGATCTCGCTGCCGCTCGCGGCGCTGATCGCGAACCGCTGGTTCGTCGCCAGGCGCGGCTTGGTGACCGGCATCCTGACCGCGGCGAACGCCACCGGGCAGCTGATCTTCCTGCCGCTGCTCGCGTGGACGGTGGAGCACTACGGCTGGCGGTACGCGGCAGGAACGGCAGCAACGGTCGCGCTGCTCGTCGTCCTGCCGCTGGTGCTGCTCTTCCTACGAGACCGCCCTGCCGACCTCGGCCTGGCGCCGTACGGATCGACCGAGATCCAGCTGCCGCCGCCACCGAGCGGCAATCCCCTGCGCGTGCCCACGCGAGTCCTGGGCGACGTCTGGACGACGACCTCGTTCCGGCTGCTCGCCGCCAGCTTCTTCATCTGCGGCGCGTCGACGAACGGCCTGATCGGGACGCATCTGATCCCGGCCGCCGTCGACCACGGGTTCGGCGAGGTGGCCGCGGCGTCGCTGCTCGCGACGATCGGCGTCTTCGACCTGATCGGCACCACCTGCTCCGGCTGGCTGACCGACCGGTACGACCCGCGTCTGCTGCTCGCGTGGTACTACGGGTTGCGTGGACTCAGCCTGCTCGCGCTTCCGTATGCGTTCGGCTCGCCGCACTTCGGGCTGATCCTCTTCGTCATCTTCTACGGCCTCGACTGGATCGCAACGGTGCCCCCGACGATCGCGCTGACGTCGGAGATCTTCGGTGCCGAGCGGGTCGGCGTCGTCTTCGGCTGGATCTTCGCGGCGCACATGTTCGGCGCCGCCGCGGCGGCGTGGGCGGCCGGTGCGGTCCGCACCTGGTTCGGCGGCTACGGCTGGGCGTTCGGGACGTCCGGCCTGCTCTGCCTCTTCGCCGTGGGGCTGGTGACGCAGATCAGCCGCGGCCCGCAGACGCGGCCCGCGCTTGCACCCGCCTAGAGATCGAGGCGCGAGTCCTCGAGGTCGATGTCGCGCTGGACGCGCTGCATCACCTCCTCGGTGATCACCCCGTCGTTCCGCAGCGCGACGACGGCCTGCCGCTCGGCCTCGAGCAGCTCGCGCCGGAGGCGCTGGAACTGCGCGGAGCGTTCCTCCACGCCCTCGTCGTCGACGCCGTCGATCCGGGCGCGGAAGCGGTTCGAGCGAAACCGGTACGAGCCGCGCAGGCGCTCCACCGTGTCGTCGCGGACCCACTCCTCGTCGGCCAGCTCCTCGAGCCGCGCGAGCGCTGCCTCGGCTGCATGGATGCGGGCCTTGGCGTCCTCGCGGTCCGCGCCGCGGTCCTCCGGGATGCCAATCACCCGGATCAGCCAATCGAGGGTCAAGCCCTGGCCGACGAGCGTGACCAGGATCACGACGAACGTGAGGAAGACGATCAGGTCACGGCTCGCCAGCGACGCGGGAAGCGCGAGCGCGGCCGCCAGTGAGACAGCGCCGCGGATTCCGGACCACGCGATCACGGCCGGCGCCTGCCAGGGCGGGTACGGATCGCGCTCGCGGACGCTGCGGAACAGGAACCGCGGCACGTACGTGAAGATCGGGACCCAGATGATGCGCAGGATGATCACCGCGGCTGCGACGTAGGCGGCGTCCGCGAGCAGCGAACTGGTCACGTTCAGCCGGTCGAGGATGCCGCGCAGCTGGAGGCCGACAATCACGAACAGCAGCGCGTTGACGAGGAAGACGAGGATCTCCCAGAACGCGTTGCCCGACAGCCGCGTCTCGACGTTCGTCAGCTGCGGGGTGTACCAGCCCATGTACACGCCGATCGTCACCGCGGCGAGGACCCCGGAGACGCCGAGGGCGGCCGCGGGCAGGAACGCGAGGTAGCCCGAGAGGAATGCGAGCGCGACCTCGGTGGGGGTGTCGTCGACGCGGCGCCGCACCTGGCGCACGACCCACCCGACGGCGAGCCCGACTGCGATCCCGCCGATCACGTTGACGACGAGGCGCCACGACGCGTCCCAGAGCGAGAACGTGCCGGCGACCGCGGCGGTGACGGCCGTCTTGTAGAGGACGAGCGCGATCCCGTCGTTGAGGAGGCTCTCGCCCTCGATGATCGAGACCACGCGCCGCGGGGCCCCGACCCGGCGGGCGATCTCGGTCGCAGCGAGCGCGTCGGTCGGCGAGACGACGGCACCGAGGGTGAAGGCGGCGGCCCACGACAGGCCCGGGATCGCCGCATGCGCGACCATGGCGACGCCGACGGTGGTGACCGCCACGAGACCCACGGCGAGCAGCGAGATCGGCCGCAGATTCGCCTTCAGGTCTCGAAGCCCCGTGAAGAAAGCCGCCGAGTAGAGGAGTGGCGGCAAGATCGCGACGAGCACGAGATCCGGCGGCAGCGTCAGATGAGGGAGCCCGGGGACGAAGCCCAGCGCGAGCCCGCCGACGACCAGCAGGATCGGCGGCGGCAGCCGGGCCAGCGACGCCGCAACGAGGAGGACAGTGACCGCCGCGACCAGCGCGAAGAGCTGCAGCTCGTCGTGAGCGGTGAACGCCAGCAGCGTCATCCGCCCGAGACTAAAGATCCGGCCCTGGCTTCCCGAAGGAAACCAGGGCCGCGACTCACGTCTTAGGCAGCGTCAGCGAGGTCTTCGTTCTGCGCGAGCTTGCGCAGGGCCTCGGTCTCGATCTGACGCACGCGCTCGCGCGTCAGTCCGAGCTGCTTGCCGATCGCCTCGAGCGAGGCGGGGCCGTCACCGACGAGACCGAAGCGAAGCTCGATCACGTCACGCTCGCGGTCCGGCAGGTTCGCAACTGCCTGGCGGACTGCCAGGTCGCGGAGCGAGGACGATGCCTCCTCCTCGGTCGACGGGCCCGTGCCGGCGATCAGGTCGCCGAAGGACGCGTCGCCGTCGTCGCCGACGGGCATATCGGTGGACGCCACCGCGCGGGCGGCAGCCATCACCTCGTGCACGTGGTTGAGCGGCAGCTTCGAGTGCTTCGAGATCTCCTCGGGCGTCGGGTCGCGCTCGAGCACCGCGACGAGCTCGCGGCGCGCGCGGGCGACCTTCTGTTCGCGCTCGACGACGTGCACGGGGATGCGGATCGTGCGCGCCTTGTTGGCGACGCCGCGCTGCACCGCCTGGCGAATCCACCAGGTCGCGTAGGTCGAGAACTTGAAGCCCTTGCGCCAGTCGAACTTCTCGGCGGCGCGGATCAGGCCGAGCACGCCCTCCTGGACGAGATCGCCGAGCGTGATGCCCTGCGTCTGGTAGCGCTTCGCGATCGAGACGACCAGGCGGAGGTTGCAGTTGATCATGCGCTCCTTCGCCTGCATGTCGCCCTTCTCGATGCGCTTCGCAAGCTCGACCTCTTCTGCAGCCGTGAGCAGCGGGTAGCGGCCGGCCTCGTTCAGGAACATCTGGAACGAGTCGGTCGTGTAGAGGCCGGTGCCGATCGAGAGATCGAGCTCGGGCTCCTCATCTTCCTGCTCGGGCGCGGCGCCGTGCGCGTCGAGCTCGTGCGCGAGCGCCTCGGTCTCGGCCTCGTCGAGGTCGTGCGACAGCACTGCATCGGCGACCTCGGCAGCGGTGATCACCCCGTGCTCGTCGCGCAGGTGCAGCAGCCCCTCGAGTGCCTCGGCGACGGCCTTGGTCGTGCTGATTTCAGTCAGGCTGATATTGGTCAACGAACTCCTTCTGTACTTCGATGGGGACGGGCGCTCGGTTTGTCAGAAGTTCCTGCGCCTTCCGTCACCTTGTAAGAACGCCTGCCAAGGCGGCGGTATTCCTGGCCTTCTGGTTGGGCTCTCAGAACTTAGTGACAGTCTGTTACAAGACTGTAAGGACGAAGGTTGAGGCCTGATTAAGGCCGCTTGACTACGGCGCCGTGCGATTGTTTGCAACGAATGCCGCATGGGTCACGGGCATCTGCTGCTCGAAGAACCGCTCGACAGCCTCAGCGTAACGCCGAATCTCCAGTTGCGCGAACTCCGAGTTGCGGAGCGAGACGAAGTTCATCAACGCCCGCGCGTTCACGGTCCAGTAGAACTGGGTGTAGGCCCCGACCGGCAGCACCGACCGGGCCAGCTCGCGGGCGACGCCCTGCTCGACGAGCCGCGTGTACGTCGCGTAGGCGTGGTCGTAGACCGCTTTCAGCTCCTCGCGGGTCTCCTCCGCCAACTCCGGGCTGACCGGCTCGAAGCTGTAGGCGCCGGGCTTTCCGACCTGCGTGCGGACGTCGTCGGCGTCGGGGACGTAGAAGTCATCCGTGGCCCTCGCATAGCGAAGGCTGAACTCGTTGAACGAGCCGATGCGATGCCTGAACCATTCGCGCGCGACGAAGATCGGGCAGCGGATGTGGAAGCGGAACGCGTTGTGCTCGAACGGCGAGCCATGGCGGTCGCGCATCAGGAAGCGGATCAGGCCCTCGTCGGAGGCATCCATCTCGTCCTTGTGCCGGGCGAACGAGACGCGCGCACCGTTCACGACGGAAAGGTCGTCGGCCATGGCATCGTCGAGCCGCACGAAGCCGTGGTCGAGGATGCGGATCGTTTGCTCGGAACTGACGTCGGTCGTCACAGTCACGGCCGGCGGACGCTACTCCGGCCCTCGGACGTACCGTATCGGCATGGCAATCCGGATCGGTACCTCGGGCTGGTCGTATCCCTCGTGGCGGCCGGGCTTCTACCCCGGCGGGCTGCAGCCGGTGGAGTTCCTTCGCTACTACGCCGAGCGGTTCGACACGGTCGAGCTGAACGCGACCGGCTACCGGTTGCCGAGCGAGGACCAGTTTGCGAAGTGGGCGGGCGCGGTGCCCGACGGCTTCGAGTTCGCGGTGAAACTGCCGCTGACCCGGCTCGACCGGGTGACGCCGTTCCTCGAGCGCGCACTCGCGCTCGGCGACCGGCTCGGGCCGATCCGCGTCGTCGTCGAGGCGGCGCGCGACGACGGGCTCGTCTCGTTCGTGACCGGCTCGACGCCGCCGGGCGTCAAGCTCGCCTGGGACTTTCGGCACGAGTCGTGGGACGGCGTCGCCGGCGTGGTGCGGGTCGGCGACACCGACGCCGAGCCGTTCAGCTACGTGCGGCTGCGCGAGCCGCCGTACAGCGACGACCAACTGCGCGAGATCGCTGCGGCGCTCCGCGGCCCTGCCTACGTCTACGTCCGCCACGAGGATGCACCGACCGCGCCCGTGGTCGCCGAGCGTCTGCGTGCGCTCCTGCCCTAGTACGCCGCGGCAGCGCCGGCGCGCGCGAGATGGGCGCCGGAGGCGAGGATCTCGCTGACCTGGCCGACTGCGAAGCGAAGCTCGTCGTCGGTCGTGAAGAAGTGCGGCCCGAAGCGAAGGCCGGCGTCGGGGCGGTAGTCGCAGATGATCTCGCGCGCCGCGAGCTCCGCGTGGACGGCCTGGAAGTCGGGCACGCGGAACACCACCGAGCCGCCGCGGATCGCGGGGTCGCGCGGAGACGTCAGCTCGAAGCCGGCTGCGTCGACCAGCTCCACGAGTAGCGCCGTCTGGCGCATCGAATTGGCCCGGATCCGGTCGACACCGATCTCGCCGATGATCTCGTAGCCGGCGCTCGCCGCGTAGTTCGCGGCGACGTTCGGCGTGCCGGTCAGGAAGCGCGCGGCACCGGGCCCCGGTGTCATCTCCGGCTCGAACGAGAACGGCCTGGCGTGACCGTGCCAACCGGCGAACGCAGGCGAGAGCTGCTCCGCGATGTCGGGGCGGACGTACAGCCAGCCCGCGCCGGGCCCGCCGCACAGCCACTTGACCGAGCCGCCGACGCAGAACTCGATCCCGAGCCTGGTCACGTCGAGCGGCACCGCACCTGCCGACTGGTAAGCGTCGAGGCAGACAAACGCGCCGGCGGCGCGCGCACGCTCGACGATCCGCTCGACGGGCTGGATCTCGGCCGTCTTGTAGAGCACGTGGGAGACCGGGACGAGCAGGGTGCGTTCGTCGATCGCCTCGATCACCGCGTCGGCGTCCTCGCAGACGACGATCTCGGCACCGAACCGCGACCAGGCCTGCTGCACGTAGCGCACCGACGGGAAGAGTCCCTCCTCGAAGACGATGCGGTTGCGGGGCGGCTTCAGGTCGAAGCACGACAGGACGATCGCCTCGGCGACCGTGACGTTCTGGTGCATCACGGTCGAACCCGGTGGAGCGCCGACGATCGAGCCGACCAGATCGCCGACGCGTACGGCCGACTCCCACCACCCCTCCCCCCACGCGCGCGCGCCGCGGGTCTTCCACTCCCGCGCGAACTGCTCGAGGCGGCGCTCCGCCTCCGCGGGCATCGCGCCGAGCGAATGGTTGATCAGGTACGTCGTCGAGGCGAGGATCGGGAACCGATCGCGGTAGCTGACGAGATCAGGCGAGGGCAACGATCGCCTCGACCTCGACGGCCATCCCACCCGGTAGTTCCGCCACGCCGATCGCGCTGCGGGCGCCGAGACCCAGCGCTTCGCCCCACAGCTCGGCGATCGCCGCCGAGTACCCGTTCGCAACGGCGGGCTGATCGGCGAAGCCGGGCGCCGAGCGGACGAGCACGAGCGTCTTCACCCAGCGTTCGACGCGGTCGAGCGAGCCGAGCGCCTCGCGCAAGACCGCGCAATGGCGGTGCGCCGTCGTGCGGGCAGCGTGCGCCGCAGCATCGACGGAGACGTCCGAGCCCACGTAGCCGAGCACGCTGTCGTCACCGTCCCCAGAGACGAACGCCAATCCGTCCTGGACGACGACGCGGGTCAGGCGCGGACCGTCGAGCGTCGGCGGCGTCGGCAGGACGATCCTCAACTCGCGCAGACGCTGCTCGGGCGGCACGACAGGAGAGTAACCCGGCGGGCGCGGCTGATCGGCTGTCCCTAGGGCACCTCGCTTGCTGCGCGGCCTCCTTGCGCGAGCGGAGCTTGACCCTGGTGCGTGCCGCTCGGCCGCGGCGGGGGCTTGGAGTCGACGAGTACCGCGGCGGCGAGCAGGACGGCGACCCCGACGAGGCTCTCGCCGGCGAGGCTGCGGCCGATCCGGTTCAGGAAGCCGTCGTCGGCGCGATCGAGAGCCGGCCCGATCACGAACTTGTGGAACGCACCCCAGAGCAGGGCGAAACCGACCAGCCCGAGCTTGACGAGCAGCACGCGGCCATAGCTCTGCGTCCACAGGTCGTGGACATGTGGCAGCCGGACGATGCCGAGGTACGTGCCTGCGACGAGCACCAACGCGATCAGCACGGTCGCCATCCGCGAGAACTGCCTGAACATCTCGCGCCGTAACTGCGGAGCGCCGAACCAGGCGAGGCCCGCCATCGTCGCCAGGCCCCCGATCCAGAGCGAGGCCGCGGAGATGTGCACCCAGTCGGCGATCTCCGTCTTCCACGACGAGCCGGCGTCGACGGCGTCATGGCCAGAAACCGACAGACCGCCGACGAACACGAGCGCAATCACGAAAGCCGGTACGAGCGGCTCGACCCGGTCGAGCAGCCACGCGAGGTAGACGAGCGCGAGGACGAGGGCGAACGCGAGCGTCATCACGATGAACGCCTGACCGAAGCGCGTCTGCGCGATCGGAGAGAGATCGCCGTAGAGGAAGCGTCCGAACGACAGCTGCAGCGCATCTTCCGAGCGCAGCGAGAAGGCAGCGATACCCGCCTGCAGCGCGAGCACAGCCCCTGCACCGGCCGCGACGGCCAGCTTCCGCTCGAGGGGGCGCGGCACCTCGAGGCCACGCAGCACGATCAGCCGCAATCCGAGCGCGCCGATCGTCAGGGCGAGCCCGACGAACCAGAGCCAGCGGACGACGTGCTCGAGCGTGCCGGGGCCGCCGGCGCCGTAGGCGGCGGAGACAGGCGGGGCCGGAACGCCGACGCCGAACGTCCAGACGCCGGAGACGACGTGCGAGTCGGCCGAGATGGCCCGCCAGCGCACCGTGTACGTGCCCACCTTGAGCGGGCGGACGCTCGCGATCAGCTGGTTGCCCTGCACGCGAGACGCGCCCGCGAAGTTGCGCCCGACGCCGTTCAGGACGCGCACGGCGCCCGGCAGCACCTTCACGTGCTGATCGAAGCGCAGGCGGATCGCACTCGGGCCGCGTTGGACCTCGACGCCGAAGCCCGGGCTCGCGGAACGGAGGGACGCATGCGCCGATGCGACCGTAGGCAGCGCCAGCGCGACGAACACGGTGACGGCCAGGGCTCTCATCGGTGCGGCGCTCCTGCGACAGGCGAGAGATGGCCGAAGATCGGCGCGAGGTCGCGGTCGGAGAAGAGCTGCAGCGAGACGAGCACGACCATCAGCGCGAACCCCGACCTCAGCACCACCGAGCTCGGCCGCCAGATGAGCGCCAGCGGGAACACCGCCATCGCGACGAACGTCCAGCCGAGCGTGTGGTGCAGGAACGCGGAACGCGCGAAGAGCCACGAGTTCTGCTCGTGCACGAGGAACGCGGTTCCGGTGACGACGAACGCGAGCGGCCAGGTGAGCCGCCACCACGGCGAGGTCAGCCGCCCGCGGACCAGGGCGAGTTCGCAGCCCCCTGCGGCCATCAGCACCTCTGCCCACGAGCCGTGCGCGTACATGTGGATCGCGGAGTTCGTGTAGAGCGCCATCACCGGCCAGAGCAGGACGCCGAGCGCAAACGCGACGCCGGGCCAGAGGTACGCGCGCCACGCACGCATGCGCCACACCTCCGTGCCGACGATCGCCTCGCAGAACAGGCAGAGCCCGATGAAGAGGATTCCGGCTGCGAAGAGCCAGTGGACCATCTCAGCGTGCGGCTGCATCGTGGGCCTCGAGGTCGGCGAGCAGTGGCCGGGCGACGAGCAACGTGAAGAGCAGCCCGACGAGGATCACGAGCAACGGCGGCTCGACCGCGAGCCACCAGAACGACTCGCGGCGCGGATGCAGCAGCGTCAACCGCCACGGCTGCAGGATCGCCCAGATCAGCCCCGCCGCCGCGATGGCGGGCCCGACGAACGACACGACGTGCGCCACGCGGTGGTACCGCCGCGTGTGCGTTTCCGGATAGGTACGTACGAATGATGTTTCCATAGCCTCCCTCGCAGAGTCGGACCAACACGACTCCCGCGGTGTTCAGATCTGTCCGCGGGTCAGGCGGTCAGCGGAGGCGGGCGAGACTCGAACGACAGGCCGAAACGACGCCGCGGGGCGGAGTCGTCGGCCGGCCTGGGAGCTGCCGGTGTGACGCGAAGCGCGTCGGAAAGGATCCGCCGCACACGTGCGAAGGTGCGCTCGACGTAATCCTCGACCTCGTGCAACCAGCTCGCGAACCGCCAGGCACAGGCGACCGCGACGGCGATCAGCGCGAAGACGGGAAGCGAGTAGGTGTGCAGCCACGGGTCGAGCGACGGCCAACGTCCGCCGGCGCTGCTCTCGATGTCGAAATGGACGAGGTAGAGGAGGGACGACGCGGCGAACGACGCGAGCCAGACACGGACCGACAGCTGCGGCCTGAGACGCGGTTTGGCGCGCTCGTGGTGGCCGACCGCCGCCAGTAGCCGCTCGCCGGCCTTCGCGGCGGCGCGGGCGCGACTTGCGCGCGCGAGCAGCGCAGCGAGCGCGAAGGCGCAGACGATCTTCAGGCCCACGAGGAGGAAGGGGTAGTAGCTCGTGGCCGAGTTGGCGAGCGGCTGAACGTGCAGCCTGGCGTCGACGCGTGCGGTGAGGCTGCGACCGGCGACTTCCGCCATCACGACGAGAAGCGCGAATGTCGCAAGCCCCCTCCGCCGGAGCTGCCGCGCGACCATTGCAGCCGATCATACGCCGCCGAGAGCGCCCCGCGCCGCCCGCCTAGCCGCCGGCGCGGGTGGCCACGAACGCCGAGACGTCGCGGATCTCCGCAGGCGTCAGTTGCGAGGCGAACGACGGCATCGCGCCGCCGCCCTTCTCGACCTGGACCTGCACCGCGACGAACGAGGGCCTGAGCGTGTCGAGGTTCGGCCCCACCTGCCCGTGTGAGCCGGCAGCCGCCAGTGTGTGGCACGAGCCGCAGCCGGCCGTCTTGAATACGGCGCCGCCCGCTGCCGGACGTGCCGCCGCAGGGATCCCGCCGGGGCTGGCCGCGGCGGCCGGCGTGCTCTGGCGGTACAGCCAGAGCGCGCTCGTGTACCAGACCCCGATCAACATCGCGAAGAGCAGCCCACCGGCGATCGGCAGCACCGGTTTCGGGAAGCGATGCAGGCGCAGGATCGTCACCTTCGCGGCGAACGCGCCGTACACGGCGCAGCCGAAGAGCGAGTGCGCGAGCACGCGGCCGTCCGGATCCTGGAAGCCGAGCTTGAAGATGCAGTGGTAGGCGACCGGCAGCGTGAAGGCGAAGGCGAGCCGCCCCGACCAGCGGTGGACCGGGTTGACCCAGGGAGGCTTCGGCCAGGGCAGCTTGCGGAAGATCCACGCGGCGGTGAAGAGCTGGAAGCAGGCGAGCACGACGGCAGCGGTGGCGAAGCCGGCCTTCAGGTGGAGCGGATCGGAGAAGAAGAGCCGGAAGTAGCCCTTCGACCGAGGGTCATGGTGCGCGAGCAGGCCGGCGGTGAGCGAGATGAGCGCGCCGGCCGCGAGCGGGACGAGCACCCAGCGCCAGCTGCGTGGCCCCGTGGATGTCGGTGTCACGGCCGCAGCCATCCACCGCCATCTTCGTTCGTCCGGCGGATCCTTGCCGAATGACTCGTCTGCCTCCGCCGGTAGGCTGAGGGTGCGGATGTCTGAGGCCAACGAGACGTTACGGCAAGACGCACTGACGGCGTTCCTGGAGACGCGGGTCGGCGAGGGCTTCACGATCGAGAGCCGCACCCCGACCCAGGCGATCCTGGTGCCGAAGCGATCCTGGTCGCTGCTCGCGCGGTTCCGCCGGGCGGATTCGCCCGGCCGGCAGGTCGTCCAGGTCGACGTCGACGGCGAGGTGACGATGTCGCCGGCCGAACCGTTGCGCAGCTAGCAGCGACGAGCTGGTCGAGGAGCCCGTGCGGATCGAGGGACGTGGAGTTGCATGGCTCTGCCGGGCCGCGATCGTGTTTGCGATCGTCGGCGTGTTCGGTGCCTGGCGAAACACGGGGCCCGTCTCGCTCGACGGCGTCGAAGGTCCCCACAACGGCTGGCTCGTGATCATCTTCGGCTTGATCGCCCTCGCCGGCGTCGGCGCGCTCGCGCGCGGGTCGTGGTTCGGCATCGTGCTGGTGCTCGGAGCCGCCGCGGTGATGATCTGGCCCGCTGTCGACGCCGTCGCGAACGACGGATCGGTCCTCGGCGGACGCTCGGGCTGGGGCGTCTGGCTGACGGTCGCAGCGTCGGCCGCCCTCGCCGTCGCCGCGGTCCTCGCCGCCATCCGCAGGCTGCGGCCCGGCCTGGACTACTAGAGGAAGTACCCGAGCTTGTCCCAGACCCAGGAGTTCAGCCGACTACGAAGACCGGTCGGAGCCTTACCCGGGTGTGAGCGCCCGATGTCCGGGCCGAAGACCCGCTCCTCGAAGAGCGTCGCTGCGGCGGCGCTACGCGCCATCATCGCGACCTCGTAGTTCCGGTAGAGCGCCCAGGCGTCGAAGTTCACGGTTCCGAAGACGACGGTGTTGTCGGCCACCACGATCTTCGCGTGCACCACGGCCCCGGGGTACTCCCAGATCTGCGCGCCGGCATCGAGCAGCGGCCGGTAGTGGTGCTTCAAGGCAGCCGTCGCCTGCGGGTTGTTCGACTTCTCCGAGACGACGATTCGCACCTTCACGCCTCGCTTGGCGGCTGCGATCACGCGCTGGACCATGTCGGCGTCGGTGAAGTAGGGATTCATGATGTCGAGGCGAGTCCTGGAGTGGTCGATGAGCGCCCGGATCGCCTGGGTCGCCGACTGGAACCCGCCTGGCGCGACCTGGAGCAGCGCGACCGGGACGGTGCCCGGCGTCCGCTCGGGCGGGAAGTACTTCGAGAGGTCGTGGGGCAACGGGCCGCCCTGGCCGCGGAAGCTCATCAGGAAGAGCGCCTGGGCCTGACGTACGACATTCCCGGTCACTCGGGTCATCACGTCGTGGAACTTGCCGTTCGCGAAGTGATCCTCGATCCCGGCGCCACCCGTCCACGCAACCGTCCCGTCGATCACGTAGAGCTTGCGGTGGTCGGCATGACCGACGTCGTCCTGGCTCCAGTCGAACGTCCGGTGATCGGGGTAGAGACCATCCTCGTCCCAGGGGAGCAGGTCGTTGACCACAATCTGCGCACCGGCGTCGGCCAGGCGCGTGAACATCGGCCCCGCCGGTCCGAACACCTGGCTCCCCTGGCCGTCGACGATGATCCGCACCTCGACGCCGTGCTTGAGCTTCTGCACGAGCAGGTCGGTGAGCTTGGTGCCGACCTCACCCTCGCGCCAGCCGAACATGAGGATGTGCACCGAGGAGTGGGCTTGCTGGATGTCGGCGTAGATGCGCGGGAAGAAGTTCTTCCCCTCCGGCCAGGGCTCGATCGTCGCGGCGGTCGACCAGGCGTACGGCATCCCGACATCGGCGGGCTTCGGGTCGGACCGAGCCGCGAAGCGCGCCGTCGCCAGCTCGGCACCGGCGGCCGTGACCGCACCGGCGGTGGGTGGCCAGCTCGGCTTCTGGGTGATCGTCAGCACCTGCCGGTAGACGACGAAGAAGAAGGCCGCGAGCAGCAGCCCCAGAGTCGCCAGCGTCGGCGGCAGCCAGCGCCTGATTCGTCCGGGTCTCCGCGGCGGCTCGATCACGACGTCGCGGCCGGCTGCCCGAGTTCGGGGCCGACCGGCCCGCCACTACCGTGCTTCGCCTTCTGCTCCTGCGCCTTCTGCTTCGCCTGCTCGTACGACTGCTGCACGAGCCCCTTGCCACCGCCCCAGCCGAACACCCAGATCATCAGGAGGAGCGCCATCAGGAGCGTCCAGGCGGTGGTGATCAGTTGCTGTGCGACCGAGTACGCGGTCGCCGTCTGCGTGTCGGTGACGTCGTTGAGCGCGGCGACGTTGAACGCCTGGTTGACGCCGGCGCCGCCGGGCGTCACCGAGACGGTGTTCGAGATCGAGTTGCTGCCGACCACGGACATCACCGAGTGGAAGGTGACGGGGATGGCATAGGCGGCGAGGAAGATGGCGACGACGCTGAGACTCGCGACCCAGGCGACGAACTCCGGCAGGAACACCCGGCCCAGATAGGCAGCCGGGCGCGTGAGGATCTGGCCGCCTTCCTTGGCCTGCTCCCACCACCTGACGACCTTCGCCCAGAAGCTCCGTACGACGAGGATGAGCACGAACAGCCCGGCGACGACCAGGATCACGACGGCCGCCGGATGCTCCTTGATCCAGGCGAAGTCGCGGTCGAACGACCCCGGCACCGAGAGGAAGAGGTAGAGGTAGACGAACGTGCCGGCGAGCACGAAGAAGATCTTCTGGACCGCGAAGCCGCCGAGCAGGCCGGCGAACGTCGCCGCCGCGATCACCGTGGTCAACATCACGAACATCATGATCGTGCCCAGGTTTGCGGGGAGGATGTTGTTCATCGCGACGCAGGTCGCGTACGCGGCGTAGACCTGGCTCCAGCGCACCGTCCCGTCCGGATATGCGTAGCGCAGGATCGAGAACCACGCGAACGCCGTGGCCGTCGTCTGCACCGTCACGGCGAACACCGCGGCGACGATGTACTCGACGGAGATGCTCGTGAGCGTGCCCCAGAGGTCGCTGAACCAGTCGCGAAGATCCCAGCCGACGAGCTCCGCGAACGCGGCGCCGCAGATGACGAGGGCGAGGATGATCAGAATCCGGCGAACGGGATGGCCCGGCTCGGGCTCGACGGTCACGGCGGTGGTGGTCGACACGGTGCTGCTCACAGAGCCTCGCTTCTGATCGGCGACACCGTGTGTCGCTGATCCTCACGCGCTCCGTTCGCCGTCGGCCCCCCGGAGCCTGCGATCGTGGCCACGATAGCCCGGTCGTTCCACCCGCACGGATCAGGTGGGAGGCAGGAGCTCGATCATCAGCCTGATTCGCTCCTCGTGGGCGAGCAAGTCGAGTTGATCGAGCCGGCCCACGATCTCGTCGCGACTGGCGCCCTCCATCTGCCAGGCCTCGACGAGCCTTTTCAAGCTCTCGGGTAGTTGACTCCCTGCCGCCACAGGCACCAACGTACGCGCTCGTTCGACGAAAGAGAAGGGTCGTCGGTTGAACTCGCCGTCTAGGCTCTTTGGCAATGCCGGACCCGCCGCAAGCTCGTGTTCGGCGAACACGAAGGCTTCACGGCGGGCCCGTAGATTCCGCTCGTTACGGGCGGAAGGCGCTCAACGACCTGCCGAGGCGGTTACCATCCTGCCGGCCTTGCCCCTGTTCGTCCTCATCTTCGCCGTGGTGATAGCTGCAGGGGCGGGTGCAACGGTTCCGCCGCCTGCACAGCCTGGGGCTTGGCATCAGGTCGGACCGGCCGTGACTTCTTCCCGGCCCGGGAAGGTCATCCACTTCGTTCGCTCGCCACAAAACCCTGCTGCGATCGGTGTGGTCGCACGCTCGTCGTCGGCCAAGCCGATCCGGGTGACGTGGTTCAGCTACTGCGAGGAGCAGAGTGACGACGGCATGACGGAGCAGCATCAGGGAACGTCGAAAGGCGTCGGCACGGTGACGGTCTACCCACCGGTGTTTGACGGAGCAACGCTCTGCCAGGTGTCGGTGGTTGCGACGCCGCCTAAATCAGGTCGGGTCGTCGCTGCTGTATTCACGTACTGAGCCGGCTAGGCGGGCTTCATGATTAGAAGCTGCGGCTTGCCGTTGCTGCCTGATTCGAGCGGGAAGTAGACGAGGTGGCTGCGAGGATCGACGGCGACGGTGTGCGCGGCCGAGGCCAGGTGTGACTGACCGAGCTTGGTGAGCGTGTGGGCGTGCTCGGCGAAGACGGCCACGTCGCCGCTCTCGGCCGAGACATAGAGGCGCCGGTTGCCGGTGTCGAACGCGAGCACATCCGGGTTGCTTCCGACGTCGGCTGTCTGGGTGACCTTCATCGTGCGCAGGTCGAGAGTCAGGAGCTTCGCGTCGCCGTCGCAGGCCACGAAGGCCAGCCGGCGCGAGGAGTCGACGTAGAGGCTGTGGTCCGACTGGCAATGGACGGGTATTCGGCGGATGAGCTTGTTCGTTCTCGGGTCGATCACGGCAACCTCGTCGCGTGTCTGCACGTCGACGAGGACATGCCGTGAGCCGGCGTCGTACTGGACGTTGCCGGCGTCGCCGCCGAGTGCGATCGTCGCGATCCGTGCGCCCTTGGCGTTCAGCACCGTTTCGACGCCGCCGGCCTCGTCGGAGACGAAGACGTGCCGCTCGACCGGGTCGTACACGAGTCCGTCGGGATAGCTGCCCGCCGGGGCAGTCGCGACCACGCGCCCGGTCTTCGCGTCGATCGTCACGGCCTCATGGTCGTTTGTCGCCGAGGCGAAGACCCGGTCCAGCTCAGGCACGGCGATCACGCCGTGGACGCCGGCAACGTCGATCGTCCTCACGACCTTCTTCGATTTGAGATCGAACGTCAGCAGTTGGCTCGCGTTCATGTGCGCGATGTAGAGCCGGTTCGTCGTCGGGTCGATGCTCGTGTAGTCGAAGCGGTTGCTCGGCCCCGGCAGCGCGACCCGTGCGACCTCCTTCAACGGCAGGGAGGCGCCGTTGCCCGAGGCTCCAGCACACGCGACGAGTGCCGCGAAAACCGTGAGGGTTGCTGTAACGCGGCTTGGGTTCATGCGGCTTCCTCCTCACAGACTTGGACGGTTCGCCTGGTGTTGTCGCGGAGACCAGGCGGTTGAAGAGGGGAAGCCGACGGGGAGACTCGAACTCCCGACCCCTTCATTACGAGTGAAGTGCTCTACCAGCTGAGCTACGTCGGCGGGGCGGCGCAAGTGTAGCCGCGGCTACGCGGCCAGCTCGCGCGCGATCCGCACGAAGAGCGCCTCGAGCGCGAGCTGCGGTGCGAGGTTCAGCTCCTCGAGCTCACGCCAGAGCTCGCGTACCGCCTCGGCCGCCCCCTCGGCGCCGAGGATCCGTTCCCGAGTCGCGTCGGCCCGGAGCTCGGCGAGCTTGTCGAGGTGGATCGCCGCGTCGTCCGCTCCCACGGCGACCGCGACGAGATCGCGGTACCACGCTGCCAGTTCCTCGAGTTGCGCGAGGAGCTCCTCACGCTCGGCCCCGCGCGCGGCGCGCTTCACGCGCTGCTCGGCGTCGCGCGAGGACAGGTCGAGCTCCCCAATCCTCCCCTCCTCGATCTCGCGCGCCTCGGCACCCCGCGCCTGGGCATTCGCGACGACGATCGCGGCCGCCTCCGACGGGTCGAACCGCTCATCCAGGTAGGGCGCGCGGGCCGCGTCGAGGAGAGCCTCTCGCCGCGCACGTGACGAGGGATCCAGCACGCGCTCGAGGCGGTCGAGCCGGCCGGCGGCGACGCGCGCGAGTGCCGCGCGCTCGGTGTCCGCGAGTTGCGGCGCTCGGGCATCGACCAACTCGCGCACCGCACGCTCGGAGAGCCGGCGGAACGGCACCAGCTGACAGCGCGAGCGGATCGTCTCGGGAATCGGACCGAGGTCGTCGGCGACGAGCACGATCACCGCGTACGGCGGCGGCTCCTCGAGATCCTTGAGCAGGGCGTCGGCAGCGTCGTCGTTCAGCAGGTGAGCGCGCTGAATCAGGTAGACGCGCCGGTCGGCCTCGAACGGTCGCATATGGAGATCCCGGCGGAGCTCGCGGATCGCGTCGATCCGGATCATCTCCCCGAGCGCGTCGAGTTCGTACAGGTCGGCGTGGAACTCTCGGTCGGTGCCGAGCAGCGAGCGCGCGAACGTGCGCGCGACCTCCCGCTTGCCGACCCCCGGGGGCCCGTGGAACAGGTACGCGTGCGCCGGTCCTTCTCGCAGCGCGGCTGTGAGGAGGCGTCCCGCCTCCTCGTGCTCAGAGAAGCGCTCGAAGGTGCTCACGGATCTCCTCCGCGATCGAGGCCGCCGGACGCTCGCCGTCGAGCGCCACGATGCGTCCCGGCTCACGCCGGGCAAGAGCACGGTAGGCGGCGTCGACGCGGTGCATGAACTCATCGTCCTCCTGCTCGATCCGGTCGCGTTGCGGGCTCGCGCGACGACGCGCCTCGGCCGGGGCGACGAGCACGAGAAAGGTGCGAACGGGCAGCAGGCTCCGGGTCACGGTGAGGTTGAGCTCGCGAACGGCCTCCTCGCCGAGCCCGCGTGCCAATCCCTGGTAGGCGACGGACGAGTCGAGGTAGCGGTCGCAGACGACGTCGTCGCCGCGATCGAGGGCAGGTCGGATCGCGCTCTCGACGTGCTCTGCGCGGGCGGCTGCGAAGAGCGCGGCCTCCGCCCATGGCGAGACGTCGTCGCCGTGCAGCACCAGGTTCCGGACGGCCTCGCCCACCGGCGTGCCGCCCGGCTCTCGGGTGGTCAGCACGGTTCGCCCTTCCTGCCGCAGCCAGGCGGCCAGGAGCTCGGCCTGGGTGGTCTTCCCAGATCCGTCGATCCCTTCCAGAGTGATGAACATGCCGCGGCTAATGTACGGCCCCATGCGGGCGCTCGTCACAGGCGGCGCGGGGTTCATCGGTTCGAACCTCGTCGACGCCCTGGTGGCGCGAGGCGACGACGTGACGGTCGTCGACAACTTCGCCACGGGCCGGCGGGAGCTCGTGAACGCTGCCGCGCACCTCGTGGAACACGACATTCGTGAGCCGTTCGTCGTCGAGGCCGACGTCGTCTTCCACCTGGCGGCACAAGCCGACGTGCAGACGTCGATGCAGCAGCCGGGCTACGACGCCGCGGTCAACGTCGTCGGGACCACCAACGTCCTCGCCGCCGCCCACGACGCGCAGGTGATCTTCGCGTCGTCCGGGGGGGCCGGCTACGGGGAGTGCCCCGAGCCTGCGAGCGAACAGACGCCGTTCCTGCCGCTCTCGCCCTACGGGATCGCCAAGAAGTGCGGCGAGGAGTACCTCGCCGGCTGGAACCGTATCCACGGAACCTCGCACGTCTCGTTGCGGTTCGGGAACGTGTACGGCCCGCGTCAGGACTCGGGGCTGGAAGGCGGGGTCGTCGCGATCTTCCTCGAGCGGCTCGCACGCGGCGAGGAGATCGTCATCTACGGCGACGGCAGCCAGAGCCGCGACTTCGTCTACGTGTCCGACGTCGTCGCCGCTGCGCTCGCGGCGGTCGGCCGCGCGGGTGGCCCGTACAACGTCGGCAGCGGCGTCGACACCAGCGTCTCGCGGCTCTTCGCGGCGTGCGCCACGGTTGCCGGCAGCGACGCCCAACCGCGCCACGCCGCCGCACGGCTCGGGGACGTCCGCCGGTCGGCGCTCGACGTCTCGCTGGTCGAGCGGGAGCTCGGCTGGCGGGCGGGGGTGCCCCTCGCCGACGGGCTCGCGGAAACGTGGGTCTGGACGAAGGAAGCCCAGCCGACGTAGCGAAATCGAGTGGCGCTATGGACGCGCCGCTTCCCGCACCGGAAATGCTGATCCGCCCCTGGCGGACCGCGACCCTCGTCGCGAGCCTCGTCGCGGCCGTCGAGCTCGTCCTGCTGTTGATCGCAGCGGTGCTGCTGCTCGCCAAGCCGCTGTCGCACGCGATGCAACGTCATGCCGAGGCCGCCGCCTTCGCCACCACCAAGAAGACCGTCAAGCCAGTCCTCCACGTCAAGCAGGTGGTCGCACGGCCGAAGCTGAGCCGCGGCGAGACCAAGGTGTGGGTACTGAACGGCAACGGCCGCTCGGGCGCCGCCGCCGGTGAGGCCGGAAGACTCCAGTCGGCCGGTTACCTCGTGCGCGGCACCGCGAACGCGAAGCGGACCGACTATGCGACCACGGTGATCATGTACCGCTCGGCCTACCGCGGCGACGCCGTGCGACTGGCCCACGTACTCGGCGTCAAGGTCGTCGGCCCGCTCGACGGCCTCGCCCCGGCGGCACTGCACGGCGCGCAGCTCGTGGTTCTGCTCGGCGCAAGGTAGAGGTTTGATGTGGAACGGGGTGCCCGCGGGGATGCGTCAGACCAAGCGGCCGAGCTGCGCCGTGTCTGACGCACCAACCGCGGGTACGTGAGTTCCATCTCAAGCCTCTAGCAGCGCCCCTTGCCCGCGTTCACCTTCCGGAGCGCAGCGTTGTACTCGTCGGCGCCGGCGCTCGGACGTGCCTTGTTGTCGAGCTCGGTGTACTTCTCGAGATACGTGTAGGCAGTTTGGTAGCAGCCCTGGGCGAACGCGAAGCGCCCCGTCAGCAGCCAGGTCTGCGGGTTCTTCGGCTGGCGGCGAACCGCCTGCGTGTAGTAGTCGAAGGCGAGTTGCACGCGACTCCGCTGCTCGGCGGCGAGCGCCTTCGCCCAGAGCGGCTCGACGAGCAGCGGATCGACGGATTCGGCGCGCTGTGCGAGCGTGACGGCGCGCGCCGGTGAAGCCCCGAGTGCATCGGTCGACCAGCGGTCGCCGAGCCACGGCAGCACGAGCACGCCGATCACGAGCGCGGCGACACCGGCCGCCGCGAGTGTGGCGAAGAAGGGCACTCGCCGGAACGGCTCGCGGCCGACCAGCGCACCCGCGACGAGGAATGCAGGGACGGAAGCCGCCGCGAAGTCCCAGTCGATGTCGATCAGGGAGTGGACGAGGTACGCCGGCAGAACGAGCGCCAGCGCCAGTTCGGGTCCGTGCCGGCGCAACGAGCCGCGCAGCAGGAACGCGCAAGCTGCGACGAGCAACGCGAGGCCGATCACACCGGTCTCGCTCAGGAACTGGAGGGGCAGGCTGTGCGGCTCGGTCGTCTCGTCGAGGTACGAAGATCGGAAGCGCAGGTTCGTCAGGTGGAAGGTGCCGCCGCCGGTACCGGTCAGCTTGTCACCCTGCCAGCCTCGCCAGGCCTGATGCCACCAGACGGTGCGGAAGTTGGATGCTCCCGACCCGAACCGCGCGCCGCCGTTCCCGACCGAGGTGCCGCTGCCGAACGACCCGGCCTTGAGCACGCCGACGACGGCGATCGCGGCGAGTGCCAGCACGCCTGCGGCGACGAGCGCCCGCCTGAGCGCCGGTGTGTTGCGTGGGCGAGGCGCGCCGGCGAGGGCCGCGGCGGCACCCGCCCCTGCGAGCAGCACGGCGCCGAAGATCAACCCGTCACGCCAGCGAGTCGCGTCCGACTGGCCGTCGCTCGTCACGCCGGGCAGGGCGAAGGCGACTCCGACGACGAGCGCGGCAGGCACGGCGGCGGCAAGCAACGTCGCCGCGCTCTCCCAACGGTCGTCGCTGAAGAGCAGGTACGCCGTCACGACCAGCGCGGCCGTGGCCAGGCCGCCGCGTGAGTACGTCAGCACCAGGGCGACGAGCCACACGAAGGCGAGCAGCGTCCCCGACCGGCGCTTGCGCCAGAGCGCCAGAGGGAGCGCGAAGTCGCCGAGCAGCGCGAGCTGGTTCCAGAGGCCGACCGGGCCGCGCAGACGCGCGACGCCCGGCGCGCCGTAGTCGTACACCGGCGGCACGACCTTGCCGAGCAGCGCCCAGACCGCAACCGCGCCGAGCAGCGCGGAGAGGCCGAGCGCGAGCCCCCGCGTCCGTCCGGTGAGCCAGAGCCCGAGTGTCGCGAAGAGCAGGTAGACGAGGCCGCGATCGGCGTAGTTCCAGGAGCGGGCCGGCAGCCAGGACCACGAGATCGACGCCGCGAGCCACACGACCAGCCCGGCGAGCGGTGCCAGCGACAGCCAGCCACGGGGCACGCCGCGCACGGCGCCGAGAACGACAATTGCGATCGCCGCGCCGGCGCCGAGCCACCAAAGCGATCCGTCGTCGCCGCCGCCGCCGAAGAAGAGGGCAAGCCCGACGAGCGTCAGCGATGCGGCGAGCGGCAGATCGCGGATCACCGGCATCTGCGCGCGAAGCTAGCACCGTTCGCTGACGGTGAGCAGGATGCTGATTGCCCGCTACCCTGGCGGCTCACAAACGCCTTACACCGTGGGCTTAGGCTGGCGCCCGCGACCCGCCGCAACATGTCTCGCCGCTTCGTTCTCTCCACCTCAATTGTCAAGGCCGCCCTCCTCGCGGCGCTGGTCAGCGCTGCGTTCGCCGGCTCGGCCGTGCGTGCGGCGCCTGCGCAGGCGGCGACGCCGTGCTGGAAGCTGCTGCTGAACGACTGGTACGACGGGCGCATCGACCAGACCTACCCGGTGCATTGCTACAAGGACGCGCTCAAGCACCTGCCCTCGGACGTCCAGACGTACTCGAGCGCGCACGACGACATCCTGCGCGCCCTGCAATCGGCGATCACGAAGCAGAAGAGCGAGCACAAGAACGTGAGCAACAACACGCTCGTTCCGCCGGAGCAGAACGGCTCGGGCGGGACGGGCTCTGGCGGCTCCGGTCCAGGCGGCTCGGGCGGCACCACGACGACCACGTCGACGTCCACGTCGACAACGGGAGAGCCGGGCCGGAACGACAACGGCGGCCTCGCCGGCTCGGTCAGCTCGGACAGCCCGTCCTCGATCCCGACGCCACTGCTGATCCTCGGCGGACTCGCGCTGTTGCTGGTCGCGGCAGGGGCCGCGGGCCTGATCGCCAAGCGCGTGCAAGCGCGCCGCCGGGACGTCTAGAACCCGGGCGCGGGGGCGCCGGGGCGCTCCGTCAGGTCCCGTCCATAAGGTTCCCAAGCTCGCCCGACGGGGTCCTCCGCCGACTCCGGCAGGAACCCCCCAGAAACTAGAATTCGTAGGAGAAAAGAGGAGCACATGGCGTCCGTAGAGCACGAACCGACCGTCCAGATCGACCCAGACGAGCTCGTCAACCATCCCGTCGACGAGGACGCCATCCTCGCCGTCCGGCGGCTGTTCACGATCGCCGGCCGCGATCCGTTCGCCGAGATCGAGTGGGAGGTGCGCGACGCGCACATCCCCGGCAAGAACGGCCCTGCGTTCGAGCAGAAGAACGTCGAGTTTCCGAAGTTCTGGTCGCAGACCGCGACCAACATCGTCGCCCAGAAGTACTTCCGCGGCCGCATGACGAGCCCGGAGCGCGAGAGCTCGGTCAAACAGATGATCGGCCGCGTCGTCGGCACAATCGGCGCCTGGGGTCGCGACGGCGGCTACTTCGCCACCGAGGACGAGGCTCAGACCTTCGAGGACGAGTTGAAGGCGATCCTCGTCAACCAGCTCGCGGCGTTCAACTCGCCGGTCTGGTTCAACGTCGGGTTCGAGGAGAAGCCGCAGTGCTCCGCGTGCTTCATCCTCTCGATCGAGGACTCGATGGACGCGATCCTCGACTGGATCCGGCGCGAGGGCATTATCTTCCGCGGCGGCTCGGGCTCGGGTGTCAACCTCTCGCGGCTGCGCTCCTCCAAGGAGCAGCTGTCGAAGGGCGGCCACGCCTCCGGGCCGGTCTCGTTCATGCGCGGCGCCGACGCGTCCGCCGGGACGATCAAGTCGGGCGGCAAGACGCGGCGCGCGGCCAAGATGGTCGTGCTCGACGTCGACCACCCCGACATCCTCGAGTTCGTGTGGTGCAAGGCGCACGAAGAAGAGAAGGCGCGCGTGCTCGAAGCCGCAGGCTACGACATGTCGCTCGACTCGCCGGACTGGGCGTCGATCCAGTACCAGAACGCCAACAACTCGGTCCGTGTCTCGGACGCCTTCATGGAAGCCGTCGAGACGGACGCCGACTGGAACCTGACGGCACGCACCGACGGCACCGTTGTCGACACGATCAAGGCGCGCAAGCTCCTGCACGACATCTCGGAGGCCGCGTGGCGCTGCGCGGACCCGGGCGTGCAGTACGACACGACGATCAACGCGTGGCACACGCTGCCGAACTCCGGTCGCATCAATGCGTCGAACCCGTGCTCCGAGTACATGTCGATCGACGACTCGGCCTGCAATCTTGCGTCGTTGAACCTGATGAAGTTCCGCCGCGACGACGGCGAGCTCGACGTCGAAGCCTTCCAGCACGCCTGCGATGTGGTCTTCCTCGCGCAGGAGATCGCGGTCGGCAACTCGTCGTATCCGACGCCCGAGATCGAGCGGAACGCCAAGGCGTACCGCCAGCTGGGCCTTGGCTACGCCAACCTCGGGGCGCTGCTGATGGCCCGCGGGCTCGCGTACGACTCCGACGAGGGCCGCGCGTACGCCGCGGCGATCACCGCGCTGATGACCGGGCGCGCCTACCGCAAGTCGGCGGAGATCGCCGGGCGGATGGGCGCGTTCGCCGGCTATCGCCCGAACGCCGCGGCGATGCTCGGCGTGATCGCGAAGCACCGCGCCTCGGTGGGCAACATCGCGAACCCGGAGACGGTTCCGTCCGACCTGCTCGCCGCAGCCCGGCAGGCGTGGGACGACGCACTCGATCTCGGCGAGGTGAACGGCTACCGCAACGCCCAGGCGACCGTGCTCGCACCGACGGGGACGATCAGCTTCATGATGGATTGCGACACGACCGGCGTGGAGCCCGACTTCTCACTCGTCAAGTCGAAGAAGCTCGTCGGCGGCGGAGAGATCACGATCGTCAACAAGACCGTGCAGGGCGGCCTCGAGAAGCTCGGCTACGCGCCGACCGAGGTCGACGAGGTCGTCGCGTTCATCGACGAGCGCAACACGATCGTCGGCGCGCCGTACGTCAAGAGCGAGCACTACCCGGTGTTCGACTGCGCCGTGGGCGAGCGGGCGATCCACTACCGCGGCCACGTGAAGATGATGGGCGCGATCCAGCCATTCATCTCCGGAGCGATCTCGAAGACCGTCAACCTGCCTGAGACGGCCACGATCGACGACGTCGCGAAGCTGTACACCGAGGCCTGGAAGCTCGGGATCAAGGCGGTCGCGATCTACCGCGACAACTGCAAGGTCGCGCAACCGCTGTCGGGCAAGAGCGACAAGAGCGCCCAGCAGCCGCTCGCGCCGGCCGGCCTGGTCGCCGCGCCGCGCCGCCGCCGCCTGCCGGATGACCGCACCGAGGTCGGCCGGAAGTTCCGGGTCGGCGAGTACGAGGGCTATATCCACGTCGGCGTCTTCGACGATGGCCAGCCGGGCGACATCTTCGTCGACATCGCCAAGGACGGAACGACGCTGCAGGGTCTGATGAACTCCCTCTGCATCGCCGTCTCGATGGGTCTGCAATACGGAGTGCCGGCCGAGGTGTACGTGTCGAAGCTGTCGCACCTCCGCTTCGAGCCGTCAGGCCCGACGAACGACGCCGACATCCGGGCGGCCAAGTCGATCCCCGACTACAT
>DASYPH010000013.1:0-6879 GCA_036006925.1 Gaiellaceae bacterium
CGAGATGTTCGCAGGCTCGTCGAACGGCGCCGGGTTCGTCCTCAGTGCACGGCTCCCAATCGCCGAGGACGCGCGATGAGCATTGGCGTCCTCGTCGCTGACGACCAGTCAATGGTCCGCGCCGGCTTCCGGATGCTCCTCGCACAGGAGGACGACATCGAAGTCGTCGCCGAGGCGAGCAACGGACTCGAAGCCGTCGAGAAGACGACGCGCTTCCACCCGACGGTCGTCCTCATGGACATCCGCATGCCAGAACTCGACGGCATTGAGGCGACTCGACGGATCCTCATGGCCGACAGCACGACACGCGTCCTGATTCTCACGACCTTCGACCTCGACCAGTACATATACGAAGCACTCCGCGCCGGCGCCAGCGGCTTCGTCCTCAAAGACGACCCGCCCGAGCAGCTGATCGCCGCGATCCACACGGTCGCCGCTGGGGACGCCCTACTTTCGCCATCCGTGACGAAACGCGTCGTCGAGCAATTCACCCACATCCGACAGCCGACGCGACGGCCCGAACTCGACGAACTCACCACACGCGAACTCGAGACCCTTCGCCTGATCGCACAAGGACTCTCGAACGCAGAGATTGGAGAGCAGCTCTACATAAGCGAGACGACCGTCAAGACGCACGTAACCCATCTCCTCCAAAAGCTCAACCTGCGCGACCGCGTCCAGGCAGTTGTGCTCGCATACCAGAGCGGCATGTTGGACCCAGACGGAGCAGCCGCCGACCGCACCACGCCAAGGTCGCGCTGACCTCGCACGTAGTCAGCAATACGCGGCGCCGAGCGGCGGCTTCCGAGTGGGCGCGGTCTGCGTCGTGGCCCTCGCGCCGGGAGTCGTGACGGCGATGCGCCCGGTCTTCGAGCCGCGCGGGACGGTCGTCCAGATCTCGGCGCTCCCTTCGCGACCTCGAACAGCGCGGAGACGCCGCCGAAGGCGACGGAGGTTGCTCCCGCCAAGTGCTCGCCCCTGAGCGTCACCTCGACGCCGACTGCGCCCTGCTCTGGCTCGACCGAAGAGACGACCGGCGAAGCGTACGGCGCGACGACGACGCGCAGCGGCCAGCCACAATCGAAGCCGAGGGCGGAGAGGGAAGGAAACCGCCGGGCGCTCAAGCCTGCAGGAATCCCTGCTATAGAGGGCCATAAGCCCCCGTAGCTCAGTGGATAGAGCAGCGGTTTCCTAAACCGCGTGCACAAGTTCGATTCTTGTCGGGGGCATCGTTCGCGCCGGACCAACCGGCCTCGGCGCTACGGGAGCTCATTCGTCCGCTGGAAACCGCCTGAGCGGGGCGCCGACTGGCGCACGATTGGCGCGCACCTGTCGCCTTCCGCGGCAACGCAACGAGTCACTGACGTCGAGCGACCGGCGATGCAGGCCGCGCAAGGCAGGTCTAGCCAGGCGCCGGCGGAACGACACGGACCACGTACGTCGCGTACACGTTGCCGCCCCGATGGAAGTCGACGTCCCAGACATACAGGCCCGGGTGCGTAGGGAGCATCTCGTCTCCCTTCTTCCATACGCGGGCTGTCCTGATGATCTCCGTGCGGCTGGGCGGGAAGCGAGGCTGGTTCGGGTCGTCGGGCCCGACGTACTGAATCCGAACAGGAACCGCGTCAGGCACGACACCATTTCATAACGAGGAGCATGACGCCTACGAGTGGCGGCCGTACGAGGAGGCAGCCGGTGTGCTGCGATGGCCTGCAACGGCCGCCGCGCTTCGGCTACTTGTCGCTCGCCCGAGGTGAGAGACCTATCGTCACTGACGCCTGGTGATGGGCGGCTCCCGTCGGGCTGGTGCCGGGGGCTGCCGCGCGGGGGTTCCCGGCGCTTCGCGCCGGGCCGTGCATAGCAGCGGCCCGCACGCGGTCTTCACTGAGCGGCTTCAGTGCAGGAGGATGGATCCGCTGAGCGTGCCGCTACTGACGCCCGTGGCCTGGTTCGCGGTGCTGTGCAATGTGAAAGAGCCAGTCGTGTGGACGAAGCGTCCCGTTCCTCCCGTGATGGTGTAGACCTCGACAACCGAGATCATGCCGGGAGTTGTCGGGGTCGCTTGTCCGACGACGCTGGCCGTCAAGGTGTCGCCGTTCGCTGCCGTGAACGTCGCGGTACCCGTTGAAGACCTCGTTGTGACGTTGACCTGCAACGTCACGTGCTCTGTGTACTTGCCGAGATAGGTGGCGTTGCCCGCGCCGTGCCGATTGACCGACAAGACCGGGAAGACGAGCTGGTTCGCTTCAACCGCGTGAACGGTTCCTTTGAACGGAGTTGCTGCCGCCACCGCGCTGATTGCAATGAGCGCCAGGGCGACCGCGGAAGCTGCAACCACTGCAAAGAACAGCCTACGACGCATCTTCAGTTCCTCCCGTTAGTAAGTCGCTGGGTACCACACCCAAGCCTGTACGGAGTTCGAACCAAGGTCCGCGCTGCTCGTACCCGATCTATCAATTCGCATGCCGCGCGCTGGCTCGCGAAGCCCGGTGTCGATATCGACCGCGAAACTTCTAAGGGACGAGGTCAATCACTCACTGGCCGGCGTGGCGAACCGCGCACCCGGTAAGGAGGGGGTCGACGGCTGGGTCCGTCAGAGGCTCTGCAAGAGCGCCGCTAACGGCGCTTTTTCTTTGGCGACAGCTTGCGGAACAAAAGGACGTGCTCGGGTATGGAGCACTTTCTGCGCGGCGGGCTCGTCTCCGAACCACCCAAGACCGCGCGCTCACGACGAACGATCGCACTCCCCTCGTACCTCAAGCCTCGCCCCGCGACGCAAGCAACCGACCAGACCGCGCGACGCGAGGCGCGCGAAGAACAATGGCACCATTTCGACCTGATCATCGACCGTGGTGACGGCCAGCCGCTCAACCCCAATACCCTCACCGCAGGCTGGAGTCGCTTCCTGCGCAGCCGCAAGCTCCCCCACCTCCGCTTCCACGACCTCCGACACAGCCACGCCACGCTGATGTTGCTCGCCGGAGTCCACCCAAAGATCGTCTCCGAACGCCTCGGCCACGCATGATCGGCCTCACCCTGGACACCTACACCCACGTCCTCCCCTCGATGCAACAACAAGCCGCCGACGCATTCGACGAGCTCTTCTCCACCACTAACGCTGCCTGACGCCAAAGCTCTACCGTTGTCCATAAGGGCAACTAACGGACGTCGGCATACTCCGGAGACCTACTCAGCAACAACGCAGCAATCACGCAGCGGCGAACCCGGCCAATCGCGATTCCTAAACCGCGTGCACAAGTTCGATTCTCGTCGGGGGCACCCCTGCTATACAAGCCGAAACCCGCCCGTTTGCAGCGGGTTTCGGTCTTTCCAGAGCCTCTTTCTATTGCCGCTGGAAACCGCTGGAAACCGCCCGGCGCGGGTACCAACTGGTGCGCAACTGGTGCGCACCACGTAAGGCCCCTCTCGACTGCAGCGACGCTTAGGCTCATCACGACATGAGACGGCGCGAGATCGCAGCGATCGCAGTCGCCGTGAGCGCACTCACCGCCTGCGGCTCACATCACACGGAGTGGCCGGTCGCGTCGATCACCAACATGTACGACGGGTGTTACAGGGCGATCAACGCAGACCGAACCGCGAGGCGGACGATCTGCGGCAGCACTTGCTACCGCGGTAAGTACGAGTACAACTACAGGGGCCGGGCCGAGATCAACCCGGTGGACGAAGCATGTCGAGCTGTCATTGAGGCGATCAAGAAGAATCCCGGTCTGTGATCCGTCTAGGACGGAGCAGCTCGTCACGCTCCTTCTGGATCCATAAGCGCGCAGGACGTGCGCGCGCCGGCTCCGGGGGGCCGCCACGTTCGAGCGCGAGCGCGGCATCCTCGATGCTGCGGAGGATCATGCCCTCATGTCCCTCGAGCTCTCTCTGGGCCTTGGTGACCGGCGGCGCGTGGTGTTCGTTTCCGCTGAGCTAGCGATTCTCGCCGTGGAGCGCGGAGACACGGAGCGAGCCGGGTGTCTCTGGGGCGCTGTCGAGAGCGAAGTGAGCTCTGCACCGGTCGCCGAGTGGGAGGGCCACCACCAGGAGCTCGAAAGCCTCGTCTTACGCGCAGACAGCCCTGAGTTCAGTGAAGCGCGCAGAGGGCAGCCTGATGTCGATCGCCGAGGCGGCCGGCCTCGACGCCCGCTAACTGGTTCCGTGCTCTCGCTAACCCGACGGCCTCGCGCAGGCCGCTACGCCCACGCGAGGTATCGGCGCGGCCTCAGGTCGTACCGCCGCCCATGCGCACCCCGCTGCTCATCGTGACCGTGCCACTGTTCGTGTTCTTCGTCGGCGTCGCAGGAACGCACAAGCTCGACAGGTGGACGGTTGCCGCCTCGACGGCCGCGGCAGCGGGGATGTTCCTCGTGATGTGGGTACGCGACGACGCGCCACAACACGTCCTGAACGGGCAGCGCGGAGCCGAAGGCGAACGCCGCACCGAGCGCGCGCTACGCAAGCTAGAACGCGAAGGCTGGCGGGTCGAGCACGACATTCAACGTGACGGGCGCGCGAACGTAGATCACGTCGTGCACGGTCCACACAGAGTGTTTCGACTTGAGACGAAGAACCTCGCCGGAACGATTCGTGTCACGGACGGCGTAGTGGAGGCGCAGCAGTTCGATGACCCGGACGAGGTCTTCCGCTACTTCAGCCTCGCATCCCGCGTGCGCGGGGCCTCAGCCGAGCTATCGGCGCGCCTCCGCGAAGAGACCGGTCGCCGCGCCTGGGTGGACGGCGTCGTCGCGATCTGGGGACGCTTCGAGCAGGAGATCGTCGAGCACGAGCACGTCGCGTACGTCGCAGGTTCCCGCCTCGCAGACTGGCTGCACCAGCGCGACGCCGCAGCCGCTGTCAGCGCTAGGCGTGCGTGAGCCGGTAGCGGCCGACGTTCGCGTAGAAGCGGACGGAGCGGAAGCCGTAGCGGCGGTTAAGAGACATCCCTGGATCTGATTCGCTCGCCCACTGACCGGCCGAGAATCGAGATTCGTGGCTTGGGCCGCCGGCGCTCTACTCGTGGTCGCTACACCCCGGCTGATCTCCCGACGAGATCGGTCGGGGATTCTGTGTCGTCGTTGCGGGCAGCATGGTGGCATGCCTCGCCGCGATGACAGGGACTCCGACTTCGCCGCGATCACGGCGCGCCGGAGACGTTCGCGCCGGTCGGGGAAGGGGCGGCGGGGTAGGCGCGGTCGTGTCATCGGTGGGCTCGCGGCACTCGTGCTCGTCCTGGCCGGAATCGGCGGGGTCGCGATCGTTGGGGCGGCGGTGGCGCCGACGGTGATTCGTTCGCAGTGCGACCTTCGTTCGCTGAAGCCGGTCAGCATCGGCACCAACTCGTTCGTCACAGCGAGTAACGACTCGCTGCTCGGCACGATCCCGGCGAAGAAGAACCGGCAGGAGCTGACGTTGGCGCAGGTGTCGCCCTGGGTGCCGAAGGCGACCGTCGCGATCGAGGATCGACGTTTCTGGCAGCACGGAGCTCTCGACTACTGGGGGATCATCCGTGCGGCGATCAAGGACGTCGGAAGCGGCCGGGCCGAGCAAGGCGCGTCCACACTCACGCAGCAGCTCGCGCGCAACCTGTACATCGGGCGACCGTCGCAGACGCTCGGCCGAAAGCTGACCGAGGCCTGTCTCGCGATGAAGCTCGCCGACAAGCTGACGAAGCGTGACATCCTCGCGCGGTACCTCAACGTCGTCTACTACGGCAACCAGGCATACGGCGTCGCCGCCGCCGCCCAGACCTACTTCTCTCGCCGCGCCTCACAGCTGACCGTCGCCCAGGCAGCGACGATCGCGGGGCTGCCGCAGGCGCCCACCGTCTACGACCCGCTGCGCGACGCCGACGCTGCTCTCCAGCGGCGCAACGAGGTGCTCGACGCGATGCTCTCCACGCACGCGCTCAAACCGCAAGCGTGGCGCTACGCACGGCACCAGCCGCTCGGCCTGCACCCGGGCACGCTCTACAAGACGATCCACGAGCCGTACTTCTTCGGCTACGTCGAACAGCAACTCGTGCAGCACTATGGGCAGCGGCTCGTCGAGAGCGGCGGCCTGCGGGTGCAGACGACGATCGACCCGAAGCTGCAGTCGCTCGCCGAACACACGCTCGCGCAGCACCTCCCGGCACGGAACGACCCTGCAAGCGCACTGGTGGCGATCGACCCGCGCAACGGCAAAGTGCGCGCGATGGCCGTCTGGGTTCCCACTCACGAGCGCCTCGTCTTCAACCTCGCCTCCCAGAGTCAGCGGCAGGCCGGCAGCGCCTTCAAGCCCTTCACCCTCGCCGCAGTGCTCGAGCACGGGACGTCGCTGTACAGCTACTTCAACGGGCCGCCCCAGCTCACGATCCCAGACCCACGCTGCGCGGACGGATACCACCAGCCCTGGGACGTTCACAACAACGCCGACGAAACAGCGGGAACCATGAACCTGATCGACGCGACCGCCAACTCGGTCAACACGATCTTCGCCCAGCTCGTGTCCCAGGTCGGGCCGGACGCGGTCGTCAGAATGGCGCACCGAGTCGGCATCCAGTCCGCCCTGAAGCCCTTCTGCTCGATCACACTCGGCACCCAGGCGGTCAGCCCGCTCGAGATGACCGACGCCTACGCCACGTTCGCCGACCACGGCATCCGACACGACCCACAGGCGGTCGAGTCCGTCAGGACGGCGACCCGGCGCATCGTGCCGTACCCCGTCTCGAAGCCGCGCCAAGCACTCTCGCGCAAGATCGCCGACGAGGTGACCTATGCCCTCGAGGCGGTCACCCAAAAGGGGACCGGTACCGGCGCGGCGATCGGCCGCCCGATCGCCGGCAAGACCGGAACCGCCGAACACTACGTCGACGCCTGGTTCTGCGGCTACGTC
>DASYPH010000014.1:0-15448 GCA_036006925.1 Gaiellaceae bacterium
GGGCACGCGCGCCGAGCAGAGGCACCGCGAGCGCCTCGAGGTAGCCCACCACCGGCACGAACGCCAGCGCTGCCCCGACGAGCGACGCGAGGCCGAGGAGCGTCGCGGTGCCGCCGCGGGTACCGCCGCGCCTGAGCGCGCCGGCGACGAGCGGCGCCGATCCCAATGCTCCGCACAGCGCACCGGCGACTCCCCCGGCTACCTGCTGCCATTCCCAGAAAGCGAACCCGATCGCCGCAGCGGCGGCGGCGGCGAGTAACGCTGCCGGCAGCACTCGCCGCAGCACACCCGCAGCCGCGACGCCGAGGGACGTGCCGAGGCCGACCAGGATGCCGATCGTGTACCAGGACCCCATCTGGCCAGTGTAGGTGGCTTCGTCAGGCCTGCAGTCGCTGGATCACGGCGAGCGTGAACGCCGCCGCCCGGGCGCCGTCGACGACGCGGTGGTCGAAGGTGACGCTCACGTTCCCCATCGGGCGCACGATCACCTCCCCATCACGAACGACGGGGCGAGGCGCGATTCGGTGCACGCCGAGAATCCCCACCTCGGGGTGGTTGATCAGCGGCGTGACGAACAACCCGGCCAGCTTTCCCGCGCTCGTGACCGTGAACGTCGAGCCGCGCAGCTCCTCCGGCGCGAGCTTGCCGTCGCGCGCCTTCGCCGCGAGTTCGTCGACTTCGCCCCGGAGTTCCTCGACGCTGCGCACGTCACACGCGCGGACGACGGGTACGACCAGCCCCTGGTCGGTCTGCACGGCGATGCCGAGGTCGTAGCGATCGAGGTAGACGATCTCGTCGCCTTCGAGGCGAGCGTTCAGCTCGGGGAACTCGCGCAGCGACAGGGCGGTCGCGTGCAACACGGTCGGGAGCAGCAGCTCGAGGGCGACCGCGCCGAAGTCGCACTCCTCGACGTACGTGACGGCAGGTACCTCCTGGTGTGCGCGAGTCAGGTGCTCGACGATCTGCCGCCGCACGCCGCGCACCTTCTCGCGGCGGCCCTCGCGCGGCGCCGCCGTGCCGCGCACGTCGTCCTCGGTGATCCGGCCCGCGGGACCGGTGCCCGCGACGGCATCGAGATCGACGCCGAGCTCCTGCGCGATCCGTCGCACGAGCGGCGTTGCCTGCACGCGGCCGGCCACGGCCGCCGGAGCCACGTCCGGGGACAGGTCCTGGGTCAGAGCCGGTGGGAATGTGCCCGCGGAAGCCGGAGCGCCGTCGCTGCCGATCACGACGAGCACGGACCCGACCGGCGCGACCTCGCCTTCTCCGACGAGGATCTGCAGCACCGTGCCGGCCGCGGGCGACGGGATCTCGACGGTCGTCTTGTCGGTCTGGATCTCGACGAGCGGCGCGTCTTCCGCGATCTCGTCACCGACGGCGACGAGCCACCTCGCGACCTCTCCCTCGGTGAGGCCCTCGCCGAGATCCGGCAGCTTGAACTCGTAGGCCATTCGGCGGCGGAGGTTACCGAGGTTGGCTCGCCAGGGGGCCGGCGCGGAGGAGCCGCAGCCCGAGGCGCTCATTCAGCTCCAGGCGTCGTCGGGAAGCACGGCGTGCACGCCGAGCTGCTCGTTGACCACCTGCGTGACACGGAGATCGACGACGACACTCGCGAGCGCGAGCGCGTCGTCGGCGGCGAGCTGATGCTCCCTCCTCATCAACGCCACCATTCCGTCGACCGCCTTCTTCGCCGCCAGGGCCAGCTCGGCGTCGAAGCCGAACGTCAGCCAGGCGCCATCGATCCGTGCGCATGGCCACTCGAGCGGCAGGTCGTCGCGGAGACCGAGCGTGAGTCTCGCGCTCGACGGGCACTCGATCGCCGTTCCGCTCACTTCGCCGTCCCCTTGCAGGGCATGGCCGTCTCCGGCAGAGAACAGCGCTCCGTCGACCGGGATCGGGAGGTACAGGGTCGTCCCGGCGACAAGCTCCTTGCAGTCGATGTTGCCGCCCTGCGGGCGCGGTGGGATCGTCGAGTGCACGCCGTGGCCGACGGGCGGCATGCCCATGACGCCGAGGAACGGCCGCAAGGTCACGACCTGGCCCGTGGAGGCACGTCCGTGAACGCCGTCGAGCTCCCAGTCGATCCGGTGCGGCGGCTCGGTGAAGGTCGCGCCCCAAGGGCCGGGCGTCACCTCGTCGACCCGGACGACCAGGGTCGAGCCGGCGCGCGCACGGCGAACCTCGATCGGACCCGCGAGCGCGTGCCCGTCGTCCTCCGGCGACGAGCGCGGCTCGAACTCGGTCGTGCGGTCGAGCATCCAGCCGGCGTTCGGCGTCGTGAAGACAACGGTGTCGCCTGCATCGATCGTCGCTGCCGGGGAGAGGTCGCGCGAGAAGTGGCCGTGCAGGCTGCGTCGCTCGAGCGGCAGTTCGTGGATCACGCCAGGAGCGAGCGAACGGCTCTCGCGACGCGCTCGACCGAGGGCATGTACTCGTCCTCGATCGTCCAGTACGGATACGGCACGTCGTAGCCGGTCACGCGCAGGATCGGACCCTGGAGATCGAAGATCGCCCGCTCGGCGATCAGCGCCGCGAGCTCGGCGCCGAAGCCGGCGGTGCGCGGCGCCTCGTGGACGATCACCACGCGACCCGTCTTCGCGACGGACGCGAGGATCGCTCCTTCGTCGAGCGGTCGCAGCGACCGGATATCGACGATCTCGCACGAGACGTCGAGCTCGTCGGCCGCGCGCTCGCAGACGCCGACCATCGCCCCGTACGCGATCAGCGTCACGTCCGTTCCCGCACGCGCGATGCGTGCCTGGCCGAGCGGCACGAGATGCTCGCCGTCGGGCACCTCGCCGCGAGCGGTTCGGTAGACGAGCTTCGCCTCGAAGATGACCACCGGGTCCGGGTCGCGGATCGCGGCGGCAAGCAGGCCCTTTGCATCCGCGGGGTTCGACGGGATCGCGACCTTGATCCCGGGCGTGTGCACGTAGTAGGCCTCCGGCGAGTCGTCGTGCAGCTCCGGCGCGCGCACCCCGCCGCCGTATGGCATGCGGATCGTGATCGGGAACCGCAGCTTCCCGCCGCTTCGCCAGTGGTAGCGACCGACATGGGTGATCAGCTGGTCGAGGCAGGGATACGAGAACGCGTCGTACTGCATCTCGCACACCGGCCGCCAACCGGCCATGCACAGCCCGACCGCCGTGCCGAGGATCCCGGCCTCTGCCAACGGCGTGTCGACGCACCGGTTCGCGCCAAACCGGTCGCGGAGGCCGGCGGTCGCGCGGAAGACACCGCCGGCGCGGCCGACGTCCTCGCCCATTACCATCACGTCCGGATCGCGCTCGAGCTCGACGTGCAGCGCATCGTTGACCGCCTCGACGAGTGTCAGCTCAGCCATTGCGCATGTTCCCCGGCGGGTCGACGTAGGCGTGGCTGAACAGGAGCTCCGGATCCGGAGCGGCCTCCGCCTCGGCCGCGGCGATCCCGGCCCGCAGCAAATCCTCCGCCTCCGTTCGCGTCGCCGTGATCAGGTCGTCGCTCAGCAGGCCGAGGCGCTTCAGGAACGCCTCGTACTGGCCGACGCATTCGCGGGCACGCTCTTCCTCGACACGGTCCTGGTCGATGTACGCCCGCGGGTCGTCTGCCGTCGCGTGCGGTGCGGCGCGGTAGTGGACGGCTTCGATCAAGGTCGGGCCGCGGCCGGCGCGAGCGCGCTCGACCGCTTCGCGCGCAGCCTCGTACACGGCGAGCACGTCGAGCCCGTCGACGCGCACACCGGGAATGCCGTACCCGGCCGCCTTGTCGGCGAGCGTCTCGGCGCGCGTCTGCGCCTCGAGCGGCGTCGAGATCGCCCACCCGTTGTTGTTGCACACGAAGACGGCCGGCGCATCCATCACGGCAGCGAAGTTGACGCCTTCATGGAACGCACCTTCGCTCGTGGCGCCGTCGCCGAAGAACGCCATTGCAACGGTGTCCTCGCCCCGCAGCTTCTTGCCCCAGGCGAGCCCCGCCGCGTGCGGCACGTGGGTCGCGATCGGGACGCAGATCGAAGCGACGTTCCAGTCGGCCGGGTTCCACCAGCCCGACGGATGCCCACGCCACCATTGCAGGATCGTGGCGGCCGGCATCCCGCGCACGAGTCCGATCGCCGACTCGCGGTACGACGGGAAGATCCAGTCGCTGTCCGCGAGCGCGAACGTCGCACCGGCCTGGATCGCCTCGTGGTTCCAGAAGATCGCGTACGTGCCGATGCGGCCCTGCCGGTGATACACGACCGAGCGTTCGTCGTAGGTGCGAAGCAGCACCATCCGCCGATAGAGCTCGAGCAAGTCGTGCTCGCCGAGGCCGTCGGGTGCTGCGTCGGCATCCAAGCGCCGGAAGGCGTCAGTGGCCGCCATGCGGCCGGAAACCTATCTCACGGGCCTGCCACGCGATCTGATCGTCGAACGCACGGCGGTTCATCCCATGCCCGGTCGGGTACCAGCGGACGAGCGGATCGTCGGGCGCGGCTTTGATCAGCGCGACGAGTTGCGCGTGCGGCACGACGGCGTCCCTGGTTCCGGCCTGGAAGAAGAGGTGCGCCTTCGCCTTGGGGATCCAGTAGAGCGGTGTCCCGCTCCCTCGCCCCGCGACGATGCCGATCGCTTTCAGACGTGGCTCGTCGCCGGCCAGGATCGCCGCCGTCTGGGCCCCGAGTGAGAAGCCGACGAGTCCGAGCCGCGAGGCGTCGACGTCCTTGCGCGCTGCGAGCAGATCGAGCGCCCGCCGCGCGTTGACCACGAGCGGCCGGAAGGTGGCCGCATCGTTCGGCTGCGAGATCGTCATCGTGACGAAGCCGCGCGAGGCGAGCTGCAGCGCCGGCAGGAGCAGGTCCTCGCGGTTTCCTCCGCTCCCATGCAGGAAGAGGACCGCCGGATGCGTTCCACCGGAGCGGGGCACGACGAGGAACGCGTTGACCCGCCGCGCGCCGTCGAAAGAGACGACGTGCATCGCGACCTTCGGGCCGGAGAGAGCGACGCCCTGGTCGCGTACCGCGAGCGGACGGGCGTGGTCGTAGGCGTACGGATCGGAGACGTGCGCCCCGCCGCAGCCGGCGAGGAGAAGGACGACCGCCGCTGCGCTAGACCAGCACAGAGACCGCATCGCGTCTCGCCTCGAACGTCGCCTCGACGACGTCGCCGAGATCCTCGCCGTCGGCCTGCAAGGCCAGCGGCTGGTCGCAGCGCACGACGATCCGGTCGAGGTCGTGGCCCGAGGCGACGTCGTCGGCCTCGAGCTGACCCTTGCCGCGAAGCATGTACCGAGCCAGCCGCGGTACGTCGCGCGCCCGGACCCGCCGCGGCGCGACGAAGTCGATGCCGTCCTCGAAGCGTGCGTCCGGCGCGATGCGAAGCGCGACGGCGCCGGCATACGAGTACGGATCGCAGTTCGCGACGAGGATGAACGCAGCGCGGCCGTAGCCCTCGATCTCGAGCTGCGGCTCGTAGCGGGCACGCTGCTCGATCAGCATCCGCGCGACGGTGCGGACGAACGCGAGGTCGCCGGGCCGGGCGCCGGCGGCATCACGCCCCAGCGCATCCAGTCGCCGGACGGCCTCTCCGTCGAAGCCGAGGCCGGCGGAGAAGCAGAAGCGCCGCCCGTTGACGGCCCCGAGCCCGATCCGCCGCAAACGATCCTCCGACAGCGCCAGCCCGATCGCCCGGGCTGCAGCGACTGGCTCGCGCGGCAGGCCGAGCGCGCGGGGCAGGACACTCGTCCCGCCACCGGGCAAGAACCCGAACGGCACGGCGCCGTCGGCGCCGTTCAGCGCCTCGTTGTAGGTGCCGTCGCCGGAGAAGACGATGATCGCGTCGACCGAGCCGGCGATCTCGCCTGCGAGCTCGGTCGCGTGCCCCTGTCGCTGCGTGAACGTCGTCTCGACCTCGACATGCTCGCGCAGCACGTGTTCGACGGCCGTGATCCGCTCGCCGGTGACGTGCGTCGAATAGGGGTTGACGATGAGTGCCACGCGCTTCACGCTGCCGAGCATGCCACGCCGGACCGCGCTGATCGTCGCCGTCCCGGAAGCGGAACAGGCGGTCGGCGCCTACCGCCTCGCACACGACTGGTCGGCCGGCGTTGGCGTGCCCGCCCACCTCACCGTGCTGTTCCCGTTCGTCCCGCCGGAGGCGGTCGACGAAGCGGCGATCGGATCGGTCGTGGCGCAGGTGCCGGCGTTCGCGTTCGCGCTCACCGCGGTCGAGCGGTTCGCCGACGGGACGGTCTGGTTGCGACCCGATCCCTCGGCGCCCTTCACCGCGTTGACCCGGGCCGTGTGGGAGCGCTGGCCCGAGCACCCGCCCTACGAAGGTGCGCACGACGAGGTGATCCCGCACCTGACCGTGAGCGAGGAGCCGATCGACGTGGCGATCGACTTGCCGATCCAGGCACGAGCGACCCATGTGACACTGATCGAGGAGGACGAGGGCGGCCGCTGGCATGAGCGGGCGCGCTTCCCGCTCGGCGGCTAGGGCGTCGCGTAGCCGCGCATCCCGTCGAGCAGCGCGGCGAAGAGCCGGTCTGCGAGCACGTCCGTGTCGGCGCCGGGCCGAAGCCAGGTGTAGGCCCAGTTGGCCGCGGAGAGGAAGAGGAGCGCCGCGGTCGCGATGTCGAGGTCCGTGCGGAGCTCGCTCTCCTCGACACCGTCTCGGAAGAGGTCGCGGATGCGCTCCTCGTAGCGGTGTCGCTCGGCGACGAACCGCGTGCGCCGCTCCCCTTCGAGGTAGCGCCACTCGCGCACGAACACCGTGGCGATGTCGACCTGTCCGCCCACCACGGCGAGGTGCGCCCGCAGGGCCAGCCTGATCCGCTCTGCGGCCGCAAGCTCTGGCGGCACCGCGTCGAGCGCAGCGTGGAACGCCTCGGCGCCCTCCCAGGCGACCTCCCAGAGCAGGTCTTCCTTCGAGGCGATGTGGTGGTACAGCGACGGTTTCTGCACCCCGAGCTGCTCGGCCAGGTCGGCGAGCGACGTTCCCTGGTAGCCGCGCTCGGCGAACAGCCGGGCGGCGATCCGGGTCAGCTCTGCGCGCCTCGCGGACATCTATAGTTCCAGCCTAACGATCGGTAGGTTGGGAGGCTCGACGTGGATCCGCGCACACAGGAATTCCTCGCCTACGTCCAGGAGGGCGGGCAGGTGGAGGCGACCGACTGGCTGCCCGACGAGTACCGTCAGCGGCTGATCAAGTTCATCGAGATGCACGCCGGCAGCGAGTTGATGGGCGTGCTGCCCGAGCGCGAATGGATCCTGAAGGCGCCGACGCTGCAGCGGAAGCTCGCCCTGACGGCGAAGGTGCAGGACGAGGTTGGACACGCGCAGTTGATCTACCGCGTCGCCGAGGACCTCGGCAAGCCGCGGGAGGATATGTTCGCCGACCTGCTCTCCGGCAAGGCGAAGTTCCACAACGTCTTTCACTACCCGACGCGCACGTGGGGCGACGTGGGCGTCATCGCCTGGCTCGTCGACGCGGCGGCGATCATCTCGCAGAAGGCGCTCCTCAAGTGCTCGTACGCGCCCTACGCGCGGATCATGAAGAAGATCTGCTGGGAGGAGTCGTTCCACATCCTCCATGGTCGTGACGTGATCCTGACGATGATGACCGGCACGGACGCCCAGCGCGGCCTCGTGCAGGAGGCGCTCGACCGGTGGTGGGGACCGCTGATGCAGTTCCACGGCAATCCGATCCCGCGCGACGAGGATCCGATGTACCTCTGGCGGATCAAGTCGCAGGGCAACGAGGAGGCTCGGCAGCAGTTCCTCGAGGGGTACGTGCCGCAGATCTGGGAGCTCGGCCTGACGGTGCCCGACCCGAACCTGCGCCGAAACGACGAGGGCGTGTGGGAGTACTCCGAGCCCGATTGGGCCGAGCTCAAGTCGGTCGTAACCGGGCACGGGCCGCGCTCGCAGGACCGGCTCGACTTCCGTCGGCGGTACCTCGAGCAGGAGCAGTGGGTCCGCGACGCGTTGCTTGCTGCATGAGTCGTAGGCTCGGCGGTGGCGAACGCGCAGCGGCGGGCCCGGCGCCGGAGCGGGCATGATGGTCTACGAGGTCTTCCGCCAGGAGCGAAAGGGCCAGCCGTTCGCGCATGCGGGCTCGCTCGAAGCGCCCGACGCCGCGTTCGCCGACGCGTGGGCGCGCGAGCAGTACGGCCGCCGCGGCGAGTCGGAGGCGCTCTGGCTCGTGCCGCGCAGCTCGATCCACCAGGTGACGGACTGGGCGGACGAGTTCGACCTCAAATACCGCCGCGTCGACGGCTACTCGATCAAGGCACGGCTCGCCGAGGCGCGCGAGCGGGCCGGGGCTACGAAGAGCGGCACATGAGCGGCGTAGGCTCGACGAAGCCGCATGCGGGAGATGCCGGCCCAGCCGGCGCGTCCCACCACGACTCTGCGCGGGCAATGCTGCTGCTGAGCCTGGCTGACGACGAGCTGATCCTCGGCTGGCGCGACTCGGAGTGGACCGGGATCGCGCCGACGCTCGAAGAGGACGTCGCGTTCTCGTCGATTGCGCAGAACGAGATCGGGCACGCGCGTGCGCTGTACGAGCTCGCCGCGGCGGAGCTCGACACGGACGCCGACGCGCTCGCGTTCGACCGTGCGCCGAGCGAGTACCGGTGCGCGCCGCTCGTCGAGCTGCGGCTGATCGACGACTGGGCGTTGACGATCGCACGGCGCTACCTGTACGAGGAGGCCGATCGCGTGCGCATCGAGGCCCTCACGGAGTCCGACGACACCGAGCTCGCCGGTCTCGCCGCGAAGATCGATCGCGAAGAGGTCTATCACCGGCTGCACGCCGAGCTCTGGGCGGCGCGCCTGCGCGACGAGCCGCGCTTCACGGCCGCCGTCGACCGGCTCTGGCCGTTCGCACTGGCCGTGGTCGACCCGCCGCAGCGCGAGGAGCTCGCTCGCCGCGTGGGCCGTCCAAGTGCCAAATTGGCACAAACCTCGCGGCGGGGTACGCACACGTCCGACCTGACCGCACTCTGGGAGGAGATGACCGAGGTGCGGCGCTCGGAACCGGGAGCGCAGTGGTGACCGCCGCCGAGGTCTGGGCGGCACTCGAGGAGATCCCCGATCCCGAGATCCCCGTGATCTCGCTCGTCGACCTCGGCGTGATCCGGGACGTGCAGGTCGACGGGGACCGGGTTCGCGTCGAGCTGACGCCGACGTTCCTCGGCTGCCCGGCGCTCGACGCGATGTGCAAGGCGCTCGCGCAGAAGGTCGCCTCGCTCGGCGGCGAGGCCGACGTCGCGGTGATCCAGGACGACTCATGGTCGACCGACCGCATCTCGGCTGCGGGACGCGAGAAGCTGCGCGCAGCGGGCTTCGCACCACCGGCTCCCCGAGCTGCGGGCGCGACGACACTCGTGCAGCTGCAGTCGCGCGCCTTCCGCTGCCCGTACTGCGGTTCGCAGGACACGCGGCTCGAGAACATCTTTGGACCGACACCGTGCCGGTCGATTCGTTGGTGCGAGGCATGCCGCCAGCCGTTCGAGCAGTTCAAGACGATCTAGGCGGCACTCGTGGAAGAGCTAGACCTGGTCGAAGGCGCGACGATCCTGCGGGGAACCGTCGGTTCGACCGCGCACGGCTTGCACCACGGCGGCCAGGACGACCGCGACGAGATGGCCGTCTTCGTCGAGCCGCCCGACTATCTGATCGGGCTGGCCCTCGCTCGGAAGCCGGGCATGCGACGGCCGTTTCGTCTCGAGCACTGGGTGCAGCGAACGCAGCCGGAGGGGGCGCGCTCCGGGCCTGGTGATCTCGACCTTGTCGCGTACAGCCTGCGGAAGTATCTGCGGCTGGCCATGAAGGGCCACCCGACCGTGCTGCTCCTGCTGTTCGTTCCCGACGAGCTGACGCAGGTGCAGACCGAGCTCGGGAAGGAGCTTCGGGCGCTGGCGCCGGCGATCGTGTCACGGAAGGCGGGCCGGGCGACACTCGGCTACCTGCGAGCGCAGAAGGAGCGGTTGCTCGGCCAGCGCGGCCAGCTCAGGGTCAACCGTCCCGAGTTGATCGAGGCGCACGGCTTCGACACCAAGTACGCGATGCACGCCGCCCGCCTGGGCCATCAGGGCCTCGAGCTGCTCGCAACTGGGCGGCTCACCCTGCCGCTGCCCGAGCCTGCGCGTTCGGAGGCGATGGCGATCCGTCTTGGCGAACGCAGCCTCGACGAGGCGGTCGCGGAGATCGAACACGTCGAACGGCAACTCGCAGCGGCGATCGAGTCGTCGCCGCTGCCGGAGGAACCAGATCATGTCGCCGTGAATGCGTTTCTCGTCGACGCCTACCGCCGTAGCTGGGGCTGGTGACGACCGTCGACTTCGACGCAGGCCGGGCCCGGGAGCAGGTCGCTCGCTGGTCGACGCGCGCCGAGAACCGTTGGAGGATGTCCCCGTCGACGCTCGAACTGCTCCGTCATGCGTACCCACGTGTTACAGCCCGTCCTACGCCGGCGGTCGCGCCGGCCGCTGTTCCGCCGTCGCAGGTCGATGATGATGATCGACCTTCGCGGTCGCCGGCCACGCACTCGGTGGCTGCGGCGTCGACTCAACGGCTGAGGCGTCGCGGAGCGGGCGTTGCGGCGAACACCGCGCCCTCGTGGTGAGCCATCTTGTGTGCACGCGATCCGACGTTCAGGATGCGCACGTGCGCGTCCTGCCGGCGTCTCTCATCGGTCTCTCGCTCGCGTGCGCCGCCGTCGCATTGACGGGTGCCGGCTCGACGGCCAGGGCGTTCCCGGTGAGCGACGGCGCGTTCACGTACTGGAGCCCGGACGGGCACACGATCGTCGCCCAGGACGACGCGGACGTCACCCAGCTCTGGAGCGCGCATACCGGTGCGAAGATCGCATCGCTCGGCGACAACCTCGGCGCCGCCTACAGCCCCGACGGCACACGGGTCGCCGTAACCGGATGCTGCGTCCCACCGTCACGTGCCGCCGTCTACGACACCAACAGTGGCAGACGGCTGTACAGCCTTGTGCCTCCGGACAGTACGGGCACCTGGGGCGCGATCTTCAGCCCGGACGGAACGTTGCTTGCGACCGCCGACTACGACCACCGCGCCCGCATCCACGACGCCTCGACCGGCAAGATCCTCCAGACCTTCTGGGGGCCGACCGAGAACGACGTTGTCACCTTCAGCCCGGACGGAAGCCGGATAGCCACGACCGAGGACGGGAACACGGCCCGGATCTGGTCGGTCGCGACCGGGAGGCAGCTTCACACGTTCACTGCCCACCCGGACGACGGGTTCGCCTCGATCACCTTCAGCCCCGACGGCACGCTGTTCGCTGGAGGGATGCTGCACGGCGCCGAGATCTGGGACGCCAGAAACGGCCGCCTCATCAGGTCCTTCCCGGTCGAGAGCCGCTTTTCGAGAGCGAGCTTCAGCCCCGACGGCAAGCTGCTGGCGGTCACCGGCGCTCGCGGCGTTCGCGTCTACTCCGCCCGGACGTGGCGGCTCAGACGCGCCTTCCGAGTGGACGCCCACCTTGGAGTCAACGCGAGATTCAGCCCGGACGGCAAGCTGCTAGCGACCGGCAGCGCCGACGGGTACGCGCGACTCTGGGCTCTCGCAACAGGACGGCTGCTGGTCGAGTTGCAGGCGGGGACAATCGGCGCAAACCGCGTGAGCTCGGTCTACAGCGTCGACTTCAGCCCCGACGGAAAGCGGCTCGTCACCTCCAGCGCCGAAACGATGGTCTGGTCGGTCGCGACCGGACGCAGGCTTCGCGTCCTCCACGACTAAACCGTTTCCAGCCGCTCCCCGCGCGCGGGTCCGCCCGTTGACTCCGCAAAGGCGGAGAGCGGTTGACCAGCGCGGCTGAAGCTCGTACATTCGACGAGTCCAATGCGCAGGCTGCTGCTGCTGACGCCGGTGTTCGCCTGCGCGCTGACGTTGACCACGGCCAGCCTGTCCGCGAAACCGCGATCGAACGGCCAGATCGTGTTCGCCGCGGCGGGCGGCGTGACGTTCGCCGACGTGACCGGCGGCCGTGAGCTGCGAATCGACCCGCCCGACTACGTCCTCGACGTGACCATGTCGCCCGACGGCGCACGGCTCGCCTATCAGACGCTCACGCGACACGGCGTCGACCTGTACGCAGCAGACCGTTCCGGCAGGAACCGGTGGACGCTCGCCACCGGCGCGCTCGACATCGAAAAACCCGCCTGGTCGCCCGACGGAACCCAGGTCGTCTACGGGGCCGACGACGAGGTGTGGATTGCCCGCGTCAAAGGGCACAGCTACCAGCGGCTCTCTGATATCGGCGGTTCGTTCGCCTGGAGTCCCGACGGAAGGACGCTCGCGTACGGCGGCGGAGACGGTCTGATGCTGGTCGACAGCAAGACCCACGCGCAGCACGCGCTCGTTCCGATCGGCGACACCTACGACACCGCGTGGACGCCGGACGGTCGCAACATCGTCTACAGGGCCAGCCGGCAACGGGTGTATGTCGTCAACGTCCCGGGGCCGACGCAGCGGCCGCGTCTCGTGGTCGGAAAAGCGCAGAGCTTCGAGCTGTCACCGGACGGGCGAACGGTCGCCTACGTCGACCACGGTCGACTCTTCGCCGTCCCCCTCGCCGGCGGACAGCCGCGACTCATCGCTCCCGACTTCTTCGAGTACGCCTGGTCGCCGGACTCGACCCGGATCGCCTTCAGCCACCGCGATCGGTCACGCGGCAACGTCGGAAGCATCATCATCACCTCCCGTCGCGGAGGGGCTCCGCACAGGTTGCTGACCAACATCGGGCCCGACGGCGCGAGATGGCCGTCGTGGTCGCCGGACAGCCGACAGATCGCCTACGAACGCACCGAAGCCGGCTTCAGCCTCGGACGCGGGTACGTCGTCGACGCCGACGGAACACACGACCGGCAGCTCCTCCCCGACGACCCTGAAGCGCGTCCTGAGGCGGCGACCATCAGTTGGCTGACTCAGCCGATCGCACTTCCCGCCCCCACGCCGGAAGCAACGCTGGTCCCGGCCCAACAGGCCAGAGCGAGCTCGATCGTGGCGGGCCTGGCAGTCGACGGGAACCGGGCGTTGACGATCTCCGGCGGTTGCTGCTCCGGCCTCGTCGCGATCTGGAAGGCAACCGTCTGGTCGCCGAACAGCAGCGCCGTCGACATGGACGTGCCATGCTCGGAGGAGCTGACCAGCTTCGCAATCGCGGGCGACCAGGTCGGGTACACGTGCGCCTACGGCGGCCTCGACCCGCCCGAGGTGGATGTGTACAGGACACCCCTTCGGCCGGCTCCGGCCCGCCGACGCTCACGATCTCCGGCGGCACCACGTCCGTCGCCGGGGCGGGCCAGCTGCTCGTCGCCACGGTCGACCACCAGCTGCTGCGACTGGACTCGGACAGCCCCCCGGTGCCGATCCGGACCTACCCGTCGTTCCCCGTCGCGCTCGCCGTCGACCAGAGCCGCGTGCTCGTGGAGCCTGACGCCGGCTCTCTGGAGGTCGTCGCCACGGATGGCACGGCCATCGCCGGCTTTCCGGCCGCGCACGGAGGCGGAGCGGTGCTACGCGGAGACCGTGTGTACACCGTTCAGGACGGTCGCCTGACGGTCCGCGACCTCTCGGGCAGCGTCGAGGGAACCCGCGACCTGGTCGCCGGCGCTCAGCTCGAAGACGCATCCGGCGACTTGGTCCTGTACACCGCCGCCTCACGGCTACATCTGCTCCGGCTGACCGACGGCAAAGACGATGCGTTGCGCCTACCGGGGCAGTTCCTCCGCGCTTGGGCGCGGTTCTCGGCTGACGGCGGGATCCTCTACGCGTACAACGCGTTCGCCCCGCAGGGGTACTGGACAGGCTACGTGCCGGCTTCCAGCGTCAACGCGCTGCTCGGCTGAACGCTTTTGAGGTGACGACCGTCTGTGCGGGGGCTTGCGACGATGGTCGCGGGCCAGATGCGCTCGATCTCGTCGACGTCGATTCCGACCGGAACGCGGTGCTCCGCCCCGACGGAACCATCGCGCTGCTCGACGCGCGCTTCAAGACGATCGAGCAGGGTAGGCTCACCCCGATGGCCCACGTCCGAATCCTTTACTGCCCCGTCTGAGGGGGCTACGACGAACGGGCTGCGAGTCTCGTAGCCGAGTTGAACGGCACGGCGCATACAGCCGAGATGGCCGCCGGCGAGAAGAGCCAGTTCGACGTGCTGATCGACGACGTGCTCGTGTTCTCGAAGCAGCGCGACGGGGGGTTCCCCGAGCTCGTTGACATCCTGGGCAAACTCGCCTAACGCGCTCTCAACCTCGACCCCGCTACCCTCGGCCCCGTGCGCTGGCTGCCACCGATCCTGATCCTCGCGCTCGCGGTCACCGCCTGCGGCAGTTCAACGGACGCGCAGACGACGAGCACTGCCGCGGCAAGTCCGACGCTGAAGGCGTTCGTCACGGCCGGGAACAAGGTGTGCATGGACTCCGACAAGCGCATCTTCAAACTCGGCCGCCTCTCGCGTGACCCGAAAGGCTGGGGCCGCACTGCGGCCGCCGCCCGCGTCGCGATCGCGGAGATGCGACACGTGAAACCGCCGCCCGCGCAGGCGGCGGCCTTCCGGCGGATGATCCGCTACGCGAACGCGTTGGCGCTCTCCGTCCAGGAAGTGCACGACGCGCTCGTCAAGTCGGATCTCGACACCGCCACCGCCGCGCAGTTCGCCGCCGCGCAGATCCAGGATCGCGTGCACACGGCCGCGAAGACGGCCGGGCTCACGTTCTGCCAGCAGGCGCTGACCAACTGGCCGGCGTAGCTAGCCGAACTCGTTGGCGAGCGTCGGGTACTGGTCGGTGACGAGCAGGAGGTAGCCGATGGTCTGCACCTGGAACCTGAGGCAGTAGACGCCGAGACGCTGGAAGCCGACCGGCACGTGCGCCGTCGTGACGGCCACGAACCAGGAGAGGACCGCCACCACCAGGCTCACGATCCCAAGCACGTAGGCGAAGACCAGCGCGGGCACGGCGAGCACGAGGCGTACGGCGATCTTCCAGCGCGACTGTTGCACCGGCGGCCCCACACGAAGGTCGACGGGGTAGGTGTCCGGCCAGCCGCGGAACCTCGGATACGGGTCCGCGAGGAGCAGCGCGTAGGCGCCGACATGGGTCGTGTAGCGCAGGTAGCGCTCGAACCACGCGTGCAGGACCGTCGGGCTGCGGCCCCGCGCGAGCGCGATGAACCAGTTGACGATCCCGACGAGCAACGCCAGGAACGTCCACAGCTCCGCGAGGTAGATGTGCGGCAGCGCGAGCGGATAGCGCAGCGTCGTCGTCAGCCGCCAGCGGCGCTGGTTGTCGGCGTTGACGACGGTGATCGGATGCACGCGCTCGACGTCGGCGCCGGTGAAGGCCGCAGCGCGCTTCTCGAGAAAGGCGGCGACTCCTTCGCCGAAGTCGTGTGTCTGGGTCAGCTCCGCCTGGGTGACCGCTTCGAGCTCGAGCTGCTCGGCGAACGTCG
>DASYPH010000015.1:0-4611 GCA_036006925.1 Gaiellaceae bacterium
GCATGGACGTCATCGACACGATCTCGCAACTGGAGACGGACGCAGGCGACCGCCCCGCGGAGACGGTCTCGATCGAGCGCGTCGAGCTGACCGACTAGCGCCCGCGGAGCCACCCGTACAGCGGCAGGCCGTACCAGAGGCCGATGACGACGAAAGTGAAGCCGGCCGTCGCGGCGATCGCCGCGGTGCTCGACACGACGTAGTCGACCACGAGCAGCACGGCCGCCTCAAGCGCCACGGCGAACGCGGCGATGCCCGCGATGGAGAGCCGGTTGCCGGCGTAGACGAGATGCTCCTTGTTGCCGGTACGGAAACGGAGACGATGGTAGGAGGTCGGCGCCGTCAGCAACGCGACCGAGATACCGGTGGCGAGGAACGCGACGACGAAGACGTCGCGCTGGAAGTGGGTGACCTTCGCCCAGCCTCTCGCGAACGGGACCGCGAGGAGGAAGGCGAAAAGGACGGTGACACCGGGCACGACGAGCCGCAGCTCGTTCAGCAGCTCGATCAGCTCGCGGTCGGCCCGCTCCTTCGGGGTTTCGTCGTCCCGGGACGTCTCACCCATGCGGGGGACGCTACTGATCCAGCACAATGCCGACACGCTTACACGGCCCTTGCAGATTGCTTAGATGCGGCTCATCCACCTTTGTTCTGATGCTCTCGTGCCCGGACTGACGCGACGCCTCCTGTTCGCCGTCCTGGCGACGCTGGCGCCGGCCGTAGCCGCCTCTCCGGCCGGCGCCGCCGGGCACACCTTGCGTTCCGCGGCGCAGAGGGGCCCCAACACGGGCATCGTCGACATCTACACGACCCTCGGCTACGAGAACGGCGTCGCCGCCGGCACCGGGATGATCCTCTCCCACTCCGGCGAGGTCCTCACGAACAACCATGTGATCAGCGGCGCAACGCATTTCAAGGTCGTCGACGTGACGACCAAGAAGAAGTACTCCGCGACGGTGGTCGGCTACTCCGTCTCGCGTGACGTCGCCGTGCTCCAGCTGGCCAAGGCCTCCCGCCTGCAGACGATCAAGCTCGGCAACTCTGTGGCGGTACGCGTCGGGCAGACGGTCGTCGCCCGCGGGAACGCGCAGGGCCTCGGCGGAACCCCCAAGGCGGCGCAGGGCCGGATCATCGCCCTCCACCGGCAGATCGTCGCGAAGGACGACAGCGGCCAGTCCGAGACGCTGAGCAACGTGATCGCGACGGACGCGCCGGTCGTACCGGGCTACTCCGGCGGGCCGCTCGAGGACGGCCAGAACCGTGCGCTGGGCATGGTGACCGCCGGGTCGACCTCGGGCGCCCACCGCGGCTTTGCGATCCCGATCAGACAGGCGCTCATCTACGCGCGCGCGATCGAGAAGGGGAAGTCGAGCGCGACGGTCCACGTCGGGCCGACCGCGTTCCTCGGCGTCATCCTCGAGCAGGTCTCGGGCGGAGCCGAGATCCAGCAGATCGAACCGGGCCTCGCGGCGGACGACGCAGGGCTCGTCGCCGGTGACGTCATCACCTCGCTGAACGACGTGGCGATCTCGTCGATTGCGGACGTCCGCAAGGCCGTCCTCTCGCTCGTGCCCGGACAGGCCGTCCCGATCGGCTGGACGGACACGAGCGGCATCCCGCAGACCGGCACGATCACGCCGACGAGCGGCCCGCCCCAGTAGCTTGGTGCGCGGAAGCACTTGTCCCACCCGCAGTGAGCGTGACGAGCACTGCTACGGCAGGCGCTAACGCCGTACGGATGGTCCCGCGGCGAGCCGAACGCCCTCGCGCGTCTCCGCTGCGAATGTCGAGCGCCCAACTGCCGGGCAAGGACTAGGCGGGCACGGCTCCGCAGGAGAGGATCGGACTGCGCGGGTTGCGTCATCGACGGCGAGATCCTCTTCTACGGGTGCCTCCGTCAGGGCGTCTCGTTTGACATTGCGGCCCAACCCGCGCGGCCTACCCCAGGCCGTTACCGGACCGCAGCCCCATCGCTTCCGCCGACGGAGTTAGCGTCCGGACGACTCCTGCGCCCGGGCCGAGAGCAAGGCGGCGTCCCTCGAATAAACCCTCCCGACGGACGCCGCCCTCATGGATAGTCGGCCGGAGCGGCGAGCTGAACGCCCTCGCGCTTGCTCAGTCGGCCTGACGCAAGCTACACGGCCTCATGCAGGAACGCGCGCAGCTCCTGCGCGAGCGACACGCGCTCCGCGTGCACGTCGTCGGCCAGGCGCCGTATCTCGGCGGGACGCCGGAGGTGACACCGGAGGAACCGCTCGACCTCCTCGTTCGTCCGGAAGGCGGTCATTAGCTCGGTGAGCCTCGGCTCCAACGCCGTGGACATCGCGGACGCTATCCCCGTTCCCTTGGTGATCCAAACGCGCGGCCCTTTCGCATCTGGATCGACGCGCTGCCTTGGCTCGGCAACGGCGGGGAAGCGGGGCCAAGCCGCGAGATCGTCTGAGTCGATGGATGAGCGGCTGGAGCGCCGAGCCGAACGCTCTCGCGCTTGCCCATAGCGGCTCCGGCCGCGGATGACGTTACGCCGCTCGTTCTAGCCTCGACGGCTGGCCGGCGCGTCGAGGAGCCGCCACTAGTCGCCGGGAATAGACGACCGGAATCGGGGTCTTTCGGGGATGACCGATGCCATCCACCGAAGGAGAAGCATGTCTCGCATAACCATCGGCGTGTCTCTTGCAGTGCTCGTGTCCCTCGCCACAACCCCGGAGGTTTTCAATGTTTAAGCATCGGCTGAGGGCACCCGGCCCTGCGTTCGTCATCTCGCTGATCGCGCTGTTCCTCGCGCTTGGCGGGACGTCGTATGCCGCCACCAAGGTCGCCCTCACGAAGCACGAGGATGCGAAGGCAGACACGACGCTGGTCAAGAGGCTCGCTCCCTCGCTCAGCGTGAAGCACGCAAAGACCGCAGACAACGCAACCAACGCGGTGAGTGCAACTAACGCCGTGAATGCGACGCACGCGACGAGCGCCGACAGCGCGACGAATGCGACCAACGCGACCAACGCGACCAACGCGACCAACGCGACGCACGCGACCAACGCTACGAATGCGACCAGCGCGGCCACGGCCCAGACCGCGAACGTCGCGAACGCCATCGGAGCGGTGACGTACGTCAAGGGAACCGTTCAAGACGCTCCGGCGAATGGCGGTTCGGGTTACGCGGAGAGCACGGAATCGGACGCATTCTGCCCGGCGGGCACCGTCGTCATCGGCACGGCGGCGCACAGCAACGACCAGGGTGTCGATGTCAGCGATGTGCTCGTCGCCACGACCACACAGGTCTCGGGCTTCTTCGACAACTTCAACAACATCGACGAGCCGAACAACTTCGTGATCGCCATCTGCGCGAAGGCGGCCTCGGTCAGCGATCCATCCGGTTTCTAAGGCGAGGTTGCTTACTACTCACGGGGCGGCGTTTCAGCGCCGCCCCAAGGCGCCCGCCCGGGTTCAACCCCTGTGTGAATCCTTCGGCCGCACGCGGTGCAGCAGCCGCCGCAGCACCTCGATCGCGTCCCGCTCTCCACCGCAGAGGCTCGCCAGCGCAGCGAGCGCGAGCTGCGACTCCGCCAGCGTCAGGAACGTCGCCTCCGTCTCTAGCCGGCCGTGCCAGCGGACGCAGGCGCGTTCGAGCTTCTCGGGCTTCTGCTCGGCCAGCAGGTCGAGGCAAGCGGGTGGCGGGGATCGAACCCGCATAACTAGCTTGGAAGGCTAGGGCTCTACCATTGAGCTACACCCGCGGAGCGCCCGTTACGGTAGCGGGGTGCATCCCTCGGCGGAGGCGATCGGGCTCGCGCCGGCACTCGCGGTCGGGCTCGCAATCGGCGCTCGCCGCGGCCGGATCTCGGGGCCGCGTCTCGCCGTCGGAGTGCTCGGCGTTCTGCTGGTCTTCGCCGCGTTCGTCACCGAGCTCGAGCCGCTCGCGAACCACACGTTCCTCTGGGCGCACCTGCTCCAGAACGTCGTCCTCGCGGAGTGGGCGCCTGCGCTGCTCGTGCTCGCCGTGCCGCCGCGGCTCGCCCGGCGGGCGGACGGGTTCCCGCTCTTCCGGCCGCTCGTGGCGTTGCCGCTCTGGCTCGCCGTGTACTACACGTGGCACCTCCCCTGGATCTACGACACGGCGCTCCGCCACCCACACTCCCTGCTCCACGTCGAGCACCTCACCTACCTCGCCGCCGGCACTTGCGTCTGGTGGCCGGTCGTGCACGGGAAGAGCTCGGCCGGCGCGAAGGCCGCCTACCTGTTCGCCGCTTTCGTGCTCGCCTCGCCTCTTGGCCTGCTCATGGCGCTGATCCCCCGCGCGATCTATTCGTTCTACGTCCACGCGCCGCGCACGTGGGGGCCCGGCCCGCTTGCCGACCAGCAGATCGCCGGCGTCACGATGGCCGCCGAGGAAGCGATCGTCTTCTTCGGAGCCTTCACTGCCTACCTGCTCCGCTTCCTCGCCGACGAGCAGGCGAGCGGGCTCAGCCGGAGCGCGTCGGGACGAGCAACCGACGCTCGGCCGGTTGGCCTTCGCGCAGCTCCCGGCTCCGCTCCGCCTCGGCATTGATCTCGGCGCCGAGCAGCAGCGCGATTCCGGCGAGCCAGAGCCAGGTGAGCATGATGATCACG
>DASYPH010000016.1:0-1962 GCA_036006925.1 Gaiellaceae bacterium
CAAGATGATGACTGCGGGCGAGAGCCCGTTCGACGTGATGATCGGCATGAACGTCTGGGCGCTCGGCAAGTCGATCGCCGCCGGATTGATCACTCCGCTGAATCTCGACTACATCCCGAACCTCGCGGCGAACAACTGGGATACGTTCCAGAGCCCGTTCTACGACGTGGGCTCCCACTACAGCACGCCCTATTCCGTGTGGAGCACCGGAATCTTCTGGCGCAACGACGAGGTCAAGCAGGACATCGCCGGTATGGCGAACCCGTACGACATCTTCTGGAACGGCGCGCCCGTCGATAAGACGCACCTGCTCGCCAACGCGCAGGACGTCCTCGCGATGGCGACGGGATCTCCGACGTGAACAGCGTCGACGCCGCGACGGTCACGAACGCGAAGAACGAGATCCAGCAGGTCGTCGCCGCGACGAACGCGTCGTTCGACCACGTCGACTACACCGACGTCCCCGCGGGTCGCGCGTGGCTCCACCAGTCTTGGTCGGGCAACGTCAGCGACGCATTCGTGTTCCTGAAGGCGAGCCAGTCGAGCCAGGCCGACAACCTGTCCTACATCTGGCCGGTGGAGGTCGGCGTGCCCGGCAACGTCGACAACGACCTGCTCGTGCTGCTGAGCTCCGGCAAGAACCCAGTGCTATCCCACATGTTGCTGAACCACATCATGGACGCGAAGAACGCGATGACGAACTTCACGACCTGGACGGGTTACCAGATGCCGCAGAAGACGATGACGCGTGAGGCCCTCGTCGCGACCGGTCTCGTGCCGGAACACCTCGCCAACGTCTACATCCAGGAAAGCGACATGGACAAGGGGTCGCGCGAGCTCGAGCTGCCGACGGCGGACAACGCGCTCTGGCAGTCGGCATATCTAGAGCTCACGTCGGGTGTCTGAACGCACGACGGCCACGGCCGGGAACACCTCCTGGTATCCCCGCTGGTACTGGCCGTCGTTCGCGGCGCCGGCGAACCTGTTCCTGCTCCTCTTCTTCCTGTTCCCGTTCTACGTCGTCATCGCGATCGCGTTCGGTGGGGTCGATGCGATCCTGCAGCAACCCGTTCCGGCGTGGAACCCGTCGACCTGGAACACCGCGGTCCTGGGGTTCTCTTTCTCGAACATCAGCCACACCGACGGCCTGTACCACGCGGCGTTCATCCGGACGTTCGTGTTCATCGGGATCGCGACCACGCTCTGCCTGATCGTCGGCTATCCGTTCGCGTACTTCCTGGCGCGGCACGCGGGCCGGTGGCGCGGGCTGTTCCTGGTGCTGTTCTTCGCGCCGTTCTGGATCTCCTACATGCTCCGCATGCTCGCATGGATCTCGCTCCTGCAAGACGACGGATTGATCAACCGGACGTTGCTGCGCCTCGGCATCTTGCAGACCCCCTACCCGTGGCTCGCCGGGAAACCGATGACCCTGATCATCGGGTTGGTGTACGGCTACGTCCCGTTCATGGTGCTGCCGCTGTTCGCCACGCTCGACCGGATCCATCCGTCGCAACTCGAAGCCGGACGAGACCTGGGCGCGAGCCCGAACGGCACGTTCTGGCGCGTCACGTTCCCGCAATCGACCCAAGGGATCCTCGCCGGATTCGTGATCTGTGCGCTGCCGATGTTCGGGGACTACTTCACCCAACAACTGCTCGCCCCGGTCGTCAGTACGCGGATGATCGGCAACGCGGTGATCGACAGCCTGACGATCCCGATCTTCGTACCGCAGGGAGCGGCGCTGATCTTGATCCTGCTCGTCGTGCTCCTGCCGGCGATCCTCTACTACCTCTGGAGCACGCAGCGCGCCGCCGCGCGGCTGGCGGCCGGATGAGCGCGCTCGCCACCGCTGCGCCGCGGCCTCGGCTGCGAGACCGGATCGCCAATCCGTGGGGCCGGCCGCGGTTCCTGTGGGTCATCGCGATCGCCTACGTCATCTGGATCTTGGTCCCGGTCGTGCAG
>DASYPH010000017.1:0-6284 GCA_036006925.1 Gaiellaceae bacterium
GACGCCTGCAACCGCTGCTCGCGCGACTCGTCGTACGTGCACAGGAGGGTGGAGGGTTGCGCGCCGACTTCACGGCGCAGGACGTGTCGCTACTCCTGTGGGGAGGACACGGTGTGATCGAGCACGGCGCCGGCAGCGCTCCCGAGATCTGGCGGCGCTATCTCGACTTCGTGCTCGCCGGAGTGCGCGATGACCGGTCGGGGCCACGGCGCGGAACGGACGCGTCGTGAGCCACGCCGAGTCCGGCCGCCAGCACTACAACTTCACCTTCGCCCTGCTCGCAGTAGCGGGCGTCTCGTATGCGCTGCTGCAGTCGCTCGTAGCACCGGCGTTGCCGGAGATCCAGCACGCCCTGCACACCTCCGAGAACGGGGTCAGCTGGGTGCTGACCGCGTATCTGCTGAGCGCATCGATCGCCACACCGGTGATCGGCCGGCTCGGCGACATGTACGGCAAGGAGCGCCTGCTGGTGATCGTGCTTGCGCTCCTGTCGGTCGGCACCGTCGTGTCCGCCCTCTCGACGACGCTCGCCGTGATGCTCGTCGGCCGCGTCATCCAGGGTGCTGCGGGAGGCGTCTTCCCGCTCGCCTTCGGGATCATCCGCGACGAGTTTCCGCGCGAGCGCGTCGCCGCCGGCATCGGCCTGATGTCGGCACTGCTCGGAGTCGGGGGCGGCGCGGGACTCGTCCTCGCCGGCCCGATCATCGAGTCGCTCTCCTACCACTACCTCTTCTGGCTGCCGTTGATCCCGATCGTCGCCGCCACGGTGCTGGTGCACATCTTCGTGCCGGAGTCGCCGATCCGGGTCCCCGGCCGCGTCAACTGGACCGGAGCGGCGCTGATGTCGCTCGGCCTGACCGCGGTGCTGGTCGCGGTCAGCCAGACGGCGACCTGGGCTTGGCTGTCGGCGAAGACGATCGGCTGCATCGCGCTCGGTCTCGTGCTGCTCGGCCTCTGGGTGCGGAGCGAAACGCGCTCGTCGCATCCCCTCGTCGACATGCGCATGATGCGAATCCGCGGCGTCTGGACGACGAACGTGGTCGCGCTGCTGCTCGGCTTCGGCATGTACTCGTCGTTCATCCTGCTGCCGCAGTTCGTGGAGACGCCGACGCATGCCGGCTACGGGTTCGGGGCAACGGTCACCGAGGCCGGCCTCTTCATGCTGCCGTCGACGATCGCGATGCTCCTCGTCGGCTCACAGACCGGTCGCCTTGAGAAGCGGTTCGGCTCGAAGCCGCCGCTTCTCGCCGGCGGCGTGCTGACGATGATCTCCTTCATGCTGCTCGCCGTCTCCCGCGACGAGCGCTGGCAGATCTACGTCGCCGCGGCGTTGCTCGGCAGCGGCATCGGGCTCGCGTTCGCGGCGATGGCGAACCTGATCATCGAGAACGTCGGGCCGGAGCAGACGGGCGTCGCGACCGGCATGAACACGGTCACGCGCACCGTCGGCGGCAGCTTCGGCGGCGCCGCCGTCGGCTCGCTGCTCGCCGGCAGCGTGGCCGCCAACGGCTTCCCGAGCGCGAGCGGCTACACCGCCGCGTTCGTGCTCTGTGCGACCGCCCTCGGGATCGGTGTCGTGGTCGGCCTGCGGATCCCGCAGCGGCGGCCCGAGGAGGCGTTCGGCCCGCATCTCGTCGGTGATCTCGCCGATTCGTCGAGCTGAGGCTCCCCGCAGCGTGCGATCTCGCGTCGAGTCATGCTAGGCCTGCCTTGAAGCACCGGCAGCTTCCCGTCTGGATCCTCACGGCAGCGTTGCCGCTCGTGGCGTTGGCCGGCTGCGGAAGCAGCGCAAATCCTTTGCATGCCGTTCGTAAGGCCGCCAGGAACACGCTGTCGCTGTCGGCGCAGTCGACTCTGACGTTGACGGGCGCGCGGCTGTTTGGCGAGAATCCCGGCACCATTCTCGGCCGGGGCGAGTTCTCGTTTCCGAGAGGTCTCGGGTATGAGGCGCTCCAACTTCCCGCTCGGGGCCGGCGGGCGTCCGGAACCGCGTATCTCGTCTTCTTGCCGCAGAGATTGTGGATCAAGCCGGTTGTGGATACCGCGCTCCCGGCGGGCGATCTCTGGATCTCCGCGACGTTCACCGATTCACGATCGGCGGGGTCGACGACGCCGTCACTTGCCCTCGTATTGGAGAGCCTGAACCCGCAGCTGCTGCTGGAGCTGATCGCGACGGGAGCGGTTGCAGCATCCTCTTCGGGTCACCCGGTCGTCGATCACGTGCCGTTCACCGAGTACGTCGTGTCGGTCGACCTGGTGCGGGCGCTCGCGGCGGCGCCTCAGACCGGAGCCCTTCGCACCGCGATGCAGCAAGCGCTCTCCGCGCTCCACGCCGGTCGAGGCACGGACGCAGGCTCGCTGGTGCGGATCGTGGCCCGCGTCGACGGGGCAGGACGCCTGGCGCAGCTGCAAGCCTCGCTACCGGGCTCGAGGCTAGGCATGGTTCAGATTGCCCTGGCGAGGTTCGACAGCACGATCCCGCTGAGCCTGCCTCTCGCCTCCCAGACGGCGGACATCGCATCGCTGCGGCGTTCACACGCGGCCGCCACGCCGTCCCGGGTGTTCACCGGCGACTAGACCAGCCCGGCTTCCCGGATCAGGCGGGCGGCGAGCTCGCCGTTGCCGAGCGAGGCGACGGTGAGCGAGGTGTGGCCGATGCTTGCGAGCGGCGGGAGCGCATCGTTGGGCGCGACGCCCGGGTGGACGGGGTACTCGAAGTCGTCGCTTCGCGCAATGATCTGCTGGCCGGCGTTGCCGACGAGAAAGCTGATGAACCGCTCCGCGTTCTTCTGCTGGTTGCTCGACCTGAGCGACGCCGCCCCGGAGACGTTGACGACCGCCCCGACGTCGTCGGGTGAGAAGTAGTAGAGCGCGCTGTGCATGGCGTCCTTGCCGAGCTCGAGCTGAAGCCGGTACCAGTAGTACTGGTTGATCACGCCGCTGCTCACGTCGCCGCGGTTGACCGCAGCGACGATTGCCTCCTCGTCCTGGTAGATCCGCGCGTTGCGCTTGAGGCCGGCGAGCCAGTCGCGTGCCGCCGCCTCCCCGTGGGTGGCGATCACGGCGCCGACGAGCGGCGGGAAGTCGGAATCCGTCGGAGCAATCGCCACCTTCCCTTTCCACTGCGGCTGCGCGAGCTCGAGAATCGATGCAGGTAGTTGCGACCGCGGCATGAGCGCGGGGTCGTAGACGAGACTGCTGACCCGCAACGCCATGCCGACCCAGTGACCTGTTGGCGAACCTGTGCCACCGGGAGCCTGGGAGAGGATCGACCGGGGCAGCTGGGCGAGGAGCCCGCGCTCCTGCAGCTCCATCAGCTCGGGAGAGTTCTCCGAGATGTAGACGTCGGCCGGCGAGACGTCGCCCTCCTGAATGATCTGGTCGGCCAGCACCGCGGAGTCGTTCGTTCGGATCTGCACCTTGATGCCGGTCGCCTTCTCGAACGCAGCGGCGAGCAGGCTCGTGAGCTCGGCGTGCTGGCCGTTGTAGAGCGTGATCGAGGAGTGCCCCGAGCCTCCGCCGCAACCGGCGAGTGCCGCGCAGCAGGCGGCGAGCGCGATCAGCGAGCCGGCGCGCAGCAGCCGGCCCCCGCCTCCGTGCCTCACGTGGCCGGGCCGGAGTCCGGCAATGGGTAGACCGCTACCGCCCCGGAGACGACGACGCCGACGACCTCGCCGACGTTGGGGACGGCGACGTCGAACGTTCGCGCCGAGATGGGAATTCGAGCACCGTCGCGGAGCCGTAGCTGCACGACGCTGTTCGGACCGAAGTACTCGTGGCCGATCACGTCCGCGGACACGCCCTCCTCCCCCCCGAGAGCGTTGCCGTGCGAACGCACGAGCTGGATCTGCTCGGGTCGGATCATCACCTCCACCTTGCCGGCGACGGTGAGGCTCGGCGTGGCGAGCTGTCCGAGCACGCACTCGACCACGCCGGAACGGGCGGTACCCGGAACGATGACGGCGTCCCCCACGAAACGCGCGACGTCGAGATCGACCGGGGCGCGGTAGAGGACGGTCGGAGTTGCCGTCTGAGCGAGCCGCCCCGAACGCAGGACGGCGACCTCGCGCCCCATCGACAGCGCCTCGGCCTGGTCGTGGGTGACCAGCACCGCCGTCGCGCCCTCTGCGGCCAGCGCTCGCGTGAGCGCCTCGCGCGTCTCAGCCCGTAGGTGTGCGTCGAGGCCGGAGAACGGCTCGTCGAGCAACACGATCCGCGGTTTCGGCGCGAGCGCTCTCGCGAGTCCGACGCGGCGCTGCTCTCCTCCGGAGAGTTCATGGGGGCGCCTGGCGGCATAACCCGAGTCGAGCCCGACGAGGTCGAGCGCCTCCTTCGTCCGCGATCCGTTCTTTCGCTCGGCGCGAGGGAGGCCGAATGCGACGTTTTCGGCGACCGTCAGATGAGGGAACAGCGCACCTTCCTGGGCGACGTAGCCGATCTGTCGCTTGTCGGGTGCGACGTGCAAACCCCCTGCGGCGGCGACCAAGCTTCCGTCGACCTCGATCGTCCCAAGATCGGGCGCGATGAAGCCGATGACCAGGCGCAGCAAGGTGGTCTTCCCACTTCCCGAGGCGCCCAGGATGGCAGTGAGGGTTCCTTCCGGGACGACGAGGTCGACCTCACGCAGCACGGCTCGAGTCCCGTAGGACTTCGCCAGAGACGTGCACCGCAGTTCAGCCACGATCGTCGTCCGTGAACGCACGCACTGTGCCGAAGCCACTCATGAGCACGTATGCGGCGGCCATCGCCAGCACGATCAGGACAGCCGCGAACGGCGCGGCGCTCGCGAATGCGACGGTGCCGCTGTTGGCCTGAAATTCGGTGCCCAGTGTGTAGAGATTCAACGGGAGGAGCACCTGCGCCGTCGCCAGGTCACCGATCGAAAAGGCGAAGACGAGCACGAGCGCGGCCAGCACGCCGGGGCGCGCAAGCGGCATCGTCACCCGGCGGAAGGTCGCAAACGGGCCGGCACCGAGCGCGCGCGCGGAGTCCTCGAGGGCGGGCTCGATCTGGCCCAACGTCGCTCGCATCGCGACGACCGCAAACGGGACGAACAGGATCGCCTCGGCGAACACGATCAACGCGAAGCTTCCGTAGAGGAACCGGGCGTAGTGAACGGCTCCGTAGGAAAGAGCGATCGCCCCCACGAGATCGGGCAGCGCGAAGGAGAGATACGTCGAGCGTTCGACGAGCCTCGAGAAACGTCCTCCGTGCCGGACCGCGAGCAACGCGACCGGCAGTGCCATGAGCAGCGCCACCAGGGCAGCGCAGACGCCGAGCAGGATCGTCGTGCGGCTGGCGGGCCAGAGAAACTGCAGATTCCCTGCCGCGGTCGAGAGCGCAGCGCTGCTGCTTTCCGCGAACCAGCGGATGAGCATGGCGACCGGGATGCCGACGCCGACTGCGACCACGGCGGCAAGGCCGGCCAGCACCGGCAGCGTCCACCGACCGAGCTCGTAGCGGACGGGTGGTCTGCGAGCGCCGCTGCTGACCCTCGTGTAGTTCGCGTCGCCCCGCAGCCGCGCTTCGCCGAACAGAAACACGAGGCAAAGGACGATCGAGAAGAACGACAGCGCGGCGGCGCCAGACGTGCTGAATCCCAGGCGATATTGCGCATAGATGTCGAGCGCGAACGTCTGGAATCTCAGTGCGACGAAGGCGTCGAATTCGACGAGCGCATCGAGCGCCACGAGCAACAAGCCGCCGAGCAGAGCCGGGCGGAGCTGCGGCAGGATGACACGGAAGAAGACCTGACGCGGGTTGAGCCCGAGCGAGCGCGCTGAATCTTCGAGCGAAGGATCCAGTCCGCGCAAAGCGACGGCGACCAGCAAGAAGACGATCGGGAAGTAGGAGAACGCGATGATCCCCGCCGCCCCGACGAACCCCTGGAGCCCGACGCCCAGCGTCGCCCACGCATAGCTCGTGACGAAGAGTGGCACCGTGAGGGGGGCGACCAGCAGCAGCGCCCAGAGCCGCCGCCCGGGAAGCCGCGTTCGTTCGACGAACCAGGCTGCACCGACACCGATCACGCCGCAGATGGGCGTCGCGACGACCGAAACCAACACGGTGTGGAGTAGCAGCGTCCGCGATGAGGAGGCGCCGAGGGCGTCCGCGATCGCGGAGGTTCCGCCCTGGAACGCCTGGAAGGCGATGATCGCGATCGGCAGAACGACCAGGATCCCGACGATCGCGCAGAGCGCGAACAGCGCGGGTGAGACCTCACTTCGACGATGTGTGATGCGAGCCACGCTCACCTTTCCCATGTTCGAGCTACGTGAGAGCGG
>DASYPH010000018.1:0-12512 GCA_036006925.1 Gaiellaceae bacterium
GATCTCTGCAACGCGTTCGTCGGGAACGATCCCGCTCCACAGAAGATGGCCCATGTTCGACGCGAGCGCGTCGACCGGACGCTTCTCGGCGTCCAGCCCGAGCGCATACCAGCCGCGGTCCGGGAGCCAGAACGCCGCGTCGAACCGCTCGCGCAAGGTCGCCGCTTCGCCTTCGAGACGTGCTGCCGTCGCCTCGTCACGCCAGACGATGCGGGCGAGCTCTGCCATGCGCAGCTTCGCGTCGTAGACGTAGCCCTGCACCTCGACGGGCGCGATCGGGGCCCGAGCGAGCGAGCCGTCGTGAAAGACCATCGAGTTGTAGGAGTCCTTCCAGTTCTGGTTGTCGATGCCGTGGCTCGCGCGGCGCAGGTACTCCACGAAGCTGTCGCCGTCGCGATCGCCGAAGGCGTCGATCCAGTCGAGCGCACGGCGCGCCGCGTGCTCGAGCTCGAGCACGATTGCGTCATCGCCGCTCCAGCGCCACTGCTCCGAGAGGAGGACGAGGAACAGCGGCGTCGCGTCGACCGTGCCGTAATAGCGGTCTTTCCAGATCCGTGCGGTCTTGCCGCGCCGCAGCTCGTGCACGATCTTCCCGGGCTCGGCGTCGCGCTCCGGATCGTCCGCCTCCGCCTGCGCCTCGGCGAGCGCCCGCAACACCCCGGCGGCCGCCTCAGAACCGAGCAGCAGTTCTTGGAACGCGGTGATCAGGGCGTCGCGGCCGAACAGCGTCATGAACCACGGCAGCCCCGCCGCCGGCACCGTCCCGCTCCCGGCCCAGCGCAGCCGGAGCGCGGCCAGGTCCGCGAGCGACTGCGCCCAGGTTCGCTCGAGCGTGGCTTCGGCGGGCGCCTGCAGCCGCGGTACCGACAGCCACCATGCGGCGAGTGACGCGTCCCGCTCGCGTCGGTCCTCGCGGAGCCCCGCCTCGAACGCGGCCGGGTCGAGCTCCGGTGTCTCGTTCAGAAGCCATTGCACCGCGACGCCGAGCTTCCAGCGTTGCCCGGGCGCAAGTCGCAGCCGGTAGTGCGCCGCACCGCCGTGCACCTCGTCGGGCGCCGGAGCAAGATGAACGAGCGTCCGCGCGGGGAAGCCGTAGTCCGCGAACTCGACGGTGCGTGCGTCCTGCCAGCGTTCCGGTCGCGCCGGCGCCACCTCCGATGTGCCCGGTGCACCGAGGTCCTCCACGCGCTTGACTGCGAAGATGTCGGCGAAGTCGGATGCGAGCTCGAGTTCGAGCACCGCCTCCACCTCTCGGTCGGACCGGTTCCACACAGTTGCCGCCTCTTCGAGTCCGCGACCGACGAACAGCTCGCGCCGCACCGATAGCCCGATCTCCCACTCCAGCTCGAAGATCCCCAGATGTGGCGCGCTTTGCTCGAAGCTGACCGGTTCGCCGCGTTCGCCGCCGATCGTCAGCACCGAGCGCGACAGAAACCTCGTATCCGCCGCGAAGAAGCCGGACGCTGCGGAGACGCCGTCGACATCGCCGCGCTCGTCACAGACGACGAACGTCGACCCGTCGAGCAGCGTCAGTCGCACGTGATCGATCGCGGTCGTCGTCTCAGACACCGATCGCCTCGCCGCTGTCGAGATCGAAGAAGTGGAGGTGGCGAAGGTCGACCGCGAGCTCGATCGGCTCATCGGGCCGGACGATCGCCGACGCCTCGAGCCGGGCGACGACGGTCGCGCGGGAGCTGTCCACGTCGACTCCGATCTCCGCCAGGTCCTCGGCCTCTTCCATGTCGACGAGCCCCTCCACCACGTCCTCGCCGAGAACCGGCTTGGCGTCGATCTCGACGTGCACGAGCTGTTCGGCGCCCAGCGCCTCGACGGCCTGGACGCGACCGTGCAGCCGGCCTTCGCCGCCGCCGCCGCGCCGGCCAGGCTGGTCGAGCGCTTCCGGGCGGATGCCCACCGCGACCGGCTTCCCGACACAGCCAGCAAGCGCGGGCCGCTCGCTCAGCACCTCGGGCGGCAGCGCAAGCGACGCCGTGCCAACCCGGCACACGAGGGTGTCACCCTCGTGCGCGAGCGATCCTTCCAGCACGTTCATCGCCGGGCTGCCCATGAAGCTCGCGACGAAGAGGTTGGCCGGCCGCTCGTAGAGGCGCTGCGGCGCGTCGAACTGCTGCAGCAGCCCTCTGCGCATGACGGCAACGCGGTCGCCCATCGTCATCGCCTCGACCTGGTCGTGGGTGACGTACACCGTCGTGACTGCGAGTTGGCGCTGGATGCGCGAGATCTCTGCGCGCATCTGCACGCGAAGCTTCGCGTCGAGGTTCGAGAGCGGCTCGTCCATCAGGAAGACCTGCGGCTCGCGCACGATCGCGCGACCCATCGCCACCCGCTGGCGCTGGCCGCCGGACAGCTGGGCCGGCTTGCGGTCGAGGTGGTCGACGAGGCCGATGATGCGCGCCGTCTCCTCGATCCGCTTCCGGGCCTCCGCCTTCGGCACCTTCCGCATCCGCAACGCAAAGCCGATGTTCTCCGCGACCGTCATGTGCGGGTAGAGCGCGTAGTTCTGGAAGACCATCGCGATGTCGCGTGCGCCCGGAGGCAGGTTGTTCACGACGCGCTCGCCGATCCGGATCTCGCCGCCGGAGATCTCCTCGAGGCCCGCGATCATCCGCAGCGCAGTCGTCTTGCCACAGCCGGACGGGCCGACGAGCACGACGAACTCGCCGTCCTGGACATCGAGGTTGAGATCGGAGACGGCGCGGTGGCCGTCACCGTAGGTCTTGGTCACGTCGTCGAAGGTGATCGCGGCCATCGGAGCTCCTTATTCCTTCACCGCGCCGGCGGACGCGTTCATGATTCGGCGCTGGAAGACGAAGAAGAGGATCGCGACAGGGATCGTCATCAGCGTCGATGCTGCGAGCTTCAGGGGGTAGCGGTTGCCCGAGCCGAGTTGCCCGGAGGCGAGCTGTGCGACTCCCTTGGTCAGCGTGTTGAGGCTCGTGCTCTGCGCCGAGATGATGAAGTGCCCCAGCTCGTTCCACGATCCTTGGAAGGACAAGATGAAGATCGTCACGAGGGCGGGACGGGCCATCGGCAGCACGATCGACCAGTAGATCCGGAAGAGGCTTGCGCCGTCGATCCGGGCGGACTCCTCGACGCTGATGGGGATCGACTCGAAGAAGTTCTTCATGATGAACACACCGGCTGCGTCGACCAGCAGCGGGACGATCATTCCGTAGTACGTGTCGTAGATCCCGATCTGTCGGATGATCAGGAACTTCGGGATCAGGAGCACGACGCCCGGCACCGCCATCACGGCAACGATCGTCGTGAAGGCTGCACCGCGTCCGCGGAACCGGAGACGTGCGAGCGAATAGCCTGCAAGGCTGTCGAGGAACACGCGGAGGAACGTGACGCTGAGCGTCACGATGACGGAGTTCTTCACCCACAGCAGGAAATCCTGGTCGTGGTACAGCTGGTGAAATGCGCTCGTGGTCGGCGGGTTCGGGATGAGGGCAAGCGGGTTGGCGGTCGCATCCGGCTCCGTCTTGAACGACGTGACGACCGCGATCACGAACGGAAAGATGTAGACGACCGCGAAGACGAGCAGGAAGCTGTAGGTCAGCGCGCGTCCGAACCGGCGCCGCCGCACTGCCCTCGTATCCATCCTGGCACCGGAACGACTCACGGCGCGCCTCCGGGCGTGGCCGACGCGACCCGCGACGCGTCCGGGTCGCCGAGGCCCTGCGTCGGCCCGAAGCGGCGCCTGCGAGACACACGGTCCGGGTTGCGGGTGATCAGCCGCGCCAGGATCGTGAAGAAGACTATGATCGCGAAGAGGATGAAGGCGATGGCCGCGCCTACCCCCCAGTTGTTGCTGTTGAAGGATTCGTTGAACGACAGGAATGCCGGCGTCAACGTCGTGTTCGACGGGCTCCCTTTCGTGCCGACGTAGATCTGGTCGAAGACCTGCCAGGTCCCGATCAGGCCAAGCGTCACGACCGTGAAGAGCACCGGACGGATCATCGGCACCGTGATGTGACGGAACTTCTTCCACTCCGTGGCGCCGTCGAGCGCCGCCGCCTCGTTGATCGAATCGTCGATGTGCTGGAGCCCCGCGAGGAAGATCAGCATGAAGGTCCCCGACGTCGTGAACACGGCCATCACGATGAAGACGCACATCGCGATGCTCGGGCCTGCCAGCCAATCCCAGTAGCTCACGCCGAGGAAGAACTGGTTCGCGAGCGAGGTTGGCTGCTGGACGCCGAACTGGCCGAGGATGACGTGGAAGAGCCCGCGCGGGTCGTAGAGCCACGCAGGTCCGGTTGCGCCGAGGTACGACAGGAGCTTGTTGATCGCGCCGGTCGGCGAAAAGAGGAAGAGGAAGAGGACCGTGATCGCGACCGAGCTCGTGACCGACGGGAAGTAGAACGCCGTCCGGAAGAACCCGCCGCCCCTCACCCGCCTGTTGACGAGCACAGCCAGGAAGAGCGCGACCGCGGTCTGGATCGGAACGACCAGGATGACGTAGTAGAAGTTGTTGCGCAGCGCCGTGCCGAAGTTGTTCTGATCGAGTCCGGGCGTCGTCAGTAGATGGCGGTAGTTCTCGACGCCGACGTAGTGCGCGTTCGGGCCGAACGGGCTACCGTTGCCGTTCCAGTCGGAGACGCTCACCCAGGCCGCCATGGCGATCGGCACCACGAGGAACAGGCCGAGGATGATGACCACGGGCGCGAGGAACAGCCAGCCTGCCGCCGCCTGATGACCGCGGATCCCGGGCTCCCGCCACCAACGGCCCAACGCGAAGCGCCTCGTCACTTCTCGCCTCCCTTCTCGTCCGTTGGCTATCGCGCGTCGCCCGCCGGCGGCAAATCGCCGCCGGCGGGCTTGAGTGGTTCGTGGGCCGGGACCTTCCCTACTTCAGGATCGACTGCAGCTCGCCGTTGACCCTGTTCAGGATCGTCTTCGAATCCGTCGTCGGAAGCCCCTGCAGTTGCTGGTTGAAGTCGCCGAGGACGGTCGCGATGTCCGGGACGGTGGGGATGCTCGTCGAGTAGTCGGCACCCGCGAGAAACGCCGAGTACTGCGGATACAGCTTCTTCCACTCCTTGGCGTCCGCCCGAACCGACGGCATGACGCCGAAGGCCTTCGCGTTCCCCATTTCGACCTTGGTCTGGGTGAGGTATGAGATCGCGGCCATCGCGTCGGTCTTGTTCTTCGACGCGGCCGCGAGGCCCCACCCGCCGTCGTACTGGAGCGTTCCCTTCCCGGCCGGGCCTGCCGGGAGCTCGACCGCCTTCCAGGGGACTGTCGGGTAGTCGGCCTTCATGGCGCCCGAGATCCAGTTGCCCTCGATGGTCATGGCGCACTGCTTCTTCCCGAAGCCCTCGCCGCCCCAGCCGGCACCGATCTGGTTCGTCAGCTTCATCGAGCCGGCGTTGAGCATGCCCTTCACGAAGTTGAATGCGGCGACGTTTGCCTTGCTGTTGACCGTGGCTGTCTTCCCGTCCTTCGAGACGAGCCAACCGCCCGCCTGGAGCATGAAGACGCCGAGCCGATGGAACTCGGGGTTCGTGCAGAGGCCGACCTGTCCGTTCCGCGTCAGCTTCTTCGACACCGCGGCCAGCTGCTTCCAGGTCGTCGGGTAGTCCTTGCTCGTGAGCTTCGCTGCCTTCCAGGAGTTGGTGTTGATCACGAGCGCGAGCGTCGAGAAGTCCTTCGGCGCTGCGTACAGGTGGCCCTGGTAGGTGTAGGCCGCGCGCAGGCTCGGATAGAAGGACTTGACGTTCTTCAGGTTGTCGAGCGACGCGAGGTCGCCTGCCTTGGCGTACGTCGCAACCTGGTCGTTGCCGAGGTAGAAGATATCCGGCGGGTTGCCCGACGCGAAGCCCTGGGCCAGCTGCTGCCCGAGGTCGGAGGCCACGATCACGTTCAGCTGGATGCCGGTCCGCTTGGTAAACGCCTTGGCGGCGTTGTTGACGGCGAACGTCTCCGCGGGGCCAGAGCTCCCGATCAGAGCCGTGAGCGTCGTTGCCTTCCCACTCTGACGCGACCCGAGGGCCGTGCCCGCCGTAACGGCAAGCGCGACGACCATGGCGACAACGAGTGCCGCCCTCGAGCGAGCGATGTGGCCTTTCCGATGTGCGTTCACTGCAGAGTTCCTCCTTCGAGCTGTCGAGAACGGCGCAAAGCCGTCAGACGCATCCTCCGGTTGGAAGCGCTTTCAGGAACACGGGGCGGCGAGTTTATGCCTCTATCCTCATTAAAGTCAAGGAAACAACCCTTGACTTCCGACGTCGTCGCAGGCAAAAGGTTAGTTCGCATGGAAGCGTTTCCCAGACCTGCAGCGCGTATCGCCGACGTCGCCGCGCGCGCGGGTGTCGGCATCGCGACGGTCTCCCGTGTCGTCAACGACCGCGGGAACGTCGCCGCAGCAACGCGGGAACGGGTGCTCGAGGCGATCCGCGTTCTCGACTACCGCCCAAGCTCGGTCGCCCAGAACCTCTCCCTCAAACGCACTCTGGTCATCGGAGTGGTGCTGCCGTTCCTGACGGAGGCGTCGCCGATCGAGCGCGTTCGCGGCATCGTGACCGCGCTCGCGTCCTCGCCCTACGACCTTGCGCTCTACGACGTCGAGTCGGCGGATCGCCAGCAGCGCGCGTTCCGCCTGCTTTCCGACGCTCATCGCACGGACGGCTTGCTCGTCGTCTCCCTGATCCCACCGGACGAGGAGGTCCGACGGCTGCAAGCCGAGGCGATCCCGTGCGTGCTCATCGATGCGCGGCACGACGGGCTGCCAAGCGTCGTGATCGACGACGTCGCGGGCGGCAAACTCGCGACGCAGTACCTACTCGACCTCGGCCACCGCCGGATCGCATTCATCGGCGACAAGCCTGCCGACCCCTTCCGCTTCCAGTCGAGCCGCGACCGGACGACCGGGTACCGACAGGCCCTCGAGTCCGCGGGTGTCCCGATCGTTCCCGAGTACGTGCGCAAGGGGACGCAGAGCCGCTTCGTCGCGAGGAGCATCGCGGACGAGTTGCTCCGGCTCCCTGATCCGCCAACAGCGGTTTTCGCCGCCTCCGACGTCCAGGCGCTCGGCGTGCTCGAAGCCGCACGGGCACTGCGGATCGACGTGCCCGATCAGTTGTCGGTGATCGGGTTCGACGACATCGAGATCGCCTCGTACGTGGGGCTGACCACGGTCCGCCAACGACTCTTCGAGAGCGGGAGCCGCGGCGCCGAGCTGCTCCTCCAAGCGCTTGCCGGCGAGCCAGCTTCCGCCCGTGTCGAGACTCTGCCGCTCGACCTCGTCGTCCGCGATACGACTCGCCCGAACCGCTGACGCCTACTTCGCCGGCAGCGACGCGGCGTAAACGGTGCCCCGCTTCACCCACGAGGCGAGCGACTGTTTCGTCCGCACATCCTCGGCTGCGACGCGAAGCCATCCCTCCATCGGGCGACCGCGCATGACCATCACCTCGGCAGCCGTCTTCGCAACCAAGGCCGACGACTCCTCGGGATCGACCCGCACGAGGATTCCGCCCTGCCCGCTCGCGGCAATCGCCATGTTCCCGCGAACAAGGAACGCGAGCCAACCGAACATCTTCTTCTCCGACAGCTCCAGGCCCGCAGCGAGCTCGCGGATGCGCTGGGCGGGAGCCTCGTCATACGCCATCCAGAGATCGTAGAGAACGAGACGCCGAGTGAACGCTGCGTGACTCGGGGTCGTGGCCGAGCACGGCGCGTCTGCCGTCGACCGGCACGATGGCGCCGTTTACGAAGCTCGCTTCGGGCGAGAGAAGGGTGAGCGACGATCGCCGCCACCTCCCCTGTTCGGCCGACGCGACGCTCAGACTCATTCTGATCATCGAGCAGTCGGCAGGTGAGAACCGCTGGGCTGGCCAGCCGAAAGCCTCGATCGAGGGATGGTGGCCACGGTGCTCGGCGAGGATCATTGGGTCCCCACGAAACCAAGTCGGTCATGCGGCCGCCCGACGGCAAGGAACGGTCAGGACCACGATGACGCGCCTCGAGATCGGTGCCTTCTTCGACCGGGTCGAAAGCCGGGTCGCAGATGCAAGCTGGGCCCAACGACTGATGCACTTCATGCAGGCGCTGACGGAGGACCACGTCCTGCAAGCGTCGGTTGCCGTTGCGGCAGCGTCGCTCTGGTTCACACTGGCGTTCGTCGACGCCCGCTTCCTCGTGCTGCTGCCGGCGGCCGTCATCGCCGTTCGCCGCTTCAGGCAACTCGAGCGTGAAGTGGCGCCGGACGAAGACGACGAGGACTGGTAAGCCGAGCGACAACCCGCGGTTTGCGATACTCGCGGGCGATGGATCCCGACGACCTGCAGCTGCTCGAGACCGTTGGCGCCGAGACCGAAGTTGCGGCCGGGCGCGTGCTGATCGAGCCGGGCCAGCATGGCGCCGGGCTCTACGTGATCCTCGCGGGCACGGTGCTGATCGAGGCGCCGGAGAGGACGCGCGAACTTGGTCCGGGCGCCGTGATCGGCGAGCGTGCCTTGCTCTCGGCCGACGGCACGCGGACAGCCCGCGTCCGGACGATCACCGACGTTCGGGTGCTCGCTGTCGGCCGCATCGAGTTCGAGCAGCTCTGCACGGACGATGACGAGTTCGCGCGCCGGGTTGCCGACGCCGCTGACTGAGCACCGGGCTAGGAGTCGATTCTCTGGATCTCGATCGCTCTAGACGCCGGCCTCGTCCACCGCACCGGTCTCCTCGCACTCGACGCAGATCCAGTCCCCGGTGGGTCCGTCCCCCGAACTGAGGGCAGCTGGGAGCATCGTCACGCCGCACGTCGGGCAGATCGGTGGCCGCTCGTCGTCCATCGGCGAGTCTAACCCGCGGCACGGGCGTGATTGCCGACTCACGATCGGATCCACGATCTTGTCGTGCGGGTGTTGCGGAAGGCGCCTACCGCGGCTCAGCGAACCTCCTGCGCAACCGGAGCACGAAGGCGATCATGACTGCGCCGATCGCGGCGAGCGCAACGCCGAAGATCACAGGAGCGCTGAAGCGACCGGCATTGACGTTCGTCTCGACGTCGTGCGCGGTGTAGACGGTCGTCGGGTGAGCCGGGTCGAGCAGCACCGCGATCGGCGCGCCGATCGAGAGGCCGGCGAATTGCGGGAAGTTGTCGCCGTAGTCCCACGTCCGTCTTCGCCCCTGGTACCAGACCGTCAATCGGCACTCGTCGCGGCTCGGGCAGCCCGCAAACGTTGCGGTCAGGCTGACGCCGTGGGCTCGCAGTCGCGCGTAGACATGCGGCCGTCTGGTGGCGCCATCCCAGGCAGTCCACGCGCCGAACCCCATCAAGAACAGGGCGACGACGACCGGCGCCCACACCATGATCCCGTCCGCGAACCGCTTGCCACGCGGCGGCGCCGTCGGGATGTTCTCCAGGTCGAACCGCTCACCGCCGCCGAGATCGACTGTCTTCCCGTGATCGACCGTGCCGGTGGCCGCGGCCAGACGCTCACGCAACTCTCCGACGATGCGCTCGAGCTCATCGGAGGAGTAGCCGTTCCTGGCGTCGCTGCACAGCATCCGTACCGGAACCAATGAGCCGTCTCGCCGCTTGATCTGAACGCACCACCGCGACCGCGACCAGCCGTAGCCGAAGCCGTCGATCTCGGCCCAGGGGACCCGGAACGACCCGCCGAGACTCGCAACGCCGATCCCGTTCCCGTCGGCGCGAAGCCGCGGCAGGAACACCGCCACCGCGCTCACCACCAGCACCGTCGCTGCGAGGGCGATCCAGAAACCGCCGCCTGTCACTGCCAACGAGACCGTCAGGACGACGGCGAGCCCGAGGCTGAGGACTGACCTGCGCCGGCGCCCCGGAAAGACAGTCATGCCGCACCGAGCGTAGGAGGCGTGGTGATCACGCGCAATCTCACTCCCTACAAGGCTTTCTCGACCGTAGAAGAATGGTCTCCAGCGAGCCCGTCCGACCACCGACGAGAGAGGCGATCACCATGAATCCGAACAAGGCACTCTGGGAGAAAGGCGACTTCACTCGCATCGCCGAGAGCATGCGTGAAAGCGGCGAGGCGCTCGTCGGCACGCTGGGGATCACAGACGGGCTCGAGGTCCTCGACCTCGGCTGCGGTGACGGGACCACCGCCTTGCCGACGGCGCAGCTCGGGGCAAATGTCCTTGGCGTCGACATCGCGAGCAACCTCGTCGCGGCGGGCAACGCGCGAGCGCAGAGCCTCCGCTTGACCAATTGCCGGTTCCAGGAAGGCGATGCGTCCGACCTGAACGAGCTGGCCGACGACAGCTTCGACCTCGTCGTCAGCATCTTTGGCGCGATGTTCGCCCCACGGCCGTTCGAGGTGGCCAAGGAAGTCGTTCGCGTGACACGGCCCGGCGGCCGGATCGTGATGGGAAACTGGATCCCCAACGACCCGACGCTCGTCGCCCAGATCCTGAAGATCAGCTCCACCTACTCTCCGCCGCCTCCGGAAGGCTTCGTCAGCCCGATGACCTGGGGCGTCGAGGACCACGTAGTCGAGCGTTTCGAAGCGGCGGGCGTGCCACGAGAGAACATCTCGTTCGAGCGGGACACCTACACGTTCACCTTCCCCGGTTCGCCCTCGGAGTTCCTGGCGGGCTTCCGGATCTACTACGGCCCGACGATGAACGCGTACGAAGCAGCGGCCGCGAACGGCCGCGAGGCCGACCTTCAGTCCGAACTGGAGGAGCTCTTCTCGAGCCGGAACGAGAGCCCCTCGCCCGCTGCCACTTCGATTCCTGCGACCTTCCTGCGGGTGACCGTCGCCGTGTGAGCCGATCGTGCATGATGCGAGCGTGGCCGCCGAAGGCGATCAGAACGAGCAGACGGCCTGGCCCGGAGCCATCGCCGCGATCACGCTGTTCGTCGAGGATCTCCCCGCCGCCAAGCGTTTCTACGGCGAAGTCTTCCGGCTTCCGGTCACGTTCGAGGACGACAACTCCGCCGTCTTCACCTTCGGGCAGACGATGGTCAATCTGCTCGACGCGAAAGAGGCTCCTCGGCTGATCGAGCCGGCCCGCGTTGCAGACCGGAACGCCGGGGCCAGATTCCAGTTCACGCTCGCCGTCGACGACGTCGACGCGACGTGTGAGGACCTCCAGCAACGCGGCGTCGAGCTGCTGAACGGCCCGATCGACCGCCCGTGGGGCATTCGTACCGCGAGCTTCCGCGATCCTGGCGGCCACATCTGGGAGATCGCTCAGTAGACGCCACCGAACGAGCCTGCCCCACCGACCAGCGAGGGAGCCATGCAGATCACGAGGAACGGCGTCGAGACCATCCCCGGTCCGGACGAATGGTTCACCGGCTCGGTGTACATCGACGCAGTTGCCGTGCCGTCGGGCGCCGCGCAGCTGAGCGCGAACAACGTTCACTTCACTCCGGGCGCACGAACGGCGTGGCATACGCATCCGAACGGCCAGACGATCTACGTCGTCGCGGGCGTCGGCCGGGCGCAGCGCCGCGGCGAGCCGATCATCGTCATCCACCCGGGCGACCGTGTGTTCTTCGAACCCGGTGAGGAGCACTGGCACGGCGCAAGCCCCACACACTTCATGACCCACCTCGCGCTGCATCAGGTCGACAGCGAAGGCACGAGTGCAACCTGGGGTGACCACGTCACCGACGAGGAGTACGACTCGGCGCCCACGGGCTGACCGGGTCTGGCAATCTCGGCTCCGTGGTTCCCGAGGCGGAGCTGGTGTCGACGGAGCGCGGCCTTGTCCCGAGAGGGCAAGGCTGGTTCGTCGTCAACGCACGGGAGACGCAGTGGTGGAACCGGCCCGGCCGCGGTGTGCTCTGCGAGTTCGAGGGCGCCGGCTTCGAGGGCGCGACCGACTTCCTGCAGCTCGGGATCAACCTGACCGTGCTCGGTCCGGGCGAGCCGATGGCGATGTACCACTGGGAAGCCGACCAGGAGGACTTCCTGGTGCTCGCCGGAGAGGCCCTGGCGATCGTCGAGGGAGAGGAGCGCGCGCTCGGCCAGTGGGACTTCGTGCACTGCCCTGCCGGGACGAATCACGTGATCATCGGCGGCGGCGACGGCCTGTGCGTGGTGCTCGCCGTCGGTGCCCGCGACCGCTCGACGGGGGCCGTCTGGGGCGCGTACACCGTCGCTGAAGCCGCTCAGCGCCACGGCGCCGGCGTCGAGCACAAAACGACCGAGGCGGCCGAGGCATATGCGCGGTTCCCGAAAGGCGGTCTGACCGGCTACGGCGAGGGCTGGCTGCCGGAGGCGCCGGGACGGTAAGGCTGTGATACTCGCAGTCCGGTCGCATCCACGTCGGCCGAGGCACCTCCACCTCAGCTGAAAGGAAGCCTGCATGCCAAAGGTCGTCGTGATCCATGCCGTCGAAGATGTCGAGCGCTGGCTGAAAGGAAAGGCTGAACGTGCCGCGGCCTTCGCTGCGGTCGGAACGAACGTGACCGACCACGTCGCGCTCGACGGAAGCAACAAGGTTGCCATCACCACCGATGTCCACGACCTCGACGCCGCACAGGCGATGCTCTCCTC
>DASYPH010000019.1:0-14402 GCA_036006925.1 Gaiellaceae bacterium
CGCGAGTTCGCCGGCGACCTCGGTGAGCGCGGCACTGTTCGTGGCGGCGTCGGCGGTTGGGTCGAAGGCGACGAGCGCCGCGAGCCCGGCCTGCAGCGACGTCGTCGGCACGACGCGGACGACCTTCGAGGAGTGGTCGGCCGCCTGCTCGGCGGCCATGATCACGTTCTTGTTGTTCGGCAGCAGCACGACCTCGCCCGCATCTGCGCCCTCGATGGCGGCGACGAAATCGGCAGTCGCGGGGTTCATCGTCTTGCCGCCGTCGACGACCACGGCACCGCCGCTCTCGAACAGGGCCCGGTTCCCGTCGCCAGCCGCCACCGCGACGACCGCTGTCAGCCGGTCCCCCGGGACCGCGTGCAACAGGCGGTCTTCGCGCTCGAGCGTCTGCTCGTGCATGTTCGCGATCTCGACGCCGCCGATCGCGCCGCGCGCGACGCCGAGCGAGAGCGCGCGTCCCGGGTCGTCGGTGTGGACGTGCACCTTGAGCGCCGTGCGGTCGCCGACCACGAGCAGCGAGTCGCCGATCAGCTCGAGCTCCGACTCGAGCCCCGGCAGGTCGAGATCGTCGCCTTCGACGACGAACACCGTGCAGTAGCGGAACCGCGACAGCTCCTGGTGGATCGCTTCGATCCCGATCGCCTCGTCCAGCTGCGGCGCGTCCGGCAGCGGCTCGCCGGCGACGACGGCCGCGATGCCGCGCACGATCTCGACGAGCCCGGCCGCACCGGCGTCCACCACTCCCGCCTCGCGCAGTACCGGCAGCATTTCGCGCGTTCGCGCGACGACCTCTTCGCCGGCGGCGACGATCTCGGGCAACGTCGAGCCGCGCTCGGCTGCGTCCGCGAGCGCGCGGATCGCGGTCAACATCGTCCCTTCGACGGGTTTCTTCACCGCGCGGTACGCGGCATCGCTCGCCGAGCGGAACGCTTTGGCGAGATCGTCCGTCTCGGCGAGCGAGTCGGTCGCGCCGCGCACTATCTGCGAGAGGATCACTCCCGAGTTGCCGCGTGCGCCCATCAGCGCTGCGCGCGAGACCTCCCTGGCCAGGCCGGCGCGGTCGTCGGCGCCGTCGCCCGCCAGCGCCTCGGCGACCGCGCGAACGGTCAAGGTCAGGTTGGTGCCGGTGTCGCCGTCGGGAACCGGATACACATTCAGGTCGTCGATCCGGTGCCGGTGCGCCTCGATCGCGGTACGCGCGCCGTCGACAAGCTCCTTGACGCGTGCTCTCATGCGCCGACCCTGACCCGCTGGATGACGACCTCGACCGCCGTCACGTCGAAGCCGGTCAGCCTCGTCACCTCGTACGCAACCTGCGAACGGATCGTCGCGGCGACCTCGGCGAGATTGAGGCCGTGCTCGACGACGACGTGCAGCTCGATCCGGAGGCCCTTGGCGTCGCCTTCGACGGTGATTCCCTCCCGACGCAAGAGCCTGCCGACGCGCGTGCCGGCCGACAGACCGACGACGCCGTAACAGCCGAGCGCCGTTTCGGCGACGATCTCGGCGAACGCGTCGCGCGCGATGGTGAGTCGGCCGAGCTCGAGGTCCAGCGTCAGATCGTCAGCCACGGCACCGCGTTAGACCCTAGCGGCGCCTGAGCTGGTTACTCAGACAGCTTTGACGACGACGCCGGACTTCAGGCAGCGGGTGCACACGTAGGCCCGCTTCGGCGAGCCGTCGAGGAGCACCCGGACGCGCTGTAGATTCGGGTCGAACCGGCGCTTCGTGGCGACCATCGAGTGCGAGCGGTGATTGCCGAATGCCGGCTTTTTCCCGCAGTAGGCGCAAATCTTCGACATCGCGGGCGGCAGTCTAGCGAGAACTGGCGCGCAGCCGGGCGAACAGGTCGGCCATCTCGAGCGCAGAGCGCACGGCGTCGGCCGCCTTCTCGATCCGGGCCTCCGCCTGCGCCACGTTGTCGACGGTGAGCACGCCGAACGCGACCGGCACCCCGGTCTCGATCCCGGCGAGCTGCAGCCCGGATGCGCATTCCGCGGCCACGTAGTCGAAGTGCGGCGTCTCGCCGCGGACAATCGCGCCGAGCGCGACGATGCACGCGTAGCGACGGGTCTTCGCCAGCGCCATCGCGGCCAGCGGCAACTCGAAGGCACCGGGGACCGGCAGCACCGTGATCCCGTCGTTCGAGACGCCGGCAGCGGTGAGTGCCTCGAGCGCGCGGCGCAGCAACAGGTTCGTGACGCCGCCGTTGAAGCGTGAGACGACGACGCCGACCGAACGGCGGTCGCCGAGCGGAGCTCCCTCGAGGACGGTGTAGCCGTCGGGGACGTCGATCTCGCCGCGCACATGCTCGACGCTGACATCGGCGGGGATCTCCTCGATCACGCTGGCCGACTCGGCAGCCGGCCAGCCTTCAAAGGCATCGCCCTGCTGCTCCTCGTCGACGTCCGTCTCGGGAGCGGCGTCGGCCTCGACCGCGGCCTCGACCCCGGGCTCCGCGTCGTCCTCCGCCTCGTCGGTCGTGCCGGCCTGCTCCTTGCTTTCGTCGATGTCGGTCACTCGGTCTCCGGTCCGTAGTCGAGGTTCTTGAGGTCCTGGTGATGCAGTCTGTGCCCGAGCTTAGCCCGCTTGGTCGCGAGGTAGCGGCGGTTTTCGGCCTGCGGCGTCGTCTCGATCGGCACCTGCTCGACGACCGTGAGGCCGAACCCGTCGATCCCGACGAGCTTCTTCGGGTTGTTCGTGAGGATCCGGAGGGTGGTCAGGCCGAGGTCGGAGAGGATCTGGTTGCCGATGCCGTAGTCGCGCGCGTCGGCGGGGAAGCCGAGCTCCAGGTTCGCCTCGACAGTGTCGAGCCCCTGCTCCTGCAGCTCGTAGGCGCGCAGCTTGTTGAGCAGCCCGATGCCGCGCCCCTCCTGCGCCATATAGAGGAGAACACCGCATCCCTCCGCCTCGATCTGGGCGAGCGCGAGCTCGAGCTGCTCGCCGCAGTCACAGCGCAGCGAGTGGAACACGTCGCCGGTCAGGCATTCCGAGTGGACGCGGACGAGAACGTCTTCGACGCCGTCGACCTCGCCCTTGACGAGCGCGACATGCGTCTTGCCGGTCAGCTTCTCGCGGAAGGCCACGGCGGTGAATTCGCCGTAGTCGGTCGGCAGGCGCACCGCGGCGCCCCGCTCGACGAGCTTCTCGTGCCGGCGCCGGTACTCGACCAGGTCGGCGACAGTGATCATCTTCAGGCCGTGGCGCTCGCAGTAGGGGGCGAGGTCGCCGACGCGGGCCATCGTGCCGTCGTCGTTCATGATCTCGCAGACGACGCCCGAGGGGTCGAGGCCGGCGAGCCGGGCGAGGTCGACCGCCGCCTCGGTCTGGCCGATCCGCTCGAGCACTCCACCCGGGCGGGCGCGCAGCGGGAACACGTGCCCGGGCTGCACGAGGTCGCGCGGCGTCGAGTCGTGATTGATCGCGACCTGGATCGTGTGGCTCCGATCGGCCGCCGAGATGCCGGTGGTGACCCCCTCGCGCGCCTCGACCGAGACGGTGAACGCGGTGCCGAGCGGTGCCTCGTTGTGGTCGGTCATCGGGCGCAGCGCCATCGCATCTGCGCGCTCCTCGGTCAGGCAGAGGCAGATCAGCCCGCGCGCGTGGGTCGCCATGAAGTTGATCGCCTCGGGCGTCGCGAACTGGGCGGCGATCGTCAGGTCGCCCTCGTTCTCGCGATCCTCGTCGTCGACGACGACGACCATCCGGCCCTCGCGGATGTCCTCGATCGCCTCCTCGATCGTCGCGAACGGGGTCGTCACGGCCACACCGGCAGGCTAGCGCGCGAGCAGCTTCTCGACGTACTTCGCGAGCACGTCCACCTCGAGGTTCACTGGATCGCCAGCGTCGAGCGAGCCGAGCGTCGTCGCGTCGAGCGTGTGCGGGATCAACGCGACGGCGAAGCCGCTGTCGTCCAGGGCGGCGACCGTCAGGCTCGTGCCCTGCACCGCCACCGAGCCCTTCTCGACGAGATAGCGAAGCTGCGCCTCGTCGACATCGAACCAGATACGGCGCCCGTCGCCCTCCGCCTCGACCGAGCGGACGTTGCCGACACCGTCGACGTGGCCCTGGACGTAGTGGCCGCCAAGCGCTTCGCCCGCCCGCAGCGCGGGCTCGAGGTTGACCCTCGACCCTTGCTCGAGGGTTTGCAGCGACGTCCGCGCCAACGTCTCCGGCACGGCGTCGAAGCCGAGCCGGCCCTCGCCCACCTCGACGACGGTCAGACAGACCCCGTCGATCGAGATCGAGTCCCCGGGCGCCGCGGCGGCTGCGGCTGCGGGTGCTGCGACCACGAGCCGGACTCCGTCGTCACCGCCCGCGAGGGAGACGACGGCCCCGACCTCGCGAATCAGGCCAGTGAACATCCCGCCAGGCTAGACGGTCAGTCGCCGTAGACGAGCGTCTCGAGCGTCTCGCGCACCGAGACCTCGAGCTGAGCCCGTTCGCCCGGCGCGGCGGCGCGCAACTCGACGAGCAGCTCCGCGATCGCCGAGCGTCCGCTCGGCGGCAGCTCGGCGGTGTCGATCTCCTGCAGCTTGCGCAGCAGCTCGTCGTTGCCGATTTGGCGGGTCAGCCAGTGGCTCAGGTGGGTGACGAGCTGGTCATCGGAACGGCCACTGCTCGGAGCACCGGTATCAGGGGTCGTGGACATAGGCTTGGAGGAGCACATCGGCACCCACCGGCCTGGCCGTTAGATGCGACAGCGTGCGGGGTGAGGGTAGCGAAGCCGTCGGCGACGGCCCGTCGCCGACCAGGACGGGGGCCACGAACACGAGGAGCTTGTCGACGAGGTCGGCTTCGAGGAATGCCGAGGCCAAAGTCGGGCCACCCTCGAGGAGCAGCGACTGGACGCCGTCAGCGGCGAGCAGCCCGAGTTCGGCCGCGAGCGGGCCGGTCCGAAGCTCCAGGTCGAGCCCGTCGGGCAACGGCCCGCGCGAGAAGACGAGCCGGCGCGGCTGGCCCTTCGGCGTCGCGACGTCGCGCGCGTCGAGGCGCGGCCGGTCGGCCCGCGCCGTGCCGCCGCCGACCGCCACCGCGTCGACCTCGGCCCGCAGCTCGTGGACGAGGCGACGACTCTCCTCACCTGTCACGAAGCGAGCCCCCGGCACGACGACGCGTCCGTCGAGCGTCGCGGCGACCTTGTAGATCACGAACGGACGCCGCTCGCGCACCCAGGTGCGCCAGGCCTCGTTCTGGGTGCGCGCAGCCCAGGAGTCGACGTACTCGACGTCGACGCCCTGCGCGCGCAATCGCGCTTCCCCGCCCGCGGCCGCCGGGTTCGGATCCCACGCGCCGAACACGACCCGCTCGACCCCGGCGGCGAGGATCGCCTCGGTGCACGGTGGCGTCGTGCCGTGGTGGGTGCAGGGCTCGAGCGTGACGTACAGCGTCGAGCCGCGCGCACGCTCGCCGGCGGCCTCGAGCGCGACGATCTCGGCGTGCCGCCCGGCCGTCTCGGTGACACCTTCTCCGACGACTTCGCCCTCCCGGACGATCACGGCTCCGACGGTCGGCTTCGGGAACGCCCGCTGCCCGGCCGCCGAAGCGAGCTCGACCGCACGCGCGATCGTCACGCGAGTGCGCGCAGGAGCTTGCGGTACGCGGCCGGCTGATCGTCACGCGCGAAGATCGACGACGCGGCCACGAAGAGCGAAGCGCCGCGGTCGCGCAGCTCGGTGATGTTCGCCGTGCCGACCCCGCCGTCCACCTGGATCGCCACGTCCGCGGGCAGCGCTGCGCGCAGCCGTTCGACGCGACCGAACGTCTCCTCGCGAAACGGCTGGCCCGAGTACCCCGGATGGATCGACATGCAGAGCACGAGGTCCGCGCCGCCCGCGACCGCGGCGACCCGCTCGGGCTCTGTCTCGGGATTGAAGGCGACGCCTGCCTGCAACCCCTGTTCGCGCGCCGCGTCGATCGTCGCCTGAACGTCGTCGACTGCTTCGACGTGGAAGGTGACGCTGTCGCCGCCGGCAGCCGCGATCGCCTCGAAGTACTTGGCGGGGCGCTCGACCATCAGGTGTACGTCGAGTGCGCCGCCGCGCGCGTGGACCCCAGGCGAGATCCACTGCAGCACGATCGGCCCGATCGTGATCGGCTCGACGAAATGTCCGTCGCCGACGTCGAAATGGAAGACGCGGCAGTCCACGTCGAGCAGGGCGTCGATCTGCTCGCCGAGGCGTGAGAAGTCGGCCCCGTAGAGCGACGGCTCCACCTCGACCGTCCTGATCCAGTCGCGCCAGGGCATCAGATGATGTTACGCAGCCGTGCGATGAAGAACCCCGACGTTCGGTCGCGGTCGGGACGCGTGAGCAGGAACTCGGGCCGCCGCGGATGCGCGTAGGCGGGCCACTCGTCGCCGAGCGGCTCGACCGACAGGCCGAGGGCGTCGACAACGGCTTCGTTCTCGTCGGCGTTCAGCGTGCAGACGGCGTAGACGATCGTGCCGCCCGGCTTCGTGCGCTTCGCCGCCGCCTGCAGCAGCTCGAGCTGCAGTTCCGGCAGTGGCTTCGCGCGCCAGCGCAGATCCGGGCGGCGGGCGAGGACGCCGAGCCCCGAGCAGGGCGCGTCGACGAGCGCGCGGTCGAAGCCGGTCTCGTCCAGCTCGCGCACGTCTGCGGTGACGACGCGCACGTTCGCGGGCATCTCCTCGGCCAGCTGCCGTGCCCGCCCAGCATGAACCTCGACCGCGGTGATCTCACCGGTCAGCAGCAGCGTCTTGCCACCGGGTGCCGCGCATGCGTCGAGCACGCGTTCGCCGTCGCGCGAGCCGACGACGAGTGCGGCGAGCTGAGAGGCGCGGCTCATCGGGCGCATGTGGGCGATGTCGACGCGGTCCACGACATACGCCCCCGGAACGTCGGTCGGCTCGCCGACCGGTTCCGCCGCGTGGACCTCGAGGGCGGGCGGCTCGTTCTGGGCCTCCATCAGCGAGACCGCGCCCTCGGCACCGAAGTCACGCGTCCACACGTCGGCGATCCAGTCGGGATACGACTGCTTCACGGGCCCCTCGGGCAGCGAGGCGACGAGACCCTGCAGCCCCTGCGAGAGACGGCGCATGACGGCGTTCGTGAACGGCACGGCACGCTCACGGCCGGCGGCACGGACGAGCTCGACGCTGTCGTCGACGACCGCATGCACCGCCTGGTCGCTCCAGGCCAGCTGGTACGCGCCGAGTCGCAGGGCCGTGCGCACCGGCGGATCGAGCTTGCGCACCGGCCGCTTGCCGAGTTGCTCGATCCCGAAGTCGATCGTTCGCCTGCGCTGCACGGTTCCGTACGCGAGGCGCTGAGCGAGCGCCCGGTCGCGGTCGTCGAGCCCTTCGACCGCTGCCGCGAGGGCCCGGTCGGCGTACGCATCCTCCTCGAAGACGCGGCGCACGACCTCGAACGCCGCCCGCCGCGCCGGCGCGATCACCGGACGCCGCGCAGGAACTCGTCGTAGCTCATTCGACCCTTGCCCTCGGGCTGCACGACGTCGGCAGCGAACGTGCCGTCGTCGAGATGGGCGCGCCAGATCGTGACGCGGCGTCCGTAGAGCATCGCCCAGGCGCCGATGTGCGGCGAGAGGGCCCGGACCCGCCGCCAGGCATCGAGCGGATCCGCGAGATCGAGCTCGCGGTCGGCCGGCGTGATCTTGTCGGCGTACGTGACACCCTCGTCCGTCTGCGGCTCGAACGACGGCGCGTCTAGCACCGCGTCGAGCAGGCGGGCCGCGGTCTCTCCGGCGCGCTCGAACACCTCGCCCGCGTCGAGCTCACCCACCGCGAACGCCTCGCGCGCTGCGATCGGGCCGGCGTCGAGCTCGGCGACCGTCCGGTGGATCGTCACGCCGGTCTCGGCGTCACCGGCGAGAATCGCGCGCTCGACGGGCGCGGCACCGCGCCAGCGCGGCAACAGCGACGGGTGCACGTTCAGCCACAGCGACCGCTCGAGAAGGCGCGGCGGGATGTAGAGCCCGTACGCGCACACGACCATGCGCTCGACCTCGGCCGGCAGCTCCGGCTTCTCCGGCTGGGAGACGGGGATGCCGAGTCGCCCGGCCGTCTCGGCTGCGGGCGGAGCGGCGAGCTTCCGGCCTCGGCCGCGCGGGGCGTCGGGCCGGGTCAGCAGGAAGGCGATCTCGTGTCGTTCTGCCAGCCGCTCGAGCACGTCGGCGCCGATCGGCGCCGTCGCGGCGACGCCGATTCTCACCGCAACGTGACGCGAGGCCGCAACGTGGCGAGCGCTTCCTTACGGTGCTCCTCGTCGGTGCGGTCGATGATCAGCACCCCGTCGAGATGGTCGAGCTCGTGCTGGGCGATGCGCGCCTCATAGCCGATGAGCTCGTAGCTGACGTCCTCCCCGTCCTGGTCCTTGCCGGCGATCGTGAGGGTTGTCGGACGCTCGACGGGGACGCGCACCCCTTGTAGTGAGAGGCACCCTTCGCCGTCGGACTCGAGCTCGTCGCCGAGCGTGACGATGGTCGGGTTGACGACGATCCGCGGGCCGGCCTCGTCCGGCTCGAACACGAAGACGCGGCGGAGCACGCCGACCTGCGTCGCGGCCAGGCCGACGCCTTGTGCGTCGTGCATCAGCTCGGTCATCCGGTCGACGAGCCGGCGCAGGTCGTCGTCGAAGTCGGAGACCTCGTACGCGGTCAGGCGCAGCGCGGGATCGCCGTACTGGCGGATCTGCGCGAGCGCAAAGCGGCGCCGCGCGTCGGCCTCGGCTTCGGCCTGCAGCTCCTCGGAGGTCTCGTGGTCGTGCTCGTGATCGTGGTTGTGATCGTGGTCGTCAGCCATCGGCGTGGGCAGTGTAGTCAGCTACCTGCCGGGAACCTGTCGAGGATCCACGCCGCATCGAGCGGCTCGCGGCGGTAGGGCTTCCCCCCGACCTCGACGAAGTCCCGAGTCCGCGGGTTCATCCGCAGCCGTGCCTCGACCGGAAACCAGCGGTTGTGCTTGTCGATCAACTCGTTGACCGAGCCGAAGTCCCAGCGTTCGGCAACGAGCCGCCAGGTGTCGGCGTCCCCGCGATGTTCCTCGTAGGCGGCGGTGAGCTCGGCAAGGTGACGGTCTGTCTCGCGTTCGATCTCGCTCAGCCGGCGCATGTACGGCAACGGTCCGCCGAGCGATGCGAAGTAGGAGTCGGGCTCGGCGACGAAGTTCCGCAACCTGCGACGGAGCGGCTTGCCAGCGAGCGGGTTCAGATCCAGCTCGCCCTCGAGCGCACGCCGCTCCTGCTGCGACGCAGGGGTGACGTCGCGGATCCCCCACTCGCCGATCACGTCCTCGGGGCGCCGGGCCTTCATGGCGACATGGTGCCGAACCGGCACGTCGCGGTGAGCCTCAGAGGGACTGCGGGTCGACGTCGACGACCGCTGTCAGCCGCGCCCGCCGCATCGCAGGCGCTGCCGAGGCGAGCAGTCTCGCCGCCTGCGAGGCGATCCGCCGTGGGTGCTGCGTCTTGGCTACCAGCTGCGCGCGGTGCTTGCCGCGCAGGCGCAGCAGTGGTGCCGGCCCGAGCAGCTCGGTACCCTCCATGCCCGCCTTCAGCTCCGAGAGTGCGCGCAGCACCGGCTCCGGCTCCGGCCCGCTGACCAGGATTCGGACGAGGTGCGCGAACGGTGGGTAGCCGAGCGCCTCACGCCGCTCCAGCTCCTCGGCGAGGAACCGCTCGACGTCGTGCCGTGCTGCGTGTGCGACCGTGCGCGAGTCGGGCTGGAACGTCTGCACGATCACGCGGCCCGGCGCGTCCCGCCCGCTGCGCCCGGCGAGCTGCGTGACGAGTTGGAACGTCCGCTCCTCGGCTCTGAAGTCGGGCAGCGCGAGGCCCGTGTCGGCGTCGATCACGGCCGCGAGCTCGACGCCGGCGAAATGGTGGCCTTTGGCGACCATCTGCGTGCCGAGCAGCACCGCACCCTCAGCGTCGCGGAACCGCGCCAGCGACGCAGCGAGCTGCTCCGGTTTTGCGACGGCGTCCGCGTCGAGCCGGATCAGCTCCAGCTCCGGCACTTCGCGACGCAGCTCGCCCTCCAGCTTCTGCGTGCCGGCGCCGAGGCGCGCCAGATCCGGCGACCCGCAGACACGACAGTTCGAGTGGGCGTCGGTCGCGTAGCCGCAGTGATGGCAGCGAAGCGACGTGTCGCTGTGCAGGACGAGCGAGACGTCGCAATCGGGACAGCGCACGGTGGTCCCGCAGGCGCGGCAGTGGAGCGCGGGCGCGATCCCGCGCCGGTTCAGCAGCAGGATCGCCTTGCCGTGCCGCTCGGCGACCCCGCGCAGCGACTCGAGCAGCGGTGCCGACAGTGGATAGCCGGCCTCGCGCCGCAAGTCGACGACACGCACCGGCGGCAGGCCGGCGCCGATCCGCCCGCCGAGCGAGAGCCGCTCGAGCGCCGCCCAGCTCTCCGGCCGCGGCGTCGCCGAGCCGTACACCGCGACCGCACCTTCGAGCGAGGCGCGCTTCGCGGCCACTGTCCGCGCGTCGTAACGAGGATCGGAGTCCTGCTTGTACGACGAGTCGTGCTCCTCGTCGACGACGATCAGGCCAAGCCCGGCGACCGGCGCGAAGACGGCCGAGCGCGCACCGACGACGATCCGCGCCTCGCCGCTCGCGATCCGTACGCGCTCGTCGCGCCGCTCGGCATCGCTCAGGGCCGAATGCAAGATGGCGACCCGGTCGCCGAAGCGGGCGCGCACACGGCCGACCGTCTGCGGCGCGAGGGCGATCTCCGGGACGAGCACGATCGCACCGAGGCCGCGCTCGAGCGCGGCCGCGCACGCCTGGAGGTACACCTCCGTCTTGCCGGAGCCGGTCGGGCCGTAGAGCAGGAAGTTGCCGCCGTCGGCAGCATCCATCGCCTCGACCACCCTCGTCACGGCCGCGATCTGTTCCGGCGCGAGCGTGAGCGGCTCCGCCTCTCCACCAAGAGCCTGCCGGTCGGCGGGCGGCGCCTGTTCCTTTCGGCGTTTCGGCAACTCGGGTGCCACGAGCGCGAGCGCGCGGGCCGGCGTCGAGCCGTAGTAGTCGGCGATCCAGAGCGCCAGCGAAACGAGCGCGGGCGGCACCTGCCCGATCACGGCCTCGACCGGCCGCGCCTCGACACCCGGCGGCGCGGACTCGACCAGGCCGACGACGATTCCCCGCGCCCGCGAGCGGCCGAACGGAATCCGGACGATCGCGCCGACGCCGACGTCGTCAGCGACCTCGTACGTGAACTCCCGCGCGACGGCGCGCGCCGTCACGAGCGGGTAGACCGATGCGAGCACTAGACCGGTTGCTCTTGCTCCGCGCGCGACTGCTGGCGCAGGTTCTTGAACGAGAGCGTCCTCGCCATCAGGCCGATCGCGATCAACCCGAGCACGATGTTGGTGATCGTGATCGCGATGTAGATGCCGACGCTGAAAGCGAGCAGCAGCGCCTTGGAGATCGCCTGGCCGCGGAAGAGGTAGACGATCAGACCCTGTTTCGTCCCTGCGCCCCCAGGGGTCGCCGGGAACAGGGTCGCCAGCGAGTCGACCACCTGCGCGAGGAGCGCGTTGTGGATCGAGGCGTGCACACCGAACGCCTCGAGGAAGAAGTAGAGCGTCGCGATCCGAAAGCCCCACGAGATCGCCTGGGGCAGCAGCACGCCGGTTACGAACCGTCTGCGCTGGCCGAGGATCGCGAAACCCTGTCGCACGCGAGCCCAGAACTTCTCGACGCGGACCCGCGCCCAGAGGAAGCCGACGACTCCCGCGGCGGCGAGGAGGCCGAGACCGATCAGCGTCGCCCGCTCGTGCAGCAGGAAGAACTTCCAGTCGACAGTCGGGATCCGCGCGTAGACCTGGTGGGTCGGTAGCACCCCGATCGAAAGCGCCCAGATCATCAACGCACCGGCGACGAAGAAGTCGAGGATCGTCTCCACCACGAGCGTCGCGGCGAGCGTCGGGTACGTCGAGCCTTCCGTGCGGTGCTTGACGAGGTAGATCTTGACCACGTCGCCGCCGCGCGCCGGGAGGATCGAGTTGACGCCCACGCCCGCGAAGTACGCACCGACCGCGCTGCGGTAGCGCAGGCGCGAGCCCGGATACGCCGCCTTGACGATGTTCTGCCAGGCTCGGGCCCGGAAGAGCAGCTTGATCACATGGCACGCGAGCGCCAGCCCGAGTGCCGACCACTTCACATCGGCGATATGCTCGAAGAAAACCGCGACCGCATGCCAGAAGGCGCCCACAGACGCCTACGGTAGACAGTCGGTCGGGAGGGCAAGCTGCGGTTTCCCTCCGTATCCTCAGGCGCCGGCGGCGACCAGGACGAAATCGGTGGCGAAGCCGAGGACGAGGCCGGCGAGGATCCACCAGGCGACGACAACCGGCATCGCGTGGCGGCGGCACACCTCGAGCAGCTGGATCACGACGTAGAGGATCGAGCCCGCCGCGAGCGCGAAGAAGACGACGCCGAGCGCCTCGCTGACCCACGCCTGACCGATCACCGTGCCCACGAAGGTGGGCCCGCCGCCGATCAGGCCCATCAACGCGAGGAAGCCCCAGCTCGGACGCTCCGACTCGCCTGACATCGGGCCGACGATGCCGAAGCCCTCGGTCGCGTTGTGCAGGGCGAAGCCGATGATCAGGACGAGCGCCAGCGAGACCTCGTCGGCAGCGGCGGCCTGGCCGATCGCCAGACCTTCGCCGAAGTTGTGCAGGCCGATCCCGGTTGCGATCAGCAGCGCGAGCCGACGACCCGGGGTCAGGCTCTCGATCCACGAGCGCGACGTGAATTCGTCGACGGCGGCGGCACCCGGGCCGACGAGCGGCGTCGCACGCTTGTTGGTCATCCAGCGGTCGTAGTAGACGAGGCTCATCAAGCCGACCGCCAGGCCGCCGGCGAGCAGCGGAGCGAGCTCGGCGACGCGGCTCCAGTTGTGACCCGAGACGGCCGTCTCGACCGGCTCGACTCCGTGCCCGAGCACGTCCCAGAGCAGGAAGATCAGGATGCCGGTGGCGAATGCCGTCAGCCCCGTTCGCATCGCAGGCGACGTCGTGCCGACCCGGCCGAGCGGCAGGCCCAGGAAGATGGTGGCCCCGGCGATCGCGCCCAGGATCAGGGTCTGCGTGGTGCTCATGTAAGGCACACCTTACAGAGATGCGACCTCTATTGTCCCAAACGTGGCCACCGGACACGGGATCGACGACTACCTGGAGACGATCTACTTCCTCGCCTTCCCGATCGGCGAATATCGGCCCGCCGCGACCGGCTCGCAGACGATCGCCTCCCGTGTCGCAGAGATGCTCGGCGTCTCGCGCGCCTCCGCCGGGGAGATGCTGAAACGGCTCGAAGCAGAGGGCCTGGTCGAGCGCGGCGAGCACAAGGAGGCGATCCTCACTCCCGCCGGAGCCGCCCGCGCGCGCCTGGTCGTGCGCAAGCATCGGGTGATCGAGCGGCTCCTGACGGACTTCATGGGCTACACGGCCGCCGAGGCCCACGTGCACGCAGACGAACTCGGTGGGACGTTCAGCGACGATATGGTCGCCCGCATCGAGGAGAAGCTCGGGCACCCGGACCGGTGTCCGCACGGCTGGCCGATCGATCCCGACGTCGAGCAAGCCGAGAACCGCGAACTCGAACCGCTCTCGGACCTCGAGCCCGGCCAGTCGGCGACGATCGTGCGGCTCGCCGAGCACGACGGTGACCTCCTGCATTGGTTCTACGACCAGGGCCTCGCACCGGGCGCCCACGTCGAGCTGCGCGTCGCCGAGCCGGCAGCGGCTCAGCTCCAGGTCACCGTAGACGGCGTCGAGCGGGCCGTCAGCGACAAGGCCGCGGCCGGACTGTTCGTCAAGCGCTCGTAATTCGCGAGCCGCAAGCCACGTCGTCTGACTCGTGTCTGACTCGTGTCAGACACGAGTCTGACGCGGGACGCGGCTGGTCGCAACCGCAAGCGATCGGCGGGAGCGGCTGCTTTTCGCACTTGCAACCCAGAAGACCGACTGCGCCCCTAGACCGCATCGCACCACGGCTCGCGGGAACCGCGACACACTTCCGTGCGCATCGCGTTCCAGTTCCATGTGTCAGACACGTGTCTGACTCGTGTCAGACGCGAGGGGTTACGCGCCGCGCCGCGGGTTGCCGCCGCGCGAAGCCCCCTCGGCTAGGCGGTTGCGGCTGCGAGACCGGCGGCCTCGCGCAGGAGTTCCGCCTTGTTCGTGCGCTCCCACGTGAAGTCATGGTCGTCGCGCCCGAAGTGGCCGTACGCGGCAGTCTTCGCGTAGATCGGCCGGCGCAGCTCGAGGTCCTGCACGATCGCGGCAGGCCGCAGGTCGAAGTGCTCGTGGACGAGCGCCTCGATCTTCTCGACCGGCAGCTTCTCCGTCCCGAACGTCTCGACGAGGATCGAGAACGGCCGCGCGACACCGATCGCGTACGCGACCTGGATCT
>DASYPH010000020.1:0-4619 GCA_036006925.1 Gaiellaceae bacterium
TCGAGATGGGAGGCATGCGATGTTCAGAAGACGGCGTCCAATAGCGCGCGCAGCAGTGGTGGGCGGGGTTGCCTACACCGCCAGCAAGGCGGGCGCCAGATCGGCGGAAGCAAGTGCCGATCAGAGCGCGGCACCCGAGCAGCCCGAGACGGAGCAGGCGGCTGTTGCGGATCCTGCCCCCGCCGAGCCCTCGGCGGACGAAAGCATGGAGGAACTGACGAAGCTGAAGGGACTGCTCGACGCAGGCGTGCTCACGCAGGCCGAGTTTGACGCGCAGAAGCAGAAGATCCTTCAGAGCATGTAGGCCGACCGGAAGGACCAGCGATGAGCAAGCCGTTCAAGGGCGTCGTCAACGTCGATATCCGGGACTCCGAGCCCGATTGGGCCCCGTTCGAGCGTGAGCCTCCTCTGGGCCGGTCTTGTCATTGCGGCGGTGATGGCGTTCGCCATCACGGCGATGCTGTTCGCCTCGGGCGCGAGCCTGATTGCCCATGCGGAACGCCTCAAAGGTGACGACGATCCGAGCGGCGAGCTGCGGAGCGTTCATGGATCGCGGGATCACAGACCACCTACATAAAGTTCCTCACCTAGCCCCACCGCTCGACTGGGAGCCCCGCCCTCTGCCAGGCGACGAACCCGCCCGCGACCTCTGCAGCGCCGCGGCGACCGGTTAGCTTCGAGCGGATCGCGTGCTGACAGAGATAAACGGCGTCGGTTCCTTCCGGGTTGACGATGTGCTGGGCCAGCGACACGGGGATCGCGCCCGGTGGCACGCCATACCGGCGACGCTCGAGCAGGGTGCGTAGATCGAGGAGGCGCAGTTCGCCCCGCTCGAGCGCCTCCCACACCTCCTGCGGGTCCAGTGCGCGCGACACCTAGGCCACTGCCGCCACGCTCTTCGGGATCAGGAAGCAGGCGACGGCGGCGTAGCAGGGGTGCGCGCGCCCGAACGCCGCCCCGGCGGCTGACGGCGAGCGCTGCGGTGAGATCAGAGTGTCGACGGTCGCTTCACCTCGATGAGGGTCTCGACGGGGAGGTCGAGCGACGCGGAAACCAGGCAGGTCTGCTCAGCTCGCTCGGTGAGTTGGCGCGCCTGCGCCTCCTCTGCCGGGCCGGTCTCGACTTCCAGTCGGAGCAGCAGCCGGGTGAAGCCGAAACGGCCGTCAGTGCGCATGCCGGCGACGCCGTCAGCATCGACCTTCAGCATGCTGTAGCTGAGGCCTGCGCGGGCGGCGAGTCCGGTGAAAGTGACGGCGAGGCAAGAGGCGGCTGCGGCGACGAAGAAGTCTTCGGGGCTCCAGGTCGCCGGATCGGTGCCGCGGAACACGGGCGGCGGAGTGATTTCGATCGTCGGCTTGCCCTCCACCTGTGCGGCGACGCGCCGCTCTCCGATCCACTCGACCAAGAGCGGGAAATGGAACTCCTTCGAACGGACGGCTGCGGTTGAGCTGCCCGTGGCCGACATCACCGTCCTTGCTCCGGAGTCCCGAACTTCGGTTGATGGGTACTCATCGTTGTCCTCCGTTTCTCTGGTCGGCTACGCGCGCGACTACTGCGCCGAGCCGGCGCTTCACGTCGGCGGCGATCGGCGCCAGTTGCTCGTTGTCGACGATCGAGAGAATCCGTTCGGCGTCGACGGCCGCGATGTGGGTCTCACCCTTGTGCTGGTAGATGACGACGTTGCAGGGCAGAAGCACGCCGAGGTCGGGTTCGGCCTCGAGTGCCTGGTGTGCGAGCGGCGGGTTGCAGGCGCCGAGGATCGTGTACGGCTCCCCGTCGACGCCGAGCTTCTCCTTCAGCGTCGCTTGCACGTCGATCTCGCAGAGGACGCCGAAGCCCTCGCTCTTCAACTCCTTGCGGACGCGCTGGACGGCCTGGTCGAACGGGAGCTTCGTCTTCTCGCTGAGTGTGTAGCTGGTTGCGAGCATTCGCATTCCTCCTCGAGGTAACGGCGGCGCGCTTTGGCCGCCTTCTGCTGGTGCGCTTCCGCCTCGAGCGGCTCCGCAAAGCGTTCGCTGAGGTAGACGAGGATGTTCTCCTCGCCGACCACAGCGGAGCCGTTCTCGAGCCGGAGCGCGGGGATCGTGTCGGTGCCGGTCGCTTCGCGGAGAGCGGTGCGCGCCTCGCGCTCGACCGGCACCTGGCGGTTGATGGAGTCGAGCCCGAGCTCGGTCAACCGCTGGCGGACGCGCCGTGAGGCGGGGCACCACTCGGTCTGGAAGAGCTCGAGCATCTGCCTCACCGACTCGCACCGGCGACAACCTCGCGGAGCGACTCGAGTTGCACCGCGAGGCTGCCGCAAACGTCTTCGCAGAGCGCGAAGACGCCCTCGTCGGCGATCGCGTAGTAGGCGTAGTTGCCGACCTTCCGCCGTCCGACGATCCCCGCCTGCAGCAGCACACCGAGGTGCTTGGAGACGTTCTGCTGCGTCGCATCGATGCTTTCGCTCAGCTCCTGCACACTCGCCTCCCCCTGCCGGAGCAGGTCGAGCAGCTTGATTCGCGTCGGGTCGGCGAGCACGCGGAAGCGGCGCGCGATCAGCTCGATCAGGTCATCGGTAAGGGGGTGCTGAACCATCCTGGCCTCTCTCTCGTCTTGTCGCACGGATCGTCGCCAGAGGCGGCGCGTGCCACATCAGCAGGGCCGCGGATCCGCCCTGCGGACAACTACTCAACCGCGTAGTTGTCCGCAGCCGATTCCGGGCGCCCCCCGATGGCTCGCACGCGAGCGAGCGCCAAGCTGTCGGTGCACCCCAAGGAGGTGAGCCGAAGTGGCGAGAAAACAGATCGTGATTCTGGGCGGCGGCACCGGCGGGACGATGACCGCCAACCGGCTGCGGCGCCGCTTCGACGCCGACGAGGCCGAGATCCACGTCGTCGACCTCGACAATCGGCACGTCTACCAGCCCGGCCTGCTGTTCGTCCCCTTCGGGCTGGCGCAGGTCGAGGAGATCGTGCGGCCGCGCGGCCGGCAGCTCCGCGACGGCGTCCTCTTCCACGAGAACGAGGTCGAAGAGGTCTGGATCGAGCGCGACGAACTGCTGCTCGACGACGGCACGGTGCTCCCCTACGACGTGCTCGTCGTCGCGACCGGCGTGCGCCTGCAGCCCGAAGAGACCGAGGGTCTAACCGGACCCGGCTGGAACGAGCGCGTCTTCACCTTCTACAGCCCCGGGGGCGCCGACGCGCTCCGGGGTGCGCTCGAGCGCTTCGACGGCGGCCGGCTGGTCGTGAACCTGGTCGACATGCCGATCAAGTGCCCGGTGGCGCCGCTCGAGTTCGCCTTCCTCGCCGACTGGTACCTGCGCGAGCGCGGCATCCGCAACCGCACCGAGGTCGTCTACTCGACCCCGCTCGACGGCGCCTTCACCAAACCGATCGCCTCCGAGCACCTCGCCGGATTGCTCAACGTGAAGGACGTGGAGCTCGTGACCGAGTTCAACGCGGGCGAGGTCGACGGCGTCGGTGGCAAGCTCAGCTCCTACGACGGCCGCGAGCTCGACTTCGACCTGCTCGTCACCGTCCCCTTGCACGGCGGCGCCGCTTTCGTCGAGCGCTCGCCCGGGCTCGGCGACGCGCTCGGCTTCGTGCCCACCAACAAACAAACATTGCAGACGCCCGCGAAGCCGAACGTGTTCGCGCTCGGCGACGCGACCGACCTTCCCACCTCGAAAGCGGGCTCGGTCACCCACTTCGAAGCGGAAGTGCTGACCGAGAACGTCGCGCGCTTCCTCGCCGACAAGGAGCTCGACGCAAGCTACGACGGCCACGCCAACTGCTTCATCGAGACCGGCTTCCACAAGGCACTGCTGATCGACTTCAACTACGAGACCGAGCCCCTACCCGGCCACTTCGGACCGCTCCCGCTACTGCGCGAGTCCAGGCTCAACCACCTCGGCAAGCTGATGTTCCAGTGGGTCTACTGGCACGCACTGCTGCCGGGGCGCGAGATCCCCGGCCTCGGCCCGGCGATGCCGACCGCCCGCAAAAAACACGCCCCTGCCCACGCGAGCTAAGGAGGACGAGATGACCACAACGATGATCGCCGAGACCAGCGTCGACGTCGACGCCGAAGGCTTCCTCACCGACCCACAGCAGTGGAACGAGCGGCTCGCCGAGGAGATCGCCCGCGAGAACGGGATCCCCGAGCTGACCGCTCGCCACTGGCTGGTCATCAACTTCATGCGCGACCGCTACCTCACGACCGGCACCGCGCCCTCGATCCGCTCGCTCGGCAAGGAGTCGGGCGTGCCGATCAAGGAGCTCTACCAGCTCTTCCCCAAGGGTCCGGCCAAGCTCGCCGCCAAGATCGGCGGCATCCCCAAGCCCCGCGGCTGCATCTAGAAAGGAGCGCCAACGATGACCAGCGTGCTTGAACAACCAGACCTCCATGCAAGCGAGCCGCAGACGATCGAGAAGGTCGCGATCGTCGTCTCAAAAGGATCGCTCGAGGGCATCTACCCCGCCCTGATCATGGCCAACGGCGCCCGCATGGACGGGATCGAGGCCGATCTCTTCTTCACCTTCTTCGGACTGGACGCGATCCGCAAGGATCGCTACGGGAAGATCAAGGTCGCGACGGTCGGCAACCCCGGGATGCACTTGCCGACCTGGCTCGGC
>DASYPH010000021.1:0-4246 GCA_036006925.1 Gaiellaceae bacterium
CGTCGACGGGGTCGGCCGCGGATTGACCGGATTCTGACATCCGGCCGCTCGGATGCGGCCGATGTGAGACGCCCTCGTTGCTGATCTGCGCCGCAGCGATTCTGCTCGCCGCCTGCACCGCTCCACCATCTCGAGCATGACGACGCCGCTCGCCACCTCGGCGCTGGGCCCGACGAGTTCGCCACAATCATCGAAGGCCCCCCGGTCGGCGGCACGGTCATCCAGAAGACTGTCGCGACCGGTCTGACCACCCCGCAACGTTCGTCTTCGACAAGACCGGCGCGATCTACTACGGCGAGTGCCTCACCGGTGAGATCCGACGGATCGACCCGACGACGGGGAAGAACACCTCCGTCTTCACGATCCCCGACGTGATCGAGAGCCTGACCAACGAGCGGGGGGTCGTCGGCCTGACGCTGCCGCCGACGTTCCCGAAGCAGCCGTGGCTGTACGCCTATGCCACGCGGAAGGTGGGCGGCGTCGCCGAGGACCAGATCGTGCGGATCAAGATGAACGGCGGGTGCGGCGCACCCGAAACCCCGCCGGTTCCGGCGTGGGCCGGTTCGGTCTCGTGACGTGGGACGATGTCGTGCTAACACACGCCGCCAACAGCGCTGGCAGGGATGGAAGGACGATTCCGGCGGTCGCGGCTCGCCCGAGGAACTGTCGTCGTGACCGAAGGGCGGATCTGTGGGGCTCACCCGTTGGTCCACGATCTTCCATCTCTCCGGCTGGGTGCCCGACAAGGAGGCGCATGTCGGTGCCCTTCCGCAATGGGCGGCGTTGCGCGCGTCGGCCGGTCGGAGTAGCTCGTGGCTAGGCGGCCGCCATCGGAGCGTCGCCGCGCCTCCGCGCCGACCGGCGGTACACGACCCACGCGATGACGATCAAGATCGTCGAGGCCGTGAGCATGAGCGTTCCGATGGCGTTCATCGCAGGCGTTGGTGACGTGCGGGCGGCGCCGTAGATGGTGATCGACACGGTCTGGGTTGCGGCATCCTGCGAGAGTTGATTGACGATCACGAAGTCGTCCAGCGCGAACGCGAAGATGATGGCCGCGCTCGCGAAGATCGAGGGCCATAGCAGCGGCAACGTCACGCGCCACAGCGTTCCGAGCGGGGACGCGCCCAGGTCCATCGCCGCCTCTTCGACCGAGCGTCCGAGTGAGAGCAGCCGCGCGCGCACGATCACGACGGGATAAGCGAGCGCCAGGACCGTGAGGCCGATCACCTGCGACGTCGTCGAGAGGCCGAGCGAAGTGAACACGCTCGTCATCAGCAGGAACAGTGCCACGGCGAGGATCAGCTCGGGCGTGACGAACGAGAACATCATCAGGAAGTTCTGTGTCCCAGAGGTCCGGCCTCGCCAGTGGTGCAGCGCGAGCGCGAACGCAACCGCGGGCGGTACGGCGAACAGGGCGGTGAGCGCCGCGAGCGTGAGCGTGTGCCAGATCGCGTGTTGGAGCTGCGCGTTGTGTAGGACCGAGCCGTCGGGGTCCCACAGGTACCAGCGGAGGGAGAACCCCTCCCATTGCGTGATCGACCGTCCCTTGTTGAACGAGAACAGCACGGCCTCGGCGACGGGCACCATGGTCCACACGACGTAGCCGATCGCGACCACCCAGAGGAACCTCGTCTCTGCCCACGGGTTCGACAACCACTCGCGGAACGACGCGCGAGGCTTGGCAACCTGAAGCGAACTCATGCGCCGAGCTCCGTCGTCGCCCGGTTCGTGCTGCGCAGGTAGTACAAGATCGGCGGGATGAGGAGCACCAGCAGCACGAGGATCAGGGCCGCACCTCGCGACACGAAGATCGGCTCGGTCAACGCGTCAACGATGGCGTTCCCGATCATCCGGGTGTTCGGGGTGCCGGCGAGCAACTGCTGGGTGAAATAGTCCCCAAACATGGGCAGGATGCAGAGCACGAAGCCGGCGAGGATCGCTTGCCGCGACGCTGGGAGGGTCACGCGGAAGAACGTCCGCGTCGGGCTCGCACCCAGGTCCCGCCCCGCCTCGAGGTGGGACTCGGGGATCCGATCGAGCGTCGCGTAGAGCGGCAGCACCATGAAGGGGACATAGCCGTAGACCAGGCCGAGGATCACCGTCACAGGCTTGCCGGACAGCCATGGGTAGGGCGCGCTCAGGATGCCAAGGCGCTCGAGTGTGCGGTTCACATAGCCGTCGACCTGAAGGAGCGAGATCCACGCAAGCATCCGCAGCATGTACGAGACCCAGAACGGGGCGAAGAAGAGCGCGACGAAGAGACCTCTCATGCGGCCGGCGCGACGGGCGAGGAAGTACGCGAACGGGTACCCGATCACGAAGCAGAGCACGGTGCTCGCGGCGACGAACTCGAACGTGTGGATGAACGGGCCGTAGTACAGCCCGTCGGAATGGACGATGTTGGAGAACGTGAACCGCAGGATCGCCGGGTTCCACGTCGCGGGGTTCCACGCCGGTACCGGCTGGCGGAGGATCGGGTCGACCGATCCGAAAGTCACCGCGAGAACGACGTAGAACGGGAACGCGAAGAAGACGAGCAGGAACAGCCCGGCGGGCGCTGACATGGCCTGCCAGAACCCGTGTGGTGACCAGGCTTCTCGTTCGCTCCGGCCAGCCCTCGTGGATCGGCGGCGCCGTTCCTTGGGGGCGACCGTCGCGCTAGACACCCGCTTGCAGCTCGCTGAACGCTTGTTTCCAGAGGGCATCGGCGTCGGGCGGCAGCTCGAGCTCGCGCGAGCCCTTCTGGAAGTCGTCCTCTGCCACGATGATCGTGTCCAGACCCGGCGGGACGATGCCGCTTTGCACCATCGATTGCTGCGTCATGCTCTTCACGGGCATCTGATAGCCGGTCGTGTTCGTGAAGTTCGCGAGCGATTGCTTCGCGTCGAACACCCAGTCGGCGAGCAGATGCGCCAGGACCGGGTTCTTCCCACTCTTCAGGACGACGGTGCAGTCGTTGTCGACGTTGGCCGGGTGCCCGTCGTGCCCGGGCCAATAGAAGGAGAACACGTTGGGGTCGGCGTTCGATGGGAGGAATACGACCGTGTCGCTCGCGTTCCCCGACCACGACTGATGCAGCCACACGGTGCCGTCGAGGATGTCGCCGGCCTGGTATTCGAGGTGGTCGTACTTCACGCCCCCGGCGGCCTGCGCGATCTGGGCGATCTCGTCTTTGGCCTTGGTGATGGTTGCGGGGTCGGTCACGTTCACATCGGTCAAGCCGTCGTGGAACATCGCGAGCGACAAGACGTCCTGCGGGTTGCCGAGCAGGTGCGTCTTTCCCTTCGGAGGGTTGTTCCAGAAGACGTCGTACGGGTTCGACATGGACGACGGGTCGATGCTGAGGTGGTCGTTGCGCCAGAAGATCCCCGTGTACCAAACGCTGTACGGCAGTGTGTAGTTCGCGTTCACGTCGTAGAACGGACTCTGGAACTGGCTCCAGACGTTGTTCTGGAAGTTCGTCAGGTAGTCGTGGTTCAACGGGCGGATTTGCCCCGCTGCGATGGACCGGCCTACCGCCCACACGTTCATGCCGAACAGCACGTCGAAATCGGCGGACGGCAGCGCCATCTTGGCCAGGAGCTTGTCCATGTCCGTCGCTTCGGTGACTTGGACATCACAGTTGTACTTCTTCTTGAACGCATCGACGACATCGTCGCCGAGGTAGTACGGCCAACGAAGCACCTTGAGCGTCGCGTTCTGCTCGGGCTGCTGATTGCTTGGGATGACGTCGTCCTGATTGACGTTCCAGGTCACCGGCGCCTCCGGCCGAGCGAGCGGATACGGTGCACCCGAGATCCCCCCGGTTCCGTACGCGCTCGCGCCACCCGCCGAGCCACTTGTGCCTCCCTGCACGCTCGACTCCGCCCCGCTCCCGCACGCCGCCAAGATCGCGGACAACGTGGGTAGCGCGATACCGGCAGCGGCCGCGCGCTGCAGGAACGCTCGGCGGCTGTACAAGGGATGTTCCTCGGGACGCTGCGACACCATCGAGGGGTCCTCCTTCGTATTGGGGGCGGGCGATCTTCGGCTGGTTCGTACACCGGGGCGGTCACGCACGCAAACCGTGGGGTGGCCCGCGGTCATCAATAGACTGCTCGCAATGCCGACCCGCGAGGACATCCGCAACGTCGCCATCGTGGCACACGTCGATCACGGCAAGACGACGCTGGTCGACGCGATGCTGTGGCAATCCGGTGCCTTCCGCGCGAACCAGGACGTGGCCGAGCGCGTCATGGACTCG
>DASYPH010000022.1:0-23645 GCA_036006925.1 Gaiellaceae bacterium
CGCGCGGGTAGCTACCCAGGTCGGCAGCGTCGGAGAACTGCGCCGGATTGACGAAAACGCTCGCCACGAGCACGTCGCAGGCCGGTCGGGCGGCGGCGAAGAGCGCTGCATGGCCGTCGTGCAGCGCGCCCATCGTCGGCACGAGCCCGACGGCGCCATGCCGCGGCAGGTCGAGATCGGCGATGTGGCGAACGACGATCACGGGCGCGTCGCCTCTGCGAGCGCGCGGTAGAGCGGCTCGAGCTCGCCACCCGCGAGCGCCACGAGATGACGATCGACGGTCTCCCAGTCGCCGCGGGCGATCGGACCGGTCAGCTCGAAGCCGTTCGCGATCGTCCGCTCCATCAACGGCACGAGCGCCGCCGGCGGTGCGTCCGCCTGTTCGAAGAGCTGCGCCGCCGCGCGATAGAGCGTCACGAGGAAGTTCGACGCGATCGCGGCGCCTGCGTGGTAGAGGGCGCGACGGTCGTCGGCGAGCGCGAACGGCTGCAAGCCGAGGGTCTCGGCCAGCCACAGCGCTCGGGCGTGGCCGTCGGCAGTGTCGGCGGTCACCGCCCCCCAGGCACCGTCGAGCTGTTCGGGTCCACGCGCGAGGGTCAACGTCTGCAGCGGGTGGACCGAGAAACGCAACGTGTGGGGTGCGAGCGCGCCGAGGGGAGTTCCGCCCGAGACGTGCGCCACCCACGGCCCCGCCTCGATCGCCCGCGCGACCTCGGCGATCGCGCGATCCGGGACGCAGAGGAGTCGTAGCTCGGCGTCGTCGCGCACGGCAACGCCTCGCTCCCGCAGGCGGGCAGCAATGGTCTCGCCGGCACGGCCGGCGCCGATCACTGTGACGTCGTTGAACATTTCGGGCTCCAGTTCCGTCGCCGGATACCGGGCAATTGCAGGATATCCGAGAGCCGTCCGGCGGCGAAGCGAAGATGCCGCCTTGGTAGGGTTGCCCTGATGCCGATCTACGAATACGTCTGCATGACTTGCGAGTCCCACTTCGAGGAGCTGGTCGGGATGTCGGACCCCGATCCGGCCTGCCCCGACTGCGGCAAGACCAAGGTGGTCAAGCAGTTCTCGACGGCCTTCGCAGCGCACGGCGTCAGCTCGCAACCTTCGTTCGGCGGCGGGTGTTGCGGCGGCTCCTGTGGCAGCTGCGGCTGATCTGTCGCTGATCGCCTTCGGCGACCAGGTCGCCGGCTGTGAGCGCTGTGCGCTCGCCGAGACCCGCACCCAGGTCGTCTTCGGTTCGGGCTCGCCGACCGCCGAGCTGATGTTCGTGGGGGAGGCGCCGGGCTTCCACGAGGACAAGCAAGGCGTGCCGTTCGTCGGCGCAGCCGGGAAGCTCCTCGGCACCCTGCTGGCGGGGATCGGGTTGACGCGTGAGGACGTCTACGTGTGCAACGTCCTGAAGTGCCGTCCCCCGGGCAACCGCGACCCGCTTCCCGAGGAGATCCAGGCCTGCGAGTCGCACCTCTTCCGGCAGATCGAGCTGATCTCACCGACGCTGGTCGCGACGCTCGGCAACTTCGCGACGAAGCTCCTCTCCGGCAAACCCGCCGGTATCACCCAGGTGCACGGTCGCGAGCAGCGGGTCGTTCTCGGCGGCAACGACGTGACCCTCTACCCGATCTTCCATCCCGCGGCCGCCCTCTACACGCCGCGCATGTTGCAGGTGCTCGAGGAGGATTTCGCCCGGATCCCCGACCTGCTCGGACGGCAGATCGAGGTCGTGCCCGCGCCGCAGCCGCCGGTGCCGCACAGCGAACAGCCGGTTCAGCTCGGACTGTTCTAGCCCTCGCGTGGACGTCATCACCGCCTCGCCGGCGGAGACGGAGGCACTGGCAGCGCGCCTCGCGGCCAGGCTGCGGGTCGGCGACGTGGTCGCAGTCTCGGGCGATCTCGGCGCCGGCAAGACGACGTTCGTTCGTGGTGCCGCGCGGGCCCTCGGAGTCGTGGAGCCGGTCTCCAGCCCGACCTTCACGATCGGCCACCGCTACGCGGCGCCGATTCCGGTGGCCCATCTCGACCTCTACCGCCTCTCGGGGCTCGACTCGGAGGAGTGGGGGGATCTCGAGCCGTACTTCGACAACACGGTCGCTTTCGTGGAATGGCCCGAGCACGGCGCCGCCTGGCTCCCGCGGGCGCGCGCGGTCGTTACCCTCATGCACGTCGACGAGTCGCACCGCCGCATCAGGATCTCGGATGAAGACGACCCTGGCCTTTGACACCGCAACATCCTTCGGCGCCGTCTGCGCGACGGAGTCGGGCCGTGCGCGCCGGGCGAAAGCCGGCGACCTGCTCGCGGCGATCGACGAGCTGATCGCCGACCCGGCGCAGATCGGGCAGATCGTCGTCGGCCGCGGCCCTGGCAGCTTCACCAGCATCCGCATCGGCCTGGCGATGGCGCGCTCCCTGTCGTTCGCGCTCGGCGTGCCGGTCGCCGGAGCCTCCACGCTCGACGCCTACTCCGGCGCGACGCCGGTGCTCGATGCGCGCCGAGGCGAGGTGTTCACCACCGGGCCGCGTGTCTGCGCACCCGCAGAGCTCGACGTTCGCGACCGCGTTCTCGTCGGCGACGGTGCGGTGCGCTACCGCGCGGTGTTCGAGGAGAACGGCGGCAAAGTCCCACCGGACGACGATCCCGCTCACGTCCCTGATCCGCTGCTGCTCGTCGCGCACGCAGGCTCCTTCGGCGCTGCCGACCAGGTACTGCCGCTGTACGTACGCGAGCCCGATGCGAGGCCCCGGTCGTGACGGCCGTCGCCCTCGACGTCCGCCTACTCGAGCTGGCCGATCTCGCCGCGATCGACGTGATCGAGCAGCAGGCTTACCCGACGCCGTGGTCGCGATCGATGTTCGCTTCTGAGCTGGCGAAGCCGACCTCGATCTGTCTCGGGGCGTTCGACGGGGCCGACCTCGTCGGCTACGTGATCAACTCGCGCTACGTCGACGCATGGCATGTGATGAACGTGGCCGTCGACCCCGTCCACCAGCGCCGCGGCGTCGCCACCCGGCTGCTCGAGCGCCTGTTCGAGCTGACGGCCGACGACGAGCGTCGCGGCTACACACTCGAAGTGCGCGTCTCGAACGAGGCCGCGATCCGTCTCTACGAGGAGCTCGGTTTCGAGAAGCGCGGTGTCAGGCGCGGCTACTACACGGACAATCGTGAGGACGCGCTGATCATGTGGCGCGACGCCCGCCTGACGACGTGATCCTCGCGATCGAGAGTTCGTGCGACGAGACGGCGGCGGCCCTCGTCACGGACGACGGCGAGCTCAGGGCGAGTGTGGTCGCATCGCAGGACGAGCTGCACGCGCCGTTCGGTGGCGTGGTGCCGGAGGTCGCGTCGCGTCGCCACCTCGAGCTCGTGGTGCCGGTGATCCGCGAGGCGCTCGCCGACGCCGGGTCCGACCTGTCCTCCGTCGACGCGATTGCCGTCACTGTCAGGCCCGGGTTGATCGGCGCCTTGCTCGTAGGGGTGTCGGCGGCGAAAGCGCTCGCCTGGTCGACGCGGCTGCCCTTGATCCCGGTCGACCATCTGCTCGGCCACGTCGCGTCGCTCTACCTCCGACCGCTCGACCACGAGCCGCCGTTCACCTGCCTGCTCGCGAGCGGCGGGCACACGATGCTGCTCGACGTCCAGCAGCGAGGTGAATACCGCGTGCTCGGTACGACACTCGACGATGCGGCGGGGGAGGCCTTCGACAAGGGCGCGCGGCTGCTCGGGCTCGGCTATCCGGGAGGGAAGGAGATCGACGCGCTCGCGGCCCGGGGCGATCCGAGCGTCTTCGCCTTTCCGGTCGCGCGTGTGCCCGGACTGGACTTCTCGTTCTCGGGTCTCAAGACGGCGCTGCTCTACGCCGTCCGCGACCTCTCGGCGGCCGAGCTCGCAGCGCGGCGCGCCGATCTGGCCGCCGGCTACCAGCATGCGATCGTCCGCGCGCTCGTCGAGCGGTTGCACGCGACCGGCGCCGAGCGGATTGCCGTCGTCGGTGGAGTCGCAGCGAACTCCGAGTTACGTGCCGCCCTCCCGGACGCAACGCTGGCGCCGCTCGCCCTCTGCACCGACAACGCAGCGATGATCGGCTCGGCGGCCCGGTATCTCCGGCCCGTCCCGTACCCCGAGTACCTTTCGCTCGATGCGCGGGCCGGCTAGAGCGTTCGGGCTGATCGTCGTCGTCGCGGCGATCGCCGCCGCCCTGATCGCCACGATCTCCGCCCGCGGCCGGGAGTCTGCTACCGCGACGTCGGCGGGAAGCTGGCGCGGCCTTGTCGGCGGTCCGCGCGCCGTGGTCTCCAACGGGCAGCGCTCGATCGTGGTGCTGCGCACCCCGTCACTCGGGCAGCGGCTCGCGCAGGTGCGCTACGCGACCGAGGCGCGTGAACGCGCCTGGACCTCGCAGGCGGCCGCGGCCCAGCAAGAGGTACTGACGACACTCGCCATCCACGGGATCCTCCTGCGCCCCGAGTTCACCTACCGGCGCGTGCTCGACGGCTTCTCGGCTGCGCTCGACCCGCGGGCGATCGCGCTGCTCGACCAGCTGCCGGAGGTGCTCGGGGTCTATCCCGTTCGAGCGGCGTTCCCGGCTTCCATCTCGGAACGGCTCCTGACCGCGAAGGGGTTCGGGCTCGCGAGCGGCCACCGGCCCGATGCGGGCCTGCCGGTCTACGACGGTCGGGGTGTCACGGTCGGGCTGCTCGACACGGGTGTCGACCTGGCGCATCCCTACCTGCGCGGACGGTTGCTGCCGGGCTACGACATCGTCGGCGGCGGCCTTGACGCGAGTGCCCGCGCCAACCCTCAGGACCCGACCCAGCTCGAGCGCCACGGCACCGAGATGGCCGGGATCATCGCGGGCGTCGATGGCCCGGACGGCCTGCATGGCGTCGCGCCCGGAGCGACGATCCTGCCGATCCGCGTCGCAGGCTGGCAGCCCGCGGCCGACGGCAGTCAGCTGGTATACGCGCGGAGCGATCAGCTGCTCGCCGGACTCGAGCGCGCCGTCGACCCGAATGGCGACGGTGATGCCCACGACGCCGTGCGGGTCGCCGTCACCGGCGTCGTCGAGCCGTACGCAGCCTTTACCGAAGGCCCGGAAGCCTGGGCGGCCCAGGGCGCCCTCGACCTGGGCACGTTGCTGGTCGCACCGGCAGGCAACGACGGCGAGGCGGGTCCCTCGTTCGGGTCGGTCGCCGGCCCGGCGGGCGGCGCAGCGACGCTGGCCGTCGGCGCGACGGACTCGTTGCGCACAGAGCCGCTGGTGCGGGTTGTCATGCACAAGGGACTCGATGTCGTCTTCGACCGGCGCCTGCCGCTCGTCGGCGCGGTCGCGCCGCAGCATTCGCTGACGCTGCTGCCGGTCGCAGGTGCCGGAGCGTCGGGTGTCCACTTCTTCGACGCGAAGGGTTTCAGTCTCGTCGCCGGGCGGGCGGTGCTGGCACCGGTCGGCAGCACTCCGGCCGACACCGTGGCTGCAGCCGCGCGGGCGGGGGCCGGTGCAGTGCTCCTGTATGGCGGCGAACTGCCGCCCGGTGGGCTGCAGGTCGACGAGCGCCAGACGGTGCCCGTCGTCGTCGTCCCGCCTGCGGCCGCGCTCGAGCTGCTCGCTGCCGAGCGTGCCGGGCTCGACGTCGGTATCGCGATCGGTGCGGCCGACGCCGATCCGAACGCGGGCCGCGGACACGTCACCAGTTTCTCGTCCCAGGGTCTGGCCTTCGACGGCAGCATGAAGCCGGACGTGGTTGCACCGGGCGTCGCGCTCGAGACCGCGGAGCCCGGGACTGCGCCCGACGGCTCGGCGCTCTACGGAACCCTCAACGGCACGAGTGGTGCGGCCGCGACGGTCGCAGGTGCCGCGGCGCAACTCGCCCAGATGCGGCCCGCACTCGACGCCGCGTCGCTGCGCAGCTTGCTCGCCGGGTACGCCCAGCAGGGGCGGGCGTCTCCGTTCGCGGTCGGGGGAGGCACGCTGCGGCTCGGCGCAGCCGCGGTCGGTGAGGTGGCGACCGCCCCGGCAACGCTCGGCTTCGGCATCTGGACCGGGCCGCGCTGGCACGCGACGAGGACGATCACCGTTCGCAACGTGTCGACCCGCCGCCTGCAGCTCTCGGTCAGCGTCGATGCGAAGGGCGACTCCGAGGCGCTGCAGTTCACCGTCTACCCGAGTCACTTCGTCGTCGGCATCGGCCGCGCACGGCGCGTCAAGCTCACGGTCCGGGCACCGGCGGCGCCGGGACCGGCGGCGGTCACCGGCTCGATCAACCTCGCTGCAGCCGGAAGTGAGCCGTTGCACGTGCCCTGGGCGCTGCAGTTCGAGCACCAGACGCCGGACCTCCTGACGCACGTCTCGTTGGACAGCACGTCCTTCACGCCGTCCGACACGGCTCCCGCGCTGCTCACGGTGCAGGCCGGAGCGCTCACGCACGATCGGAGCCTGCAGATCGAGGCGGTCTCGCGCCTCGACGTACTGCTCTACACGGCCGCCGGCAAGTTCGTCGGCGTCCTCAGCCGGCTCCGGAACCTGCTGCCAGGCTCGTACAGCTTCGGGATCACCGGTCGCGGCCCGACGAGCGCTCGTCTGCCTTCCGGTGACTACGAGCTGCGGCTTGCCGCCTGGCCGACACTCCCGAAACAGGCCGAACCGAGCAGGGCGCAGGTGCGGTTCACGATCAAGTAGATTCGCGCACGATGGCTGCGGCCGCCGAGACGCATCTGCTCGAAAATCCCTTCGCGCTCGCGCGGCAGCAGCTCTACAAGGTCGCGGAGACCTTCGGGATCGACGGCCGCCTCGTCAACGTCCTGCAGGAGTGCAAGAAGGCAGTCGAGGTCTCGATTCCGACCTCGCTCGACAACGGCGACGTGCGAGCGTTCACCGGCTATCGCGTCACGCACAACATCGCGCGCGGCCCGTCGAAGGGCGGCATCCGCTATCACCCGGACGTCACGCTCGACGAGGTGAAGTCGCTGGCGATGTGGATGACGTGGAAGTGCGCGCTGATGGGGCTTCCGTTCGGCGGCGCGAAGGGTGGCGTGGCGTGCGACCCGAAGTCGATGTCGCGCCCGGAGCTCGAGCGCATGACGCGGCGCTTCACCTCCGAGATCATCAACGAGATCGGTCCTGAAAAGGACATCCCGGCACCCGACGTCGGCACGAACTCGGCCACGATGGCGTGGATGTTCGACACCTACTCGATGAACAAGGGGCATTCCGTGCTCGGCGTCGTCACGGGCAAGCCACTCACGATCGGCGGCTCACTCGGCCGGGAAGAGGCCACGGCGCGCGGCGCGCTCTTCTGCCTCGTCTCGGCGTTGCGCAGCCAGGGCAAGACGCTCGACGGAGCCAGCGTCGCGGTGCAGGGCTTCGGCAACGTGGGGTCGTTCTTCGCGAAGTTCGTCGCCGAGGAAGGCGGACGCGTCGTTGCGATCTCCGACTCGAGCGGCGGCGTCTACAACACCGGAGGCCTCGATATCGCGGCGGCATTTGCACACAAGGCGGATGGTGGCGCGCTGGTGGAGCTGACGGGCGGCGACACGATCTCGAACGAAGAGCTGCTCCTCGTCGACTGCGACGTGCTCGCGCCGTGTGCGCTCGAGCAGGTGATCACGACCGACAACGCCGACCAGGTGAAGGCCAAGCTGATCGTCGAAGGCGCGAACGGTCCCGTCACTCCGGCCGCCGACGAGATCCTCGAGGCGGGTGGCGCGCTCGTGCTGCCCGACGTACTCGCCAACGCAGGTGGCGTCGTGGTCTCCTACTTCGAATGGGTGCAGGGGCTGCAGGAGTACTTCTGGAAGGAAGACGAAGTCAACGCACGGCTGAACGAGATCGTGACGCGGGCGTACGACGAGACCTGGGCGACGATGCAAGAGCGCAAGATCTCGATGCGCCTGGCGTCGTACGGCCTGGCCGTGCAACGCGTGGCCGAGGCGACGATCACCCGCGGCCTCTACCCATAGCGACCAGCCCAATGGTCGTGCTTTACAGCGGACAGGGCTGTTCGCTCTGCGAGCGCGCCCGCAGCCAGCTCGAGCGCCTGCGGGTCGAGCTCGGCTTCGAGCTCGAAGAAGTCGACATCACCGGGGTCGACGAGCTCGAGGCGCGGTACCGAGAGTGGCTTCCGGTCGTCGAGATGGACGGCGAGCGGGCGTTCGTCTACTTCCTCGACGAGGCGGCGTTCCGGCGGAAGCTGTCACAAAGTTCGAGCTTGTGACAACCGTTCACTAGGTGGAAAGCCTTTCGGGCACAATGCTCGTGATGTTGCAAGCTCCTGCCCCCGGTAGTGCTCCGGACCGCTTGACGGTCGGGGTCGCAGCGCGGCTCTCGCGCTACCTGCAGGTCCTGACCCAGGCGCGCAAGATGGGGAAGGAGCGGATCTCCTCGCAGGAGATCGCCGACTACACGAACATCAACGCCACGCAGATCAGGCGCGACCTCTCGAACTTCGGGAAGTTCGGGAAACGCGGCGTGGGCTACTCGATCGACTCGCTGCTCTCGGAGATCCGCAAGATCCTGCGCACGCAGGGCCAGCACAACATCGCGCTCGTCGGCGCGGGGCGGCTCGGCCAGGCGATCGCCAGCTCGGCGATCTTCGCCGAGCACGGCATCAACATCGCGGCGGTGTTCGACGCCGACGCCGCGAAGATCGGTCGCGAGATCGGTTCGTCGACGATCGACGACGGGCGTCATCTCCGCGATGTCGTACGTGAGAAGAACATCGTCGTCGGTGTGCTCGCTGTGCCCGCTTCCTCGGCGCAAAAAGTCGCCGACGACCTCGTCGACGCCGGCGTGCGGATCATCTTCAATTACTCGGAAGCGTTGCTCGACGTCCCCGCCGACGTCACCGTGCACACCTCGAACCCTGCGGTCGAGTTGCTGCACGCCCTCTATTTCCACCTGACGTAAGAGCTCCCGCGCGATGCGGATCCTGCTCTGGCACGGCTATCTGCTCGGCGGCACGGGGTCGAACGTCTACACGCGTGCGCTCGCCCGCGAATGGAGTCGCGCCGGTCACGACGTGGTCGTCGTCTGCCAGGAGCGCGATCCGGAGCGATTCGATCTCGGCGGCGCGACCGTCGTCACGCCGGAGCTGCCGGCCGGACGCTTGCCCGTGTTCGTCCTCGACCGGTACGCCGGGCTCGAGCCGAAGCTGCTGCAGGACTTCAGTACGGACGAGCTCGACGCCTACGTCGAGGCGAACGCCGCCGCCTTGCGCGACCTCCTTCCAGCCGACATCGTCTTCGCAAACCACGTGCTGCTGGGTGCGCCCGTCGGGGTTGCGACCGGCGTGCCGTTCCGGGTCAAGGCGCACGGTTCGGAGCTCGAGTACTCGATGCGCGGCCGGCCGGAGCTCGAGCGCTGGGGCGCCGAGACGCTCGCACGGGCGGACGTGACGTACGTCGGCTCGGCGCACATCCGGCAGGTGCTCGAGGACGTCGTCGGGCAGGTCAGCGACGTGCGAGAGGTGCCCCCGGGCGTCGACGTCGGCCAGTTCAGGCTGCAGGATCGCGATGAGGCGCTCGCCGACCTGCTGGCGGAGGCGCGGCTCGATCCGCCGAACCCGGGAAACGCGGAGGAGCGGCTGCCCGACGCTGCGAACGCCGAGCGGCTCGCTGAGTTCCTCGCCGGAGACGAGCCCACCGTCGTCTACTTCGGGAAGCTGATCGAGCAGAAAGGCGTGCAGGTACTGCTGGAGGCGATGGCGGGGATCGACGCGCGCCTCGTGATCGTCGGCTTCGGCCCGTATCGCGGCGTGCTCGAGCAGCTGGCGCCGCCCCGCACCCTGTTCACCGGCCCGCTGGAGCACCGGCATCTCGTTCATCTGCTGCCGCTGGCGGCGGTGACGGTCGTCCCCTCGATCTTCCCGGAGGCGTTCGGCATGGTCGCGGCGGAAGCCGCGGCGGCCGGGTCGCCGCCCCTCGTCGCCCGCCAGTCGGGTCTCGCCGAGGTCGCCGCCGGACTCGAGCAGTCGTACCCGGAGCGGTTCAAGGGGCTCGCGTCCTTCGAGACGGGCGATGCGCGCGACCTCGCCGGCAAGCTCGAGCGGATCCTCGCGTTGTCGCGCGAGGACCACGACGAGCTCCGCCGCGCGGCGCGGCAGGCGGTCGTCGACCTCTGGTCGTGGTCGAGCGTTGCCGAGCGCCTGTTGCAACCGGTCTGACGGCGGCTGACGAACCCCCACGAGTCTGACTCGAGTCAGACTCGTGTCTGACACACGTAACCGCGACGAGTTTGCGACGAGTTCGTAACGCGACCGGTGCGGTCGCGCTTGGGGCGTGGGTTTGCGGCCACGTTCCTTCACGAGGGACGGCTGTCCCCCGGAGACGGGGCACCGCCCGGCCGCCGCTCGGCCGGCGGGATGCGGTCGCGTCAGACTCGTGTCTGATTCGTGTCAGACACGAGTCGGCGGCTAGGCTCCCGCCGGTGGGCGACGAACAACGCATCTCGTGGCAGGAGCTGGTCGCGCAGTCGCGCGCAGCCTTCGACGACGGGACCGACCTGACGCTCGCGATCGAGGAGGAGTTCGCGCTGCTCGACCCCGACTCGCTCGAGTTGACCGACCGCTTCGAGGAGTTGTACGGCGCCGCGATCGAGACCGACCTGGCGCCGAACGTCGTGGGCGAGCTGATCGCATCCGAGATCGAGGTGCGGACGGGTCGTTGCGAGAGCTTCGGCGCCGCGGCCGCCGCGATGGGAGAGCGGCGCGCGCAGCTTCATTCCGTCGCCCGCGAGCTGCGCATCGGGCTCGGGGGCACCGCCACGCACCCATGGAGCCGCTGGCAGGACCAGCGCATCATCGACACGCCGCACTACCGCCGCAACGACGAGCTGCTGCGCTACGTCGTCTGGCGCAACAACACGTTCGGGCTGCACGTACACGTTGGCATCGCCGGCGCCGATCGCGCGATCGCCGTCCATGACGCGCTCCGGAACTTCCTCCCGGAGCTGCTCGCGCTCTCGGCGAGCTCGCCGTTCGTCGAAGCGGTCGACTCGGGACTGCATTCCGCCCGCACGGAGATCTTCACCCGGATGTTCCCGCGCTGCGGCATCCCGGACGCGTACGGCAGCTGGCAGGGCTGGGAGGACTACGTGTCCTTCCTCTACTCGACGCGGTCGATCACCGAGAACACCCAGATCTGGTGGAGCGTCAGGCCGCACCTCGCGTATCCGACGATCGAGATCCGTATCTGCGACGGGCAGCCGGACCTCGCCGAGGCGCAGTCGGTCGCGGCGCTCTGCTACGCGCTGGCCGCCCGCTGCGCCCGAGCCTACGACGAAGGGGAGCCGCTTCCGGACCTGCCGCATCGCCTGCTCGAGGAAAACCTGTGGCGGGCGACGAGGTACGGCCTGTCCGGCGAGCTGCTCGACCTGGCCCGCGGCGAGGCGATGCCGGCCCGCCGGCGGCTCGAGCAGCTGCTCGAGTGGGTCGCCCCGGTCGCCGACGAGATCGGCGCGACACCCTACCTGGCGATCCCGGAGCAGAACGCCGCCGAACGCCAGATCCAACGCCTCACAGAGGGCGCCACCCTCCGAGAGGTCTACGCCGAGCAAGTGAAGGCCGGCGAGCGGATCGGGTAGCGGTTTTGCTCGCTCGGGTCGCCTCGGGAGGGAGACCCGTGGTTTCCCTCCCGATATGTGGTACATAATCGCCCGCGCCGAAGCCCTTCGGCGCTTGACTTTGTAAGGGAGTAGACCGGATGGATTGGTTCATGCATCACGCTGTGCTCGTCGGCCTGATCGGCGCTGCCGTGGCCATTGGGTACGGGCTCTATCTGACCTGGTGGCTGCTCCAGCAGCCGGCCGGAAACGAGCGGATGCGGGAGATCTCGCGCGCCGTCCAGGAAGGCGCTGCGGCCTACCTGAGGAAGCAGTACACGACGATCGCGCTGGTTGCGATCGTGCCGTTCTTCGTCCTCGGCCTCTACGACAAGCTCGGCTGGGGCACGGCGTTCGGCTTCCTGATCGGAGCGGTGCTGTCGTCTGCCGCCGGCTTCATCGGCATGAACGTCGCCGTGCGCTCGAACAGCCGGACGGCCGAGGCGGCCCGCGGTGGGCTGAAGCCCGCCCTGAACGTCGCCTTCCGCGCCGGCTCGGTCACCGGCCTGCTCGTCGTCGGCCTGGGGCTGTTCGGCGTCGCCGGGTACTACTGGTTCCTCACCGGTGGCCTCGGCAACTCGCCGGAGTCCGCAATCAACGACCTGATCGGCCTCGCGTTCGGTGGCTCGCTCATCTCCGTGTTCGCCCGGCTCGGCGGCGGCATCTTCACCAAGGCTGCCGACGTCGGCGCCGACCTGGTCGGGAAGATCGAGGCCGGCATCCCCGAGGACGATCCGCGCAACCCAGCGGTGATCGCCGACAACGTCGGCGACAACGTCGGTGACTGCGCGGGCATGGCCGCCGATCTGTTCGAGACGTACGCGGTCACGGCGGTCGCCGTGATGCTGCTCGGCACAGCCGCCGGTCTCTCCGACGAGCGCCTCTATCTGTTCCCGCTCGCGATCGGCGGCGTCTCGGCCGTGACCTCCGTGATCGGCACCTTCTTCGCGCGGCTCGGCAGCGGCGAGAACGCCGTGATCAACGCGTTGTACAAGGCGGTGCTCGTTGCGACGGTGCTCTCGGCGGTCGGGTTCATCCCGGTCACCATGGGCTTCGACGGTGGGATCTACAGCTTCACCGACCTCTACGTGTCGGCAATCGTCGGTCTGGTCGTCACGTTCCTGCTGGTCGCGATCACCGAGTACTACACCGGCACGCGCTGGCATCCCGTGAAGGCGATCGCCAAGTCGTCGCAAACAGGGCATGCGACGAACATCATCGAAGGTCTCGCCGTCGGCATGCAGGCGACTGCGCTGCCGGTGATCGTGATCGCAGCCGGCATCCTGATTGCGCACCACTTCGCCGGTCTGTACGGGATCGGGGTCGCCGTCATGGCCCAGCTCTCGATGACGGGTCTGATCGTCGCGCTCGACGCCTACGGCCCGGTCACCGACAACGCGGGTGGGATCGCCGAGATGGCCGATCTCCCCGACGAGGTTCGTGGCGTCACCGATCCGCTCGACGCGGTCGGCAACACGACGAAGGCGGTCACCAAGGGCTACGCGATCGGCTCGGCCGCGCTCGCCGCGCTGATCCTCTTCGACTCGTACACCACCGGGCTGTCCGACGCCGGCCTGCCGACGACGTTCTCGCTGTCCGACGCCTGGGTGGTCGCGGGTCTCTTCATCGGCGGTTTGATGCCGTTCCTGTTCGCGTCGCTCGCGATGCAGGCGGTCGGGCGGGTCGGCGGCCAGGTGGTCGAGGAGGTGCGTCGCCAGTTCCGCGAGCACCCCGGGATCATGGATTACACAGAGCGGCCCGACTACAGCCGCGCCGTCGGGATCGTCACCGGTTCGGCGATCAAATCGATGCTGCTGCCCGCGCTGATTCCGATCGGCTTCCCGATCGTAGTCGGGATCATCAGCGTCAAGATGCTCGGCGGCCTGCTGATCGGCACGATCGTGACGGGCCTCTTCCTCGCGATCTCGATGACGTCGGGCGGCGGCGCCTGGGACAACGCGAAGAAGTCGATCGAGGACGGCCTGTACGGCGGCAAGGGGTCCGACGCGCACGCTGCGTCGGTCACGGGTGACACGGTCGGCGATCCGTACAAGGACACCGCCGGTCCCGCGATCAACCCGATGATCAAGATCGCGAACATCGTCGCGCTCCTGATCATCCCGCTGCTCGTCTCGATCCACGGCTAGAGAACAGGGCGATGCGGAGGCCCGGCGACGCCGGGCCTCCGCGCTACATTCACTGGGATGAACTCCTGGCTCGGCCGCGTCGTTGGGCCGGCCGCCGCGCTGGTCGCGGCGACACTCCTCGTCTACGCGCTGAAACCGATCGCGCCGGTGTTGTCGCTGGGAGTCGTCTACACGTTGGCGGTGCTCGCGACCGCGATCTTCTGGGGGCTCAGCCTCGCCGTCGTCGTTGCGGTGGCATCGATGGTCGCGTTCAACTTCCTGTTCCTGCCGCCGGTGCACCGGCTGACCCTTGCGGACGGCCGCAACTGGACGGCGCTCGCCGTGTACGTGGTCGTGGCGGTCGTCGCGAGTGAGCTTGCGACCCGGGCGCGGCGCCGCGCAGCCGAGGCCGAGCAGCGCGAACGCGAGGCAGCGCTGCTCGCCGACGCAGCAGCTGCTCTGCTGCAAGAGGCCCCTCTTGACGAGATCCGTGCGCGCGCCGAGAGCGTCCTCGAGGCAGGGGACCCGGTCGCGCGCGCGCGTTTCGAGGCTGCTGTCCAGGCGCTCCTCGCCGTCGCAGACGAGCGGCGTGCCGCCGAGGCGCTGCGCCGCTCGGACGCGATCAAGACCATCATCCTGCACACCGTTTCCCATGATTTCCGGACGCCGCTCGCCACCATGCGTGCGGCTATCGACGGCCTCGAGAGCGTTGAACTCCAGCTGACGAGCGACGACCGCGCCGCGTTGCTCGAGACGATCCGGATCGAGGTCGCCCGGCTCAGTCGGCTTGTCGAGAACGTCCTCGATCTGTCCCGCCTCCAGGCCGGCGCGGCCGCGCCGCAACGAGCGCTGTGGACGGTGCGTGACTTGTTGGAGCAGGCTGCGGCCGAGTCGGCCGATCCGATGCGGGTGCTCATCGAACTCCCGAGTGAGTTGCCTGCGCTCGAGGTCGATGCGGTGCAGATTCAACGGGCGCTCGTCAACGTGATCGACAACGCGCTCAAGTTCTCATCCGAAGACGTCGTGCTCGTTGCCGGGCCTGACGGGGAGCACGTGATCGTCGACGTGCTCGACCGCGGCCGCGGTCTGAACGCGGAGACCGGCACGCTCGCCGGACTCGGGCTCGGCCTGGAGATCGCACGTGGGTTCGTCGCCGTGAACGAGGGAGTGCTGACGCTCGAGCCGCGCGTCTCGGGGGGAACGCGAGCCCGCTTTACGCTTCCGGGACGTCCTCTGCCCGCGGCGGTCACCTCGTGAAGTCACGCGTGCTTGTCGTCGATGACGAGCCCCAATTCCTCCGGGCTCTTTCGACGAATCTGCGCGGTGCGGGCTACGAGGTGGACACGGCGACAACTGCCGCCGAGGCGCTGACGGCAGCCGGGCTCAGACCTCCCGACGCGGTCGTGCTCGACCTGCTCCTGCCGGACGGGTCCGGCACCGACGTCTGCCGTGCGCTTCGCACATGGAGCGAGGCGCCGATCATCCTGGTCTCCGCCGTCGGCGACGAGGCCGAGAAGATCGCGGCGCTCGATGCGGGCGCCGACGACTACGTCACCAAACCGTTCTCGGCCGGCGAGTTACTCGCTCGACTCCGAGCGGCGCTCCGCCGTGCCGGTACGCCAGGTGAACCCGTGCTGACGGTGGGTGCGATCACGGTCGACCTGGTGAAGGACGAGGTCACGGTCGACGGGCGACGCGTCCATCTGACGCCGAACGAATCGCGCATCCTGGCCCTCCTTGCACGGAACCCCGGCAAGCTGCTCACGCACCGCACGATCCTGCGGGAAGTCTGGGGACCGACGTACGGCGACGAGTCGAACTACCTGCACGTGTACGTCTCGCAGCTGCGACGGAAGCTCGAGCCGGATCCGTCACGCCCTCGCCACCTGATCACCGAGCCCGGCGCGGGTTATCGGCTCGTGGACGTCTCTTAAGACGATCTTGAGAACGGTGGCCGTGATCTTGAGACGGCACTGAGCGATCCAGTCCTAGCCTGGTCTCCATGACCACGAAGCTGTTTGCACCGCTGCGCAGCTGGGAGACGCGCCGTTCCCTCCGCGCCGCGCGGGAACGAGCCGATGCGGAGCTCGCGGACACGCGGCTGCCGTCGCCGCGACTTGCGTGGCGCAGTGCGGAGCTCGTCGCCGCGGAGCACCGGATCGAGCTGGCCCGGCGGCTGACGGACATCGTTCACGCCGCAGACGAGCGTTTGCTTCCGAGCGCGTCACCGGTCAACCGGTCGGCGGTCCGCGAGGCCCGTCCACAACTGCTCGAGGTCGCGGCGCGCGTGTTCGATACCGAGCGCCCCGTGACTCCGCGCGGCGTCGTGCTGCTGCAACGGCTGCTCGACGGTGGAGCGCTGTTCGGGCAGGGGCGTGCGACCCGCCTGCGAGCAGAAGTCGCGGCGGTCCGTGAGGCATTGGAGCCAGCCGGATGACGGACGTCGCGAGCCCGCACGTTCGCGGGCCGAGACTCAAACGAGTCGTCGTCGGACGGCCGATGGCGAACGACGAATACGAGGAGACGCTGCTGCCGAAATGGCTGGCGCTGCCGATCTTCGCGTCCGACCCACTGTCGTCCGTCGCGTATGCCACGGAGGCAGCGCTCGTCGTGCTCGTCGGCGCCTCGGCAGGTGCCGCGCATCTGGCGTTCCCACTGTCGCTCGGGATCGCAGCGCTCCTCGCGATCGTCGTCGTCTCGTACCGCCAGACCGTTCGTGTTTACCAGACGTCGGGTGGCGCCTACATCGTCGCCAAGGAAAACCTCGGACGGTTGCCGAGCCTGGTTGCGGCAGCCGCGCTGCTCACCGACTACATCCTCACGGTCGCGGTCTCGGTTGCGGCCGGAGTGCTCGCTCTCACCTCGGCCGCGACGTCGCTGCGCGGGCACGAGCTGACACTGTCGATCGGGTTCGTGCTGCTGATCGCCGTCGCGAACCTCCGCGGTGTGCGAGAGGCCGGGATCCTGTTCGCGATCCCGACGTACGCCTTCGTGACGTCGATCTTCGCATTGATCATCGTCGGTTTCGGGCGCTGTGCGACCGGCACCTGCCCGACGGCAGTGGCGCCGCATCCCGTGACGGCCGGAGTCGGAGCGGTAACCATCTTCGTCGTCCTGCGTGCCTTCGCTTCGGGCTCGACTGCGCTCACGGGCGTCGAGGCGATCGCGAACGGGGTCAACGCATTCCGACGGCCGCACGGAGTGAACGCTGCCAAGACACTCCTGATCCTCGGCCTGATCGCGATTGCGATGTTCGTCGGTGTCTCCTGGCTGGCCGTGCACATGCACGCGCGCCCGACCGCGACCGGGACGCCGTCGGTGCTGTCGGAGATCGCGCGAGGCGTCTTCCCGTCTTCGTCCGGTCTGGGTTTCATGTACTGGGTGATCCAGGTGCTGACGCTGGCGGTGCTCGTGCTCGCCGCCAACACGTCGTATCAGGGCTTCCCGCGCCTGGCCGCGCTGCTTGCCCGCGACCGTTTCTTCGCACGTCAGTTCACGAACCTCGGCGACCGGCTCGTCTTCTCGAACGGCATCCTCGTGCTGACGGCGATCTCGTGCGCGCTGCTCTGGATCTACAACGCGAGTGTCGACTCGCTGATCCACCTCTACGTGATCGGCGTGTTCACTGCCTTCACGCTCTCGCAAGCCGGGATGGTCCGGTACTGGCTCCGCTCGCACGACTCCGGCTGGCGGCACCGTGCGCTGATCAACCTGGTCGGAGCTTCCGCGACCGGTCTCGTGACCCTGATCGTCGTCTACACGAAGTTCAGCGAAGGAGCGTGGCTCGTGATCGTCGCGATTCCACTCCTGGTACTGACGTTCCTGGGCGTCAACCGTCACTACCGACGGTTCGCGCGCAGGCTTCGTGCCTCGGCGAGCGCCGTCAGCGCCGCGGGCACCCCGACCAACGACGTGCTCGTCTGGGTCGACTCGATCGACGTCGCAACGGAAGGTGCGCTCTGGTACGCCCGGAAGATCGCGCCCGACGGCCAGCTGCGGGCGCTGCACGTGCCGCGGCGCGGCACGGATACCGGCATCCGTGCCCGCTGGTGGGATCTCGCGGGCGACGAGCCGCGGTTGGAGTTGCCGCCGGGCGAAGGTTGCACCGATCGCCTACTCGAAGAGGTGTGGCGATTGCCGCGCGGCGACGACGCATTCGTGACGGTCGTCGTGCCAGAGCAGTTCCGCCGCCCGTCGCTCCTGTCGGCGACCGGCCGCGCGTCGTTCCGCGTCAAGCTGCGGTTGCTCTCCGAGCCAGGGGTCGTCGTGGCCGACGTGCCGACTGTGTCGTCCTCGCGGGTGCCCGAGGGGCGCACGCCCGAACGGCTCGCAGTTCGAGTACTGCTTGCCGGTGTCCACGGCGCCTCGCTGCGTGCACTCAACTACGCCCGCGCTCTCGAAGTCGACGACACGCGCGCAGTGACCTTCGCGTTCGACGAAGAGGAGGGCGAAGCGTTCGCGCGCGAATGGCGCGAGTCGGGTGTCGACCTACCGCTCGACCTCAGCGAAGCACCGTATCGCGATATCGGTGCGCCCTTGCTCGCCTATATCCGTGAGCTGACCGCGGATCCCGGGGTGGTCGTGAACGTGGTCCTGCCCGAGGTCGTGGTTCGCGGCTGGGCGCGCGTCCTCCACAACCAGCGCGCGCTCTATATCAAGCGACGGCTCCTGTTCGAGCCGCACGTGATCCTCTCGAGCGTGCCTTACCAGCTGTTTCGCTGAGTGGTACCGTCGGCGCGTGGGCGCCGTGATCCTCACCGCGCTACTCACACTCACCGTCGCCTCGCAGGCCGGTTCGTCAACGACAACGGGGTTGCGAGGGCACGTGACGATCGGCCCGCTGCAGCCTGTCTGCCGACCCGGGACTCCCTGTGACGGCCCTGCACGGCACGTGAGCCTGAGATTCAGTCGTGGCGGTCGTAGTACCCAGACCCGGACGGACGCGATCGGCAATTATCGGATCGTGCTGCCAGCCGGCACCTATGTGGTCCGTCCAGGCACCGGATTCAGCGTTCGGCCCGGCACGGTCCTGGTCGTGCGCGGGCGGATGCGCGTCGTCAACTTCGCGATCGACACAGGCATCCGCTGACTGCGCATCGGGTACTCGTGTACGTCGAGGCTGTCGACGTGGCTACCGAGGGCGCGGTCTGGTACGCCCGCCGCATCGGTGGTGGCAGCTTCGCGGCCGTGCACGTGCCGGGGAAGGACACCGACACCGGGATCAAGGCACGCTGGTTCGACCTCACCGGTGGTGAGCCTCGGCTGGACGTAGAGCCCAAGGGCAGCGACACCACGAAGGTCGTGCTCGACGCGATCGCAGCGCTGCGACAAGAGGAGGGCGAGACCGTGACCGTCGTGCTGCCAGAACAGTTTCGCAAGCGGTCGCTGCTCGCCGCGGCACAGCGGGCGCAATTCCGGCTCAAGCTCCGGCTGCTCGTCGAGCCGGGCGTGGTCGTCGCCGACCTACCGGCTGTCACCTCCGAACGTCGGCCGGAAGGGAAGGTGCCTGACCAACTGATCGTCCGGGTGCTCGCCGACGACCCGAATGACTCGACCCGGCGCGCCGTCGACTACGCCCGCCTACTCGGGCAGAACGAGCTCCGGGCGGTTCACATCGGCGAGCGGAGCTGGCCCGACGAAGCGCTCGGGATTCGTGTCGATGACGAACCCCAGCGCGACAGTCTCAGCGATGCCCTGCTCGTCTATCTGCGGCGCCTGACCGACGACCCGGCGGCGACGGTCAACGTGGTGTTGCCCGAGCGGTTGCACGAGAACATGCGGCTCCTCCGGGGCCGCAGAACGCTGACGATCAAGCGGTGCCTCCTTTTCGAGCCGCACGTGATTCTGAGTAGCGTCCCGAGCCGCGCGCAGTAGCATCCCGCCGGTGCCACGGCGTCGGCGTCAGAGCAGCGGGCTCGAACGGGTCCTCGGGGCGCCGGCTCTCTTCGCGACCGCGTACGGCAACGTCGGCTCGTCGATCTACTACGCGCTCGGCCTGACCGCCGGGATCGCGCTCGGCCTGACCCCGGTCGTCTTCATCATCAGCGGCATCATCTTCGCCGCGACGGCGGCGACCTACGCGGAAGGAACCGTTCGCTACCCGGAAGCGGGCGGGTCGTCGAGCTTTGCGCGGCATGCCTTCAACGAGCTCGTCTCGTTCGCGGCGGCGTGGGCACAGATGCTCAACTACGTGATCACCGTCGCAATCTCGGTGATCTTCGTGCCGCACTACCTCTCGATCTTCTGGGAGCCGCTGCGCACCAATCCGTGGGACATCATCGTCGGGCTCACGCTCACCTGGCTGCTGGTCGGCCTCAACGTCGTCGGCATTCAGGAGGCAGCCAGGCTCAACATCTTCCTGGCGGTGATCGACTTCGCGACGCAGCTGCTGCTCGTCGGGCTCGGGTTCTTCCTGATCTTCCATCCGCACGTGCTGTCGCAGAACATCCATTTCGGCGTCGCACCGACGTGGAGCGCGTTCCTGCTTGCGATCCCGGTCGCGATGATCGCGTACACCGGCATCGAGACCGTTTCGAATCTCGCCGAGGAAGCACGCGACCCTGTGCGTTCGATCCCGCGGGCGATCTCCTGGGTTGCGATCGCCGTGTTCGCGATCTACTTCACGCTGCCGTGGATCGCGCTCTCCGCCATGCCGGTCGTCCGTCACGGTACGGAGTACGTGACCCAACTCGGGCAGCCGCCGCCGGAGGGATTCAAGAACGATCCCGTGCTCGGCCTGGTCGAGAATCTCGGGCTCCACGGCACGGTGCTCACGTTCGCGAAGGTCTACGTCGGCATCCTCGCCGCCACGATCCTCTTGATCGCCACGAACGCGGGTGTGATCGGCGCGTCGCGGATCACGTATGCGATGGCGAGCTACCGCCAGTTGCCGGAGATGTTCCGTCGTCTTCATCCGAAGCTGAAGACGCCGTGGCTCTCCCTGGTCGTGTTCGCCGGTCTCGGCCCGTCGCTGTTCCTGCTCTCCGGCAAGGTCGACTTCCTCGGCCGGATGTACGCCTTCGGCGCGATGCTCTCGTTCACGATCGCGCACCTCGCCGTCGTGACGCTGCGGGCGCGACATCCCGACGAGGAGCTCGAGTGGCGGGCCTGGCCGAACGTGACCATCCGCGGGATCAGCTGGCCGATCTTCGCGATCGTCGGCGCGTTCGGCACCGGAGCCGCCTGGCTGGTCGTCGTCGCCCAGGACGCGCCGACGCGGTACGCCGGGTTCGCCTGGCTCGCGGCCGGATTCGTCTTCTACGTTCTCTACCGCCGACGGCTCCACATCCCGCTGCGAGTCACCTCGCGGGCGACGACGCCGCTCGGACCGGCGCTGGCGCTCGAGTATCGCTCGATCCTGGTGCCGCTCGTCGCCGGCGACGCGTCACGGGAGGCCGTCGAGGTGGCTGCCCGCCTCGCGACCGAGCGCGCGGGCCGGATCGTCCTCCTGCGCGTCGTCGTCGTCCCGCTCGACCTGCCGCTCGATGCCGACCTCGCCGAGGAGCTGACAGCTGCCGACAAGCTGCTCGACGATGCTCGCGCCGTCGCCGCCCCGTACGGGGTCCGGACGATCGAGCGCGTCGTCCGCGCGCGGAACGCGGGTCGAGCGATCATCGAGGAAGCGGAGCGCCGTGGGACCGAGATCATCGTCCTGGGTGCGCCTCGCGGCCAGCATCGGAATATCTTCGGCCACACGGTCGACTTCGTGCTCAAGAACGCACCCTCACGCGTGATGGTCGCGGCAGGCCGGAAAGTGGCCTGAGCGTGTATCGCACCATGGTCCAGTTGATCGCCGTCGTGATGGTCTTGCTCGGCCTCACGTTGATCATCCGCACGCTGTCGCAGGGCGGGTTCGGCGTTGGGGTCGTCCTCGGTGCACTGTTCGTCGCGGCGGGCGGCGGGCGCTACTGGATGCTGCGGGGGAGGTCCCGATAGCACGGAAGCTGCCAGGCCTGCGCCGCGATCTCGACTCGCGGGCGCTGTTCTCGGTCGCCTACGGCGAGATCGCCTCGTCGATCTACTTCGCGCTGGGCGTGCTCGCAGCGAGTGCGCTCGGCTTCACACCGCTCGTTCTGCTCCTCGTCGGTTCGCTGTTCTTGATCGTCTCGTTCTCCTATGCGGAGGGGACGGCCGCACTTCCCGAGACGGGTGGCGCGGCGACCTTCGTGCGTCGCGCGTCGAACGACCTCGCCGGGTTCATGACCGGCTGGGCGCTCTTCCTCGACTACGTGATCGTGATCGCCCTGTCGGCGCTCTTCCTGCCGCACTATCTCGCGGGGGCGCTGCAGGTCTCGTCGCTGGACAAGAACCCATGGGACGTGATCGTCGCCGTCGTGGTGATCGCCCTGGTGGCGGCGATCCGCCTGTTCCGGCGCCCCTCGCTGTACGGGCTCGGGATCGTCGTGCCGGCGCTCGATCTCCTCACGCAGCTGGTGCTGGTCGTGCTCGGGTTCGTCTTCGTCGTCTCGCCGCACGCGCTGACCCAGGGCACGACGCTCGGCGTCCATCCGACCTGGCACGAGCTCGCGTTCTCGCTCCCGCTCGCGATGCTGGCCTTCACGGGACTCGAGACTGTGGCCAACCTGGCCGAGGAGGCCCGGACCCCGGGTATCGACCTGCCGCGCTCGGTCTTCCTCGGCATCGCGACCGTCGTGACCGTGTACGTGGCGATCGCGATCGTCGCGCTGTCTGCGTTTCCAGGGCCGGAGACCGAGCTCGGAACGCGCTGGATCCGCTCGCCGCTCGTCGGTGTGGCGACCAGGCTCCGCAGTGAGCTGCCGTACTGGCTCGGCGAGTCGCTGCTGGTCTACGTCGGCCTGACGGGTGCCTTGATCCTGCTCGCAGCCGTGACGACGTCGATCTCGGGCTTCTCCCGGCTCGCCTACTCGCTCGGCGAGCACGGACAGCTCCCGCGCAGCTTTGGCCGACTCAGCCGGCGCGCTCACGTCTCGCCACTCGCGATCGTCTCGGTCGCCGTCGCTTCCTCGGCGATCGTCGTCGCAACCTCGTTCTTCCGCCACGACGTCGAGTTCCTCGCGAGCCTTTTCTCGTTCGGCGTCCTGCTCGCCTTCACCGCAGCCCAGCTGGCGGTGATCAAGCTTCGCATCGACGAGCCCGAGCTCGAGCGGCCGTATCGGGCGCCGCTGAACGTGCGGATCCGAGGCGTCGAGGTCCCGCTGCCGGCGATCGTCGGTTCGATCGGCACGTTCGCGATCTGGCTCGTCGCTCTCGCGACCCATCCCGGCGCCAGGTACGCCGGGCCGGCGTGGCTCGCGATCGGGCTGGTCGTCTTCGTCGTGGTGCGGCATGTCCACGGCGAAGGTCTGCTGGAACGCGTGACCTCCGACGACGAGCGGGTGTTCGAGCCGGCCGTACAGTTCCACCGGATCGTCGTCCCGATGAAACTCGGCGTGATCGGCGAGGAGATGCTCGCGACTGCGGTTCGGCTCGCATCGGATCACGACGCCGAGGTGCAGGCGCTCCATGTCATACGCGTCCCGCTCGAGCAACCGCTCGATGCGTCGATGCTCGATGAAGACGAGCGGGCCGAGGCCGCGTTGGCGGAGGCGAAGCTGCTCGGTGCCGAGCACGGCGTCGTCGTGAACGGCACGACCGTCCGTGCGCGGGCGATCGGCCAGGCGATCGTCGAGCACGCACTGGTCGTCGACGCCGACCTGATCATGCTCGGCTCGGCCCCGCGGTGGCGCCGCCAGGCGCGTTTCTTCTCGCCCACCGTCGACTACGTGCTGCGGAAGGCTCCGTGCGAGGTGCTGATCGTCGCCTTCCCGCAATCCGTGCTGGACGAGGAGCTCGCGGCCACGTGATTCGCAGCCCACGAGTCTGACACGAGTCAGACTCACGTCTGACACAACGAAGCGTCACGGAAGACGAACGGAACTGTGACGCCGGCTCTGCGAGACAAGCGTTGATG
>DASYPH010000023.1:0-7332 GCA_036006925.1 Gaiellaceae bacterium
GCGAAGCACGAGAACGGCGGCCTCGTCCAACCGGAGGAGCTGATCGAGCGGGCGAAGGACGCGCCGCCGCGGCCTCCGGAAGAGGAGCGGCCTCGTGGCGACCGTCGCGGCGGCCGGGGCGGCCGCGGGCGCGGCTAGCGCCGGGGACGACGAGTAGCTGAGCATCGGGCGGGCGGCGCAAGCCGCCCGCTTTCCATGCCGGTTCCCTCTTTCGGGGAGCGAACCGACCCAAATCGGCTCATCCCCAGCCATTCTGGTGCCGATGACTTCGAGCGAACCCGAACACGTGAGCCTTCCAACCATCTCACCGCTGCGGGGCCTCGTCGAGGTGACCCGTCTTCTGCGGGCGCGTGAGGACCTCCCTGCGCTGCTCGACGCCGTCGCGCGGACCATCGGCGAGTCGCTCGGCTACGGCACGGTCGCGGTGAACCTCTACCGGCCCGCCTGGGACGATTTCGAGGTGACGACCGTGTACGGGAACGAGGCCGCGCGGTCGGTGCTGCTCGGCAACACGCGGCCCGGCGACGACTGGACTGTCCTCCTCTCCGAGCGCTTCGAGCGCCGCGGTGCGTACGTCGTGCAGAGCGGGGCCGTCGACTGGGACTCGCTCGGGCCGAGCTACGTGCCGCAGGGAGAGCGGCCGTCGGGCCCTGACGGCTGGGATCCCGAGGACGCGCTGTTCGTCGCGATGCGCGACCAACAGGGAAGCCTGCTCGGGATCATCTCGGTCGACGAGCCGGCGAGCGGCCGCCGGCCCACCGACGACGACCTCGACGTGCTCGTCGCGCTCGCCGACCACGCGGCGCTCGCCCTCGAGGCTGCACGCGAGAGCGCGCAGTCGACGCGACACCAGCGCGCGCTCGAGGAGCTGCTCGACGTGTCGTCCCGGATCACGGGGGAGACCTCGAACGTCGAGATCCTGCGCCGGGTGTGCACCGGCATCCGCGACGCTCTCGACTTCAGCAACGTCTGTGCGGCGCTCGTCGACGCGGAGACCGGCGCCGTCGTGCCGCAAGCCGCTGCGGGCTGGGACCTGAAGGAGCTTCGGAGGCGCACCGTCGTGAGCGTCGCGCAGGTCGAGCCGCTGCTCGACGAGGCGTTCCTGCGCGAGGGCTGCTACCTCCTCACCCACGACGAGGCAGGCACGCGGCTCGCGAGCGAGGTCGAGGTCTACGCGTCGCAGCTCAACGGGCGCGGGCCATGGGCCTGGAACCGGCACTGGTTGATCGTGCCGCTCCGTGATGGCGGCGGCGCGCTGCTCGGGATCATCTGGGTCGACAATCCGTGCGACCGCCTCGTGCCGTCGGCCGACCGCCTGCAGGCGCTGCGGATCTTCGCGAACGACGCCGCGGCCGCGCTCGTCTCGGGGCGGCACCTCGGCGAGCTCCGCTTCCTCGCCGACCACGACCCGCTCACGCGGCTGCTCAACCGGCGCGCCTTCGTGAGCCGTCTCGAGGGCGAGGTCGCGCGGGCGAAGCGCTACAGCCGCACGTTCGGCCTCGTCTTCGCCGACCTCGACGACTTCAAGCAGCTCAACGACCGGTACGGCCACTCGACCGGGGACGAGGCGCTCGTTGCGTTCGCCGGCGTGCTCAGGGAGGCGCTGCGGAAGCCGGATGACGCCTTCCGTATCGGCGGCGACGAGTTCGCGCTGCTCCTCGCAGAAGCGAGCGACGACGACGCGCGGCAGGTCGTCACCCGGGTCGAGGCCCTGCTCAAGCAGATGGCCACCGGCGGAGAGCCGTGGCTCGCCGAGCTCAGCGCGAGCTTCGGCTGCGCCGCGTGCCCGGAGGACGCGGATGACCCGCAGACGTTGTTCCGCCTCGCCGACGAGGCGCAGTACGACGCGAAGCGCAACGGCACGGTTCTCCGTTTCGTTGCGCGCGCCTAGTTCGCCTACCATCCGGCCGTGCAGAAGGTCGTGCTGAGCGAGCTCGACAGCGGCGAGCGCGTCATCTCCGAGCGGGTCGCGAGCGTGCGCTCCGTCGCGCTCGGCTTCTGGATCGACGTCGGCTCCCGCGACGAGCGCGCCGACCGCGCGGGCGTCTCACACTTCATCGAGCACCTCCTGTTCAAGGGCTCTCGGCGCTTCGACGCGCAGGAGATCGCCGAGACGTTCGATGCGATGGGTGCCGAGCTGAACGCTGCGACCTCGCGGGAGAACACCGTGGTCTACGCGCGGGTGCCCGACCACCACGTCGACACCGCGCTCGAGGTGATCACGGACATGATCTTCGCGCCCTCCTTCGCCGAGGTCGACCAGGAGCGGGAGGTCGTCCTCGAGGAGATCGCGATGTACGAGGACACGCCGCAGGAGCTCGTGCACGACCTCTTCTCGCAGGCAGTCTTTGGCGACCACCCGCTCGGGCGCCCGGTGATCGGAACCGCGGACGTCATCTCCTCGGTCAGCCGCCGGGCGCTCGCCGGCTACCACCGCACGGCCTACGCGCCGGGCAACGTCGTGGTCTCTGCGGCCGGGAACCTCGACCACGACCGCCTCGTCGCACTCCTGCAGCGGAGCGAGCGCCGTGCCGGCGCACCCGCGCGGGCGGGCACCCGGGTCCGCCGGCCGCTGGCGCAGCTTCCCGGCCCCGGGCTGCGTTTCCAGCGCAAGGAGACGGAGCAGTACCACGTCTGCCTCGGTGCGACCGGCATCTCGCGCTCGGACCGCCGCCGCTTCGCCGCGTCGCTCCTCGACGCGATTCTCGGCGGGTCGGCCTCGTCGCGGCTGTTCCAGGAGATCCGCGAGAAGCGGGGCATGGCGTACGCCGTCTACAGCTTCGGGGCGCAGTACACCGACACCGGCGTTCTCGGCGTTTACGTCGGCACGCGCGACGAGAACCTCGCAGCGTGCGTCGAGATCTGCGTCGAGCAGATCGCCGAGATCGCCGCCGGCCGGCTGCGCAAGGGCGAGCTCGAGCGGGCGAAGGAGAGCCTCAAGGGACGGATCGTCCTCTCGCTCGAGTCGACCTCCAATCGCATGAGCCGGCTCGGGAAGTCGCTCGTCACCGACACCGAGTTGCTCACGCTCGAGCGGGTGATGGCCGAGATCGACGCGGTGGACCCGGACGAGCTTGCGGAGCTGGCCACCGTCCTGCTGCCGCCCGAGCGGCTCGCCGCAGCGGGCGTCGGCCCGGACGAGGCTCGCTTCCGTGCCGCGGTCGGTCGGGCGAGCTCGAGCCTCGTCGAGCAGGCTGCGGCGTGAAGCTGGCGTTCTTCGGCGCGGACGGAAAAGTGGGCAGCGCCGTCGTGCGGCGGCTCGAGGCCGCCGGGCACGAGGTTCGCGGGATCGAGCTCGGCGACGAGCCCGACGTGGGCGGCTGCGAGGCCGCGGTCGATTTCACGACGCCGGAGGCGGCGCCGGCAAACGTCCGCGCCGCGCTCGAGCAGGGCGTCTCCTGCATCGTCGGCACGACCGGGTGGGATCCGGCGGAGCTCGGCGGGCTCGCGGCCGAGAAGGGGCTTCGGCTCTTCGTGGCTCCGAACTTCTCGATCGGCGCCGTGCTGATGATGCGCTTCGCTCACGAGGCGGCCGCGCATTTCCCGCGCGCGGAGATCGTCGAGCTCCACAACGAGGCGAAGAAGGACGCGCCGTCCGGCACGGCCAAGGCGACCGCGGCGCTGATCGGTGGCGAGCCGACGATCCACTCGGTGCGCCTGCCCGGCCTCGTGGCCCACCAGGAGGTCATCTTCGGAGGAGCGGGGCAGTTGCTGACGATCCGTCACGACACGACCGGCCGCGAGTCGTTCGCGGACGGGGTCCTGCTGGCGCTCGAAAAGCTGCCGGAGCTCCCGCCGGGCCTGACCATCGGCCTGGACACCCTTCTGTCGTAGAAGATTCATCGATGCCGCGCGAGGCCGCCGAGCTCGTCTTCGACGAGGCGACGAAGGTCTATCCGGGGCGCGAGGGCGCGGCGGTCGACCACCTCTCGCTCACCGTGCCGGCGGGGGAGATCTGCGTCCTCGTCGGCCCGTCCGGGGGCGGCAAGACGACGGCCCTCAAGCTCGTCAACCGACTGATCCCGCTCACGAGCGGGGACATCCGCATCGACGGCACGTCGATCCTGGAGCAGGACGTTGTTCAACTGCGGCGCTCGATCGGCTACGTGATCCAGCAGGTGGGCCTCTTCCCGCACATGACGGTCGAGGCGAACATCGGCACGGTGCCGCGGCTGTACCGGCGGCCGCGCGCCTGGATCAAGACCCGCTCGGCCGAGCTGCTCGAGCTCGTCGGTCTGGACCCGTCCTACGCGAAGCAGTTTCCGGCGCAGCTCTCGGGCGGGGAGCGCCAGCGCGTCGGCCTCGCGCGCGCACTGGCAGCCAATCCGCCGCTGATGCTCATGGACGAGCCGTTCGGCGCCATCGACCCGATCGTCCGCGGGCGGCTGCAGGAAGAGTTCCTCCGCCTCCAGAAGGAGATTCGCAAGACGGTCGTGTTCGTCACGCACGACATCGACGAGGCGATCAAGGTCGGCGACCGCATCGCGATTCTCCGCCAGGGCGGCCGGCTCGCCCAGTACGACACGCCGCAGCAGATCCTCGAGCACCCGGCCGACGAGTTCGTCGCGGAGTTCGTCGGCCGCGACCGGGCGCTCAAGGCGCTCGCCCTTCGTACGCTCGCCGAGCTCGAGCTCGCGCCGGCGGGAAATGTCGACGGCATGCCGAGTTTGCCTGCCGGCACGAGCCTCCGCGACGCGCTCGCGGTTCTCGTCGACGAGCGCCGCGACGCGCTCGTCGTCGTCGGCGACGACGGCTCGCCGCTCGGTGTCGCCACGCGCGCCGATCTCCTCGGACCGGAGCGGGAATGACGGGTCGGCTCCTGGCCGACGGCGGTCCGGTCATCCCGAACTTCGGTCACGGGAGCGCTTGCCTGCGGAACAACGGCTGGTTCTGCACCGAGTGGGTGCGTCAGCACTGGGGCGACATCCTTCAGCCCGCCCTCGTTCAGCACATCGAGCTCACGCTGATCGCCGTCGGAATCGGCTTCGCAATCTCCTTCCTGCTCGCGCTCGTCGGCTTCCGTTTTCGCGTCTTCGACCCGCCGCTCGGCGCGCTTGCCGACGTCCTGTACACCATCCCGAGCATCGCTCTCTACCAGCTGCTGGTGCCGCTCACCGGCCTGACCGTGACGACGATCGAGATCGCGCTCGTCTCGTACACGCTGTTCGTCCTCTACCGCAACATCGTGGCGGGATTGCGCGCAGTGCCGGAGGAGGTGCTCGAGTCGGCCCGGGGCATGGGGCTTACCCGCAGGCAGACCTTCCTGCGTGTCGAGCTGCCGCTTGCGGCGCCGGCGATCCTGGCCGGCCTCCGGGTCGCCACGGTGGCGACGATCTCGATCGCGACGGTCGCGGCGTTCCTCATCTACTACGGCCTCGGCGGCCCGATCTTCGACGCGCTCGGGCAGCCCGACATTTTCCGCACGGAGCTCGTAGCCGCGGGTGGGCTTGCGATCCTCCTCGCCCTCGCGGCGGACGGGCTGCTCACACTCCTGCAACGCATTCTCACGCCCTGGAACCGGGTCCGCTGATGCTCGCCTCGCTCTTCATCGACACGTTCCAGTTCATGGCGGACAACGCGTCGCTCCTGCTCGACAAGGCGGTACAGACGGCGGAGCTCGCCTTCGCGGCGCTCGGCGTCTCGATCCTCATCGCCCTCCCGCTCGGCCTCTGGCTGGGGCATCGGCATCGCGGGCTGACCGTTGCGCTCGGCGTGTCCTCGGTCGGCCGTGCGCTGCCGAGCATCGCTCTCATCGGTTTCTTCGTCGCGCTCCTCGGCGTCGGCTTCTGGAACCTCACGGTGGCGCTCGTCGTCCTCGGCGTTCCCCCGATCCTGACGAATGCCTACTTCGCGGTCGAAGGCGTCGACCGGGACGCGGTCGAAGCGGCGCGGGGAATGGGGCTGACCGAAGCGCAGATCCTCAGACGGGTTGAGCTGCCCCTCGGGCTGCCGTTCATCCTAGCCGGCATTCGGATCGCCGCCGTCTTCGTCATCGCGACCGCGACGATCGCCGGCATCGTGGGCGGCGGCGGTCTCGGCGACATCATTGCGAACCAGGCGGTCTACGGTCTTGCCGGCGTTCTCGCCGCCGCGCTCTGTGTTTCGGCTCTCGCGCTTCTCACCGCCGCGCTGCTTGCGGCGGCGCAGCGCGCGGCCTACCACAGGATGGCTCCGAGCGCATAGGGTCCCCGGGGACAGGCAATCGAGAGGAGGAAGAATGGTGCGGAAACACATGCGTCGCGCTGCCAAGGCGGCGTTCGCGGTCTCGTTCGGGGTTGCGCTTCTGATCGGGGTTACAGCCTTCGGCGGCGCAGCGCACGGCGGCGTCGCGGGCACCCAGAAGACGCTCAGTACGACGAGCAAGCCGACGATCATCCTCGGCACCAAGAACTTCGGCGAGGAGTACATCCTCGGTCAGCTCTACGGCCAGGCCCTGAAGGCAAAGGGCTTCCACGTCGCGTTCAAGGGGAGCTTCGGCTCGTCGGAGCTCGCCGACGTGGCGATCCGGCACGGGAAGATGAATTTCTATCCCGAGTACACCGGCGTGATAGCCCTCGATTTGGCGAAAGTGAGTACGGCGCCGAAGACGGCGGTGGCGACGTACAACGTGGCGCAGAAGTACGAGCAGAAGCACCACCTGACGCTGCTCAAGCCGACGCCGTTCTACGACAGCGACACGTTCACGATGCTGACGAAGACCGCGAACCAACTCGGGGTCAAGACGATCGCCGACATGAAGGGGAAGGCGTTCTCGTACGCCGCGCTTCCGGAGTGCGACCAGCGGATCACCTGCATCCTCGGATTCGAGCAGATCTACAGGCTCACGAACATCACCTTCGTCCCGCTCGCGTCGATCAGCGTGTACACACTGCTCGACGAGGGAAAGACCACGGCGGGCGACGGGTACTCGACCGACCCGCAGCAGCTCCAGCACAGCAAGTACACGGCGCTCAAGGACACGAAGCACATCTTCGGCTTCCAGAACGTCGCGCCAGTCGTCTCGCAGAAGCTGCTCAAGGGCACGAGCGGGAAGCTGCTCGCGTCGATCTGCAACAAGGTGTCCAGCAAGCTGACGCTTGCCGCAATGCAGGCCATGAACAAGGCGTACGTCGTCAACAAGTTGACGCCGAAGCAGATTGCACACGCCTTCCTCAAGGCGAACCACCTGCTCGGCTAGTGAAAGTCGTCGTACTCGGCGGAGGGTCGACCGGCGAGCACTTCGTCGGCGCCCTCCGCCGGTTCGACGACGAGGCGGAGATCACGCTCGTCGAGAGCCGGCTCGTCGGCGGCGAGTGCTCGTACTTCGCGTGCATGCCGACGAAGACGATGCTC
>DASYPH010000024.1:0-6003 GCA_036006925.1 Gaiellaceae bacterium
TCGAAACGATCGTCGACGGCAAGACCCGCTACACCCACACCGAGCGAGAGGAACAGTGGCGAGAGGTACGCAACACCGCAAGCGCCGCCCGGCACAGAATGCTCGCGCCGCCGCGGTAGCGGCGCCGAAGAAGCAGAAGCCGCCGCAGTGGCAGGAGGAGCTGTTCTTCCAGCGCCTCCGCAACCACGCCAAGTGGGCGTACGTCGGCCTCGCGATCGCCTTCGTGCTCGGCTTCGTGCTGCTCGGCGTGGGCTCGGGCTCCACCGGGCTCAGTGACGTCTTCCAGAACGCATTCCACTTCGGTTCGAGCGGCACCTCGCTCAGCTCGCTCCAGCACAAGGTCGAGAAGCAGCCGCAGAGCGCGAGCGCGTGGCGCGACCTGGCGACGGCCTACGAGCAGAAGCAGCGCACCGCCGACGCCGTCGCGGCGCTGCAGCGCTACACCGCCCTCCGCCCGAAGGACCAGGACGCGCTCAGCGAGCTCGCCTCGCAGTACTCGACCCTGTCGCAAACCTACGCGGCCGACTACCAGGCGGCCCAGGCGTCGGCGCAGGCGGCCTCCCCCGGCTCGACCTTCGCTCCCGCGTCCTCGACGACCTTCGGGAAGATCTTCAACGATCCGAACGGCCTTCAGGATCCCATCGGCGCGGTCATCTCGGCACAGGCCCAGCAGAAGACACAGACGGCGCTCGCGGGCTACCAGGCCGCCCAGAAGAGCGCCGAGACGACACTCAAGAAGGTCGCCAGGCTGGCGCCGCACGACGTCACCGTCCAGTACCAGCTCGGTCAGGCGTCACAGCAGGCCGGTGACTACAAGGGCGCTGTCGCTGCGTACCGGCGGTTCCTCAAGCTGTCGCCCGAGGACGTCGACGCCCCGCAGGTCAAGCAGCTCCTGAAGCAGGCGATCTCGCTCGCAGCTTCCAGCGCCGGCTCCGCCGCCACTGGTTAGACTCGCACCGCGAGCGTCCCTCGCCCAGACGAGACATGAACTTCGACATCAAGACACAGCAGCTCTCTGACGACGCCTTCGTGATCTCGCTCGCAGGCGAGGTCGACCTCTACACGGCGCCGGAGTTCAAGCAGCAACTGCTCGAAGTGATCGCACGCGGCGCGACACAGGTGATCGTCGACTTCACGTCGACGACGTTCATCGACTCGACCACGCTCGGCGTGCTGGTCGGCGGCGTCAAACGGCTACGGCCGGCCGACGGGAGGCTTTCACTCGTCTGCAGCGACGCGAACATCGTCAAGATCTTCGAGATCACGGGCCTCGACCGCGTTTTCGACATCTATGCGACGCGCGACGAGGCCGTTGCGAGCCTTCCCACTGCCACCCGACCGTCCTCGTAGCCCTGAAGAGCAGCCTCGCACTCACCGTCGTCCTGCTGGCGCTGCTCTCGTCGGGCTGCGGTGCGGTGGGCCGCGTCACGGAAGGAGATCCGGCGCACGGCAAGCAGCTCTTCCTGCAGCCCGCGAAGCCGTCTGATCCGTCGTGTTCCTCCTGCCACACGCTGGCCGACGCGAAGTCGACGGGGACGGTCGGACCCAACCTCGACGAAGCGTTCTCGTCGGTCAAGACGGGAGTGTTCTCGTCCGAACAGACGATTCGCGACGTCGTCCGCGGCCAGATCGCCTATGCGGACAAGCCGATGCCCGCCAACCTGTACGAGGGCCAGAACGCCGACGACATCGCCGTGTACATCGCGAAGTGCAGCGGCAATCCGAACTGCGGTGTCACCGCCACGCACGCCGCCGCCCCGCCGCCCGCCACCACGACGACCGGCGGCGGCTCGGCCCAGCCCGACGGCAAGAAGGTGTTCGCGACCGCCGGCTGCGGCGGCTGTCACACCCTGAAGGACGCCGGAACGACCGGGAACGTCGGCCCGAACCTCGACCAGCTGAAGCCGACCGAGGCGATCGTGCAGCACCAGGTCGAGGTCGGCGGCGGCGCGATGCCGTCGTTCAAGGGCCAGCTCTCGGACGCCGAGATCAAGGCCGTCGCGAAGTACGTCTCCAGCGTCGCAGGCAAGTAGAGCGCAGGGGCGCTGCGAGCGGGTCAGCCCGGCGGCGGCCCCGGAGAGAAAGCCGTCGTTTCCCTGCCGAGCACGATGTACGGCGGGTAACCGGCGCCGAAGTCGACGTTCGCCAGCTCCTGCCACCCGTTCTTCCCATAGAACGCCCGTGCTTTGCGCGAGCCGGCCTGCGCCGTCAGGACCGCCCGGTCGTACGGCTGGCGGGTCAATAGCTGCGCGAGCAACGCGCTGCCGAACCCGCGCCGCTGGCGCGCGGGACGCACGTGGAGCTCGACGACCTCGTAGTGTGGCGGGTCGAGCCACTGCGCACGCTGCCGAGCCGTGAGCGCCGCGGCGACGTGCTCGGTCCACCAGCGGCCGTAGGCGCCGGCGTAGCCGTAGGCGAAGCCGACGAGCTCGCCGTCCTCGCGCGCGACCAGGAAGACGAAGTCGTCGCGGCCGGCGTGGTCGGGAAGGCGGTCTCGCGCCCACTCGTCGGAGAGCGCCCCCGCCCCGAGCGCAGCCCGATGCACGTCTCGCAACTCGGCGCGAAGCGGCAGCGGATCGACGGGCTCGATGGTCAGGTGCCGAGCTGCCGAAACCGTGATCGGCGGCGAATTGCCGTTCACGCCTCCCCCAGGTCGACGATGACGTGCGTGAGCGGGATCTCGAACCGCTCGCGCGCCCTCTCGACGACGCCGCGCTCGAGCCAGTTCGAGCGACCCACAGGATGGGTCGAGAGAATCAGCTCGTCGGGGCGGAAGGTCCGGATCCCGTCTTCGATCGCCTGGATGGGATCGTCGTCTCCGATCTCGCCATCTGCCTGCAAACCCGCGGCGCGCATCGCCGCCAGGCTCGCGTCGAGCCGGGTCTGGGCGGCCTCGCGTGCGTCGTCCTCGTCGGAGACCCAATGCCGGAGCGGTGAGTTGAGGGCAGGGCAGACCACGCGCACGCGCCCGCCGGTGCCGGCACGTGACCGCACCTCTGCGAGCAAACCCGGCCCACCGACCGTCTCGTTCGCAACCACGAGGATCCGCCGCTCCTCCGGCGCGTGCGCAAGCGGCACCTGCTTGACCGGCCGCTCGCGCTTGCCGCGGCGAAGCAGCCAATAGACGACCCCCGCCGTCAGGATCACGAAGACCGCGACTCCCAGCCACGTGTTGATCCACGAAGCGACGACGATGGGCACGAAGTAGCCGATCGTCAGCCAGACGAACCGGAACGCCGACTCTTCGCTCCGGAAGGGGTTCGGCATGGGCTAGAGCAGGTACACGGTCACGTACACGACGATCCACATGACGTCGACGAAGTGCCAGTAGATGCCGGCGAGCTCGACGCCGTGGTGATGCTCCGGGGAGAAGTGCCCCCGGAACGCCCTGATCGTCATCACGCTCAGGATCGTCAGCCCGACGAACACGTGGGCGCCGTGCAGCCCGGTCAGCCCGAAGAACGTCGCCGCGAACGAGGTATCGCTGGTGTTGAAGCCGATCCGGTGGTACTCGATCACCTGCGTCAGCAGGAACGTCAGCCCGAGGCAGACCGTCAGGAAGAGACCCGCCTTGAGCCCGGCCCGATTGCCCTTCTTCACCGACGAGTCCGCCCAGTGCATGGTGAAGCTCGAGGTGACCAGGATCAGCGTGTTGATGCCCGCGACGTACGCGGGCCGGTGGAAGCCGTTCGGCGGCCAGACGCCGTCGACGCCGTTGTTGACGACACGGACGAAGAAGTAGACCGTGAAGAACGAGCCGAAGAGCATGATCTCCGACGCGATGAAGAGGTACATGCCGAGCACGGCGGGCGCGACGCGCGAGCTGTAGTGAATCGGCGGCGGCCCGTGGTGCTCGTGCGCGTCGGCCGCCGCGCTCATACAGCCACCTCTTGCCGGACGGGTGAGATCACATGCTCGACGGGCAGCTTTGTGTCCTTGCGGAGACGCTCGACGAGATCGCGGCGCAACCAGCCGCTGCGCTCGCCCGGGAACGTCGAGACGATCAGCTCGTCGACGCGTTCGTCGTTCACCGCTTGCCGCGCGGCGGTGTAAGGGTCGGGGTGCACGACCTGGCCGTGGGCGTCGATGCCCTCGCCCCGTAGCACGCTGAGTGCACGCCGCAAGCGACGGTCGGCGTCCGTGTGCTCTTCGTCGTCGCTCTGAGGCGCCACGATCAGAAAGCTGGCCGGGCTCTGGGCCGCTCGCTTGCGGATCCGGTCGAGCAGCTCGTCGGAGACGACGGTCTGGTTCGCGATCACGAGGACGTTCGCCTCCTGACCCGGCTCACTGCCGTCCGAAACGACGTGTCGGACGGGCACGCCCTCAGCTGCAACCTGGATCTCCTCGACGACGTTCCGTCGCATCCACCCGGAGCGCTCGGCTGGATGCGTGGAGACGATGATCTCGTCGACCTTCGGCTCGAGTTGTGCGAGCGCGTCCTTGACCGCGTGCACGGGCCCCGTCTCGACGACGAACCCCTGGGCGTCGACACCGTTCTCGCGAAGCGCCTTCAGCGTCTGGTCGAGCCGGCGGCCCGCGGAGGCGCGCCGGGTGTCCTCGTAGACGACGTACCCCTGGCTCGGCTCGTTGACCGGCGCGATCACCGTCACCAGGTCGTCGTCGCCGACGGCCTCGCCCCGCATCGCGTCGAGCAGGGTCTGCGACGCCGCGGTCTCGTTGGCGATCACCAGGATGTGCATCAGTCGACCGCCACGGGTTCCTGCTCGCGCGAGGCGAAGATCGCGTGCTTCGCACCCGGCACCCCGTACTCGTAAGGGTTGCCGACGACCTGCGGCACCTCGTCGAAGTTGAACGTCGGAGGCGGCGACGAGACTTGCCATTCGAGCGTCAGCGAGCGCCACGGGTTGGCCGGGGCGATCGGACCATGCGCCCATGAGCGCGCCATGTTGTAGAGGAAGACGAGCGTCGACGCCCCAAGCCCGAACGAGGCGATCGAGATGAAGAGGTTGATGTCGGCGAATCGGTGTGCATAGTCGGCGACACGGCGAGGCATGCCCTGCAGCCCGATGTAGTGCATCGGGAAGAACGTCAGGTTGAACCCGATGAACGTCAGCCAGAAGTGCAGCTTGCCGAGCCGTTCGTTGTACATCCGGCCGGTCATCTTCGGGAACCAGAAGTAGATGCCCGCGAAGATCGTGAACACGGATCCGCCGAAGAGCACGTAGTGGATATGCGCGACGATGAAGTACGTGTCGCTCGCATGGATGTCGATCGGGACCGACGCCAGATAGATCCCCGAGAGCCCGCCGAGCACGAACATCGAGATGAACCCGGTCGCGAACAGCATCGGCGTGTTGAAATGCAGCTTCCCGTTCCACATCGTCGCGAGCCAGGAGAACACCTTCACCCCGGTGGGCACCGCGATCACCATCGAGGTGACCATCATCGGGACGCGCAGCCAGGACGCCATGCCGGCGACGAACATGTGGTGCGCCCAGACCGAGAAGCCGAGGACGAGGATCGCCAGCAGGCTGAGCGCCATCAGCCGGTACCCGAAGATCGGCTTGCGGCTCATCACGGCGATGATCTCGCTGATCAGCCCGAAGCCGGGCAGGATCATGATGTAGACGGCGGGGTGCGAGTAGAACCAGAAGATGTGCTGGTACCCGAGCACGTAGCCGCCCTGCCCCGGCGCTGTCTCGAAGAAGTTTGTGTGCAGGACGCGGTCGAACATGACGAAGAACTGGGAGCCGGCGATGAACGGCGTCGCGATCACGACGAGCAGCGATGTCGTGAAGTTCGCCCACACGAGCAGCGGCATCCGCCAGAACGTCATGCCCGGCGCGCGCATCGTGATGATCGTGACCAGGAAGTTGAGCGCAGTCATGATCGAGCTCGCGCCTGCCCACTGAACGCCCATGTTGAAGAACACCTGCCCGAGTGGCTGGTGCGAGCAGAGCGGCGCGTAACACGTCCAACCTGCCGACGGCCCGCCGCCCGGCGCGGCCATGCCGGCGACCAGCATCACGCCCGCGATCGGCA
>DASYPH010000025.1:0-4045 GCA_036006925.1 Gaiellaceae bacterium
GCTTGCTCCGCCAGTTCACGCGGCGACGGCGCTGCGCTCGAGCAACGGCCGCAGGAACTGCCCGGTGTACGAGTCGGGCACCTGCGCAACCTCCTCGGGCGTGCCGACGGCCACGACCTCGCCGCCCGCCTCTCCACCTTCAGGGCCGAGGTCGACGAGATAGTCAGCCTGCTTGATCACGTCGAGATTGTGCTCGATCACCAGCATGGTGTTGCCGCCGTCGACCAGCCGCTGCAGTGTCTCGAGCAGCTTCTCGATGTCGGCGAAGTGGAGACCGGTGGTCGGCTCGTCGAGGATGTAGAGCGTCCGACCGGTGGCGACCTTGCACAGCTCGGCCGCGAGCTTCACGCGCTGCGCCTCGCCGCCCGACAGCGTCGTCGCCGGCTGGCCGAGCGTCATGTAGTCGAGACCGACGTCGTGCAGCGTCTGCAGCCGGCGATGGATCTTCGGGATCTTGGAGAAGAAATGCAGCGCCTCCTCGATCGACATCTCGAGCACGTCGGCAATCGTCTTGCCCTTGAAGCGCACGTCGAGCGTCTCGCGGTTGTAGCGCTTGCCCTTGCAGGTCTCGCACGGGACGTAGACGTCCGGCAGGAAGTGCATCTCGATCTTGATCTGACCGTCGCCCTTGCACGTCTCGCAGCGGCCGCCCTTGACGTTGAACGAGAAGCGCCCAGGCTTGTAGCCGCGCACCTTCGCGTCGGGCGTCAGCGAGTAGAGCTCGCGGATGTGCGTGAAGAGGTCGGTGTAGGTGGCCGGGTTCGAACGGGGCGTGCGGCCGATCGGGCGCTGGTCGATCTCGATCACCTTGTCGAACGCCTCGATGCCCTCGACGCCCGCATGCGCTCCCGGCTTCGTCCGCGTGCGCTGCAGGCGGTTCGCGAGCGCCTTGTAGACGATCTCGTTGACGAGCGTCGACTTGCCTGAGCCGGACACGCCCGTGACGGAGATGAACTTCCCGATCGGGAACTCGACGTCGATCCCCTTCAGGTTGTTCTCGGCCGCGCCGAGGATCGTGAACCAGCCGTGCTCCTCGTCGCGGCGCTGCGGCACCTGGATCGCGCGGGTGCCGGAGAGGAACTGGCCGGTGACCGACTTCTTGTTCCGCATCACCTTGGCCGCCGTGCCCTCGGCGACGACGTGGCCACCGTGCTCTCCGGCGCCCGGCCCCATGTCGACGAGCCAGTCCGAGTTGCGCATCATCTGCTCGTCGTGCTCGACCACCACGACCGTGTTGCCGAGGTTGCGAAGCCGCTCGAGCGTCCCGATCAGCCTGTCGTTGTCGCGCTGGTGCAGGCCGATCGACGGCTCGTCGAGGATGTAGAGCACGCCGACGAGCTGCGACCCGATCTGCGTCGCCAGGCGGAGGCGCTGCGCCTCGCCGCCCGACAGCGTCGCGCTCGCGCGGTCGAGGTTCAGGTAGCCGACGCCGACGTCGTCGAGGAACGTCAGGCGCTCTCGGATCTCCTTGACGATCCGGTGGCCGATCAGCTCCTCGGTCTCCGTCAGCCCCAAGCGGCCGAGAAACTGCAGCGCGCGGGTGATCGAGAGCTTCGTGAACTCGTGGATGTTCTTGCCCCCGACCGTGACGGCGAGCACCTCGGGCTTGAGGCGCGCGCCCTTGCACACCGGGCACGGGCGGAACGACATGTACTCCTCGATGCGCTCACGCTGGGTCGACGAGTCCGTCTCGCGATAGCGCCGCTCGAGCGAGGAGACGATCCCTTCGAACGCGATCATGTACGACCGCCTGCGGCCCATCCGGTTGCGGTACTGGACGTAGACCTTGTCGCCGTCGGTGCCGTACAGGAACCAATCCTGCTGCTCGGTGGAGAGATCCTGCCACGGCACGTCGGTGGGGACCTCGTACCGGTCGGCAATCGCCTGGATCACCGACTCGTAGAAGCCCGAGCCACCGACCGCCCACGGCACGAGCGCACCGTCGTCGATCGAGAGCGACGGGTCGGGGACGAGCAGGTCCGGGTCGATCTCCTGCTGCGCGCCGAGGCCGGTGCAGCGCGGGCATGCGCCGTGCGGCGAGTTGAACGAGAAGATGCGCGGCTGCAGCTCCGCCAGCGACACGCCGTGCTCGGGGCACGCGAAGTTCTGCGAGTAGGTCGTCGTGTCGCCGGTGTCGACCTGGTCGACGACGACGAGCCCCTCCGCCAGCGCGGCGGCGGTCTCGACGGACTGCGTCAGCCGCGTGCGGAGATCCTCCTTCATCACGAGACGGTCGACGACGACCTCGATCGTGTGCTTGAACTTCTTGTCGAGCGTCGGCGGGTCGTCGAGCGTGTGCTGCTCGCCGTCCACCTTGATGCGCGAGAAGCCCTCGTTGCGCAGCTCCTCGAACAGGTCCTTGTACTCGCCCTTGCGGTCGCGGACGACGGGCGCGTTGACGGTGAAGCGGGTGCTTACCGGCAGCTGCAGGATCTGCTCCACGATCGAGTCGATCGACTGGCCGGCGATCGGCCGCCCGCAGACGGGGCAGTGCGGCCTGCCGACACGCGCGTACAGCAGGCGCAGGTAGTCGTAGATCTCGGTCACCGTCCCGACGGTGGAACGGGGATTCCGCGACGTCGTCTTCTGGTCGATCGAGATCGCCGGGCTCAGACCGTCGATCGAGTCGACGTCGGGCTTCTCCATCATCTGCAGGAACTGGCGTGCGTAGGCGGAGAGCGACTCGACGTACCGGCGCTGGCCCTCGGCGTAGATCGTGTCGAAGGCAAGGCTCGACTTCCCGGAGCCGGAAAGCCCGGTGATGCAGATGAGGGCGTTCCGCGGGAGCCGGACGGTGATGTCCTTGAGGTTGTGCTCCCGGGCGCCGTGGACGACGAGCTCGTCGGCTGCCATGGGACGGCCATTGTATCGCGCGAACGTGTGTTCGCCTAGGGCTTGCGCTGTGAATTTCGGGGAAGGAGCGGCGCATGGCCGAGACCGCCAAACGCGTCGCGATCGCCACGCTCGTCGCCGGCGGGATCGTCGTCGTCGGGATCGCGCTGTGGAATCTGCGGCTGGTCGTCGGGCTGCTCTTCTCGGCGGTGATCATCGCCGCGGCACTGCGCCCGTCGATCGAATGGCTGGCACGTCGTCGCGTCCCACCCGCGGTCGGCCTGGCGCTCCACTACGTCGCGCTCGTCGCGGCGGTCGGCGTCGCGCTCGCGTTCGCGGTGCCGGCGGCATCGCACCAGGTCGACCACGCGCTCAGCCCGAGCGGCAAGGCCGAGGTCGCCCAGGCGGCGAAGCACTCGACCGGCGTCAAGCACCAGGTGCTGGTCGCGCTGCAGAAGCGGCTCAACAACCTGCCGAAGCGGTCGCAGCTCGTGAAGCCGGCGGTCGGCGTCGGCAAGAAGGCCTTCGAGATCATGATCGGCATCTTCTTCACGTTCGCGGCGGCGGCGTACTGGATCTTCGAGCGGGACAAGGCAGTCGACGTCGTGTGCTCGCTGATCCCGCGACCGAAGCGCAAGCTCGTGCGGGACACGTGGACGCTGATCGACCTCCGCCTGGGCGCCTTCGTCCGGGGGCAGGTGCTCCTGATCATCGCCGTGGGGATCACGCTCTCACTGCTCTTCTGGATGATCGGCGAGCCGTACTGGATCCTCGTCGGCAGCTTCGCCGGCCTCGTGGAGGTGATCCCCGTGATCGGGCCGCTGGTGGCGGGCGCGCTCGCGATCGCGGTGGGATTCACGGCGTCGCTGCACGTGGCGATCCTTGCGGCGGTGTGCGTGCTGGGGGTGCGCCTCTGCGAGGACTACCTCGTGATGCCGAAGGTGCTCGGCGACGCGGTCGGCCTCTCGCCGCTCCTCGTGCTCGTCTCCGTGACCGCGGTCGGGATCCTCTTCAGCGGCTGGGCCGTCCTCTTCGCGGTGCCGATCGCCGCGGTCGTGATGACGCTGTTCGACGTCGTGCTCCGCGACGTCGACCCGGCCGAGGAAGAGGTGCCGGCCGTGATCTTCTCGCCGCGCGAAGCAGAGGGCTGACCGCGCGTCAACGCGCCGCCGCCGCGAACACCTCGTACGTCTCGTCGCCGAAGAGGACGAAG
>DASYPH010000026.1:0-22162 GCA_036006925.1 Gaiellaceae bacterium
CGTCGCGTACGCGACTCCAGGCGCAGGTGCGCGCGGCGTTGTGTTCCCGCTCAAGCCTTCGAAGAACCGGCGTTACCTCGTCGACCAGCGCAACACACCGTTTCTCGTCGTCGGCGACTCGCCGCAAGCGATGATCGGCAACCTCAGCGTCCGAGACGCGGCTTCCTTTATCGCCGACCGCAAGGCTGCGGGGTTCAACGCGCTCTGGGTCAATCTGCTGTGCGCGACCTACACCGGGTGCCGGGATGACGGAACCACGTTCGACGGCATCGCGCCGTTCACGACGCCAGGGGATCTCTCGACGCCCAATCCGGCGTACTTCGCACGGGCCGACGCGATCATCCGGCTCGCCGCGAAGGCAGGAATTGCTGTCTTCTTGAACCCGATCGAGACGGGAGGCTGGCTGACAGTCCTTCGGAACAACGGGCCGGCGAAGGCTCGAGCGTACGGACGGTTTCTCGGCGAGCGGTACAAGAGCTTCGCGAACATCGTCTGGTTCAACGGCAACGACTTTCAGAGCTGGACCGACGCGTCGGACGATGCTGTCGTCCTCGCAGTCGCGCACGGGATTGCCGCCGCCGATCCGGCACACATTCAGACGGTCGAGCTTGATGCGTCGACCAGCGGCTCTCTCGACGATCCGCGGTGGCGGTCGGTCGTCACGCTCGACGCCGCATACACCTACTACCCCACGTACGCGCAGGTCCTGAAGGAGTACAACCGGAGCCGTTTCCTGCCGGTGTTCATGGCCGAGGCGGGCTACGAGTTCGAGGGAAACCCGCCGGCGATCTCGTATGGTGACCCGCCGATCCTGCGACGAGAGGCGTACTGGAGCATGCTGAGTGGGGCAGCCGGACAGTTTTACGGCAACCACTACACCTGGCCGTTCGCGCCCGACTGGCAGAAGCACGTCGACACACCCGGCAGCGCGCAGATCAGCCGACTCAAGAAGCTGTTCTCGTCGGTGCCCTGGTTTCAGCTCGTTCCGGATCAAAAGCACAGGATCGTCACCGCCGGCTACGGCACGTTCTCGCCCAGCGGTCCCGTCGCCGCCAGCGACTACGTGACCACTGCGGCCACGCCGGACCGGAAGCTCGCCATCTCGTATCTCCCGGTCGGCGGTGCCGTCGTGGTCGACCTAACGCGGTTCGCCGGCAGCGTGCGGGCACGCTGGTACGACCCGACGAACGGGACGTACACGCCAAGCAAGGAGACGCCGTTTCGAAACACACGCAAGATCCGGCTCGCGGCTCCGGGCGCGAACCGCGAAGGATCGGCGGATTGGGTGCTCGTACTGACGGCGCACTAAGGCGGAAAGCGGGGGAGTGAGATTCGAACTCACGGAGGCCTCAATGGCGTGGCAAAGGTGCCGTGCGGTGAGACCCCGGTGGAACCTTGGTAGTGGGCGACACGGAGTCCTGCAGATCGAAGAGTCAGACGTCGCCGTTGTCGGAGATCGCGTCCGAGGCAGTCGGCTTGCATTCAATTGGCAGCCGCGCCATCGTCTCCAGGTCAGACAACGAAAGGGGGTGTCTTCGCGTATTCCATCGTGCTGGTCACCGACGAACATCCGCCGTTCAGGGTGAGTCCCTGACAAGAGCGGGGGTAACCGGATGCGTCGACGCTGCCGGGCTCTCAGCAGTGGGGCGCGCCGAGCGCGCGGCAGACTGCGACGATCGAGTCCAGTTGCTTCTGCGTGAGCCGGTCGAGGAGGCGGCCGTCGTGTGGCGAGACAGCTCGTTCGAGCCAGCCGCGGGCGACGCGCTCCTCGGCGAGCCGTGAGACTCGGCTTGGGCTGACGACCACTTGTTCGGCGACGTAGCGGAGCGAGGCGCCCTCTGGGTGCACGTGGGCGAGGCGGGCCATCTCGAAGCCGCTCGGGCCGGTGCCGTGTGCGCGGTCAGGGCATCGTCGATCCCCGGACGACGTGGGCCCGGACGTAGAGCAGCCTGAACAGCGCCTCGGTGCCTGTGGCAGCCCTGATTCGCTTGTGTGCGGTGCGGCCGGCATTCCCGCTCGGTTAGCCTCCTGGAGAAACTTGTGTACGCACGCATCTGTGCGTGCGCAGGGAACTGAACCGTCGCTGAAGGGGAATGCGAAATGAGCAACGCCGGTACAGATGGGCGTCCCACCGTCGTGGTGATCGGCGGCGGCTACGGCGGCTTCAAGGCTGCCAAGGGGCTCGACGAGTTCGCCGCCGTGACCTTGGTCGAGCCGCGCGATGCGTTCGTCCACAATGTCGCCGCGCTCCGGGCGCTGGTCCAGCCCGAGTGGCTGCCGAGGATCTTTCTGTCCTACGATCGTCTGCTCGCAAACGGCCGTGTCCTGCGTGACCGGGCGGTCGCAGTCGATGGGAGCAGCGTCACGCTCGCTTCCGGGGCCGAGCTCACGCCCGACTTCATCGCCCTCGCCACGGGATCCACCTACCCATATCCGGCCAAGTCCGGCACGGACGAAACGGCCACTGCGCTCGTCCGTTACCGCGCAAGCCACGAAGAGCTGGTGCAAGCGACGCGAGTGCTGATCGTGGGCGCCGGGCCGACCGGGCTCGAGCTTGCCGGCGAGATCAGCGACCGTTGGCCCGAGAAGCAGATCACGATCCTCGAGCCCGAGCCCGAGATCCTGGCCGGCCCCTACAAGCAAGAGCTCCGCGAAGAAGTCCGCCGACAGCTCGAGGAGCGAGGTGTCGTGTTCGTGCTCGGCGAAGCGCTCAGCGCCGAGCCGGAGAGCCCGCCGGTCACGTTCGGGCGGTTCGCGGTCTCGACCAACGTCGGCCGCACGATCGAGGCCGACATCTGGTTTCGCTGCCACGGCCTCACCCCCGTGAGCGACTACCTGCGCGGCGACCTTGCGAACGCACGGCGCCCCGACGGATCGATCGAGGTGACGTCCCAGCTCCAGGTCACCGGGCAGACGAACGTGTTCGCGCTCGGCGACGTCGCGGCCGCCGACCTGAAGACCGCCGCCCGCGCAGGTCGGGAGGCAGAGGTCGTCGTCGCCAACATCCGCGCCCGCCTCGAGGGAGCCGAACTCAGGGCCTACGAGCCGATGCCTCCCGCGATCGTGATCCCGCTCGGGCCGAGCGGCGGCGCCTCGGAACTTCCCGGGCAGGACGAGGTGGCGGGCGCCGAGGCGACCGCGACGATCAAGGGCGAGCACATGTTCGTCGACGCCTACCATGAGCTGTTCGGGCTGGTGCGCGAGTCCGCCACCAGCGTCTGAACGACCCGCACGCCCTCGGGGGCGGCGTTGCCGGCGGGCGTCGCCACCTCGACTTGTTCGTCGACGCCCACTAGGTTTGACCGAAACCCCCTTGTTCGGTCGGCCCCTGCGGCTGCTCGGGCAGCGAGACGGAAGGTGGATCGCACGTGTTGCTCGCCTATCCCTTCTTCGGCATCTTCGGCTCGATGGTCGTCTTCTTCCTCTGGGTCGTGTGGTTCTGGCTCGTGTTCTCCGTGTTCCGCGATCTGTTCCGTCGTGACGACATCGGCGGCGGCGCCAAGGTGCTCTGGATGATCCTCGTGATCGTCGTGCCGCTCCTCGGTGCGTTCATCTACTTCATCGCGAACGACGAGGGGATGACGCAACGCACGCTCGAGCGGCGGCGGTATAGCTGAGGTAGGTACGGGTCTAGAGTCGTTGGCGTGAGGGTCGGCTAGGTCGTGGATCAGGTAGGCGTCAAGCTCGCGAAACGGCCGTCGCTCCTCCACATCACGAACGGCGAGAGCGCCGGCAACACGCTCCGGCAGACGACGCTTGGCGGTGCCGTTCTGCCGTGGCAGGACGTGCTGCACGAGGGGCCGGTGCCGGCGCTGCCACGGCGGGAGCTGCTCCACGCCCGCGCCCGCTTCCTCGCCGACTGCGGTTGGGGCGGCGAACAGGCCCTTCTCTCCTCGCTCGAGGAGCGCGACCGGCAACTGCTCGAGGCGTTCCGCGCCGAGCTGCAAGTGGTGCTCTGGTTCGAGCACGACCTTTACGACCAGCTCCAACTCGTCGACGCGCTCGCACTCGCCCACAGGCACGAGAGCGTGCCCGACCTGATCGTGATCGGCTCGTTCCCCGGCAAGCCGTCGTTCGCCGGGCTCGGCGAGTTGACGGCGACCGAGCTCGAGACGCTCTGGCCCTCCCGCCACCGCGCGACCCCCGCCGTGCTCGAGGCGGCGACGAGCGCCTGGGCCGCCGTCCGGGCGCCGGAGCCCACCGCACTCGTCGAGTGGGCGACGCGTGAGGTCGCGGAGCTGCCGTTCCTCGCGGTCGCGCTGCGCCGGCTGCTCGAGGAGCTGCCCGCGCCCGGAGACGGGCTGTCCGGGACCGAGCGACGGGCGCTCCAGGCGGTCGCGGGCGGCGGGCACTCACCGCCTGCGGCGTTCGCTGCGGCGCAACGGCTCGAGGAGGCGCCCTTCCTAGGCGACGCCTGGTTCTATCGAGTGCTCTGGGCGCTCGGGCAGGGAGCGACGCGACTCCTCGAGACGGACGAAGGCACGCCGCTTCCCCCGCCGCCTCCGCTCGGCGACAGCCGGCAGTTCGCGCGCCTCCAGCTGCGGCTGACCGCCACCGGAGACCACACGCTCCGCGGCGAAGCCGATCGAGTCGAGCTCCTCGGGATCGACCGCTGGATCGGGGGCACTCACGTCACCCCGGACAGCGCCTGGCGCTGGGACCCGAGCGAACTGAAGCTCGTTCACCCAGCTGGACGCTAGCCAGGGGGCGGGTCGGCCTCCGACCGTTTCAGGTCGTCGAGGCGGCCTGCTCGGTCCGCCGCGACGATCTCCGCCGCGGTCATCGTCTGCAGGTCGGCCCGGCTGAGCTGGCCGTGACTGCCTTGGTCGCCGTGCGCGTCGACCCCGGCGGCCGGCGCCAATCGCAACGGGCCGGACGCGATCGCACCCGCGTCGCCGCCCGCTCCGACCGTGCGGAACACGGCCATGTCCTCCGCCGGCGGCTCTCCGGCGGACGACTCGGTGCCCGCTGCGCTTGGCGCCTCGGCGGCGTCTGCCGGGGGTGGAGGCGGCGTACCGGGCTCGCCGCGCTTCAGCGCGTCGAGCCGACCGGCCCGCTCGGCTGCGACGATCTCCTCTGCGGTCATCGTCGTCAGCTCGTCACGGGTGAGCTGGCGAGAATCGGATTCCGACATCGTGGAACGCGGATTCTGCACGAGCGGCGTGACAGCGCCAGCCCGAGCATCACGAGCTCGCCCGCCGGAACCTTGTTAGTGCATGCCGCCAACGGGTAGTACTCTGGTGGAACTGCGGCGACAGAGGGAGTCATGGCGATGGGGGAACACGAGCCGGAGCCGCGCTCGACGGAGGAGGCCCAGGCGCGCGCCCGCGAGGAGCACAAGACGTGGGTCGAGCGCTACCTGGGAGAGGGATGGCAAGAGGTCGAGCCCGGCATCTACCGGCCCGTCGGGCAAGGCGAACCGGCGGCCGTAGCGCCGCCGTCAGAAACGGTTGCACCCCCACCGGAAGAGCTCGGCGACGCGCTCGATCCCAAGCAGGCTTCGACGCCGCCCACTCGCCGCCCGGGGCGCTGGCGCGTCCGGCGCTGAGCGCGACAGATGGCTCAGCCCGCGACGGGACCCGCCGTGGGAGGGGAGATCCATGCGGCGAGTCCCAGCCGTAGGGAGCGGGTGCCTCGACACTTGGGAGAGTTCGAGTGGCGCCCGTATCTTGAGTCTCACCGATCGGTCGGTCGGCAAACCACCGTTTGCGCGACGTGGCGGGCCGGCGGCGTAACCGTCACCCCGCAAACGCGCGAGTCCAGCCGCCGTCTCAGTGCGACATCGTCCCCTTGACGTCGCCGACCTTCAACAGTCCGACCTGGCCCTGGTCGACGGCTGCGAACGCGTGCGAGACGAAGGGATAGAGGCCCGGCTGGTCGATCTTCACGTCGAAGACGCCGCCGCCACCCGCGGGCACCGTCACGGTCTGGACGTTGTGCAAGGCGTCGGTCGGATTCATGTCGCCGAACGCATAGGCGGTGTTGAGGATCGTGCCGACGATGTGGAAATCGGTGTCCAGAGACGGGCCAGCGTCGACGACCCAGAAGCGGACTAGCTGGCCCGGATCGGCGGTCAGCGGATGCGTCACGTACTGACCTGCGTAACCGTTGAAGGTCATCCAATCGGGCTGCCGCGCATGTGCCTTGGCCATGTTGAACGTCGCCGGCTTCGCGAGCCCGTCGCTCGAGAGGTACCACTCGCTCGCGACGAGGACGTAGTTCTTGTCCGCCTTCGGCAGGACGCCGGGCTTCGGCTCGACGACGATGGCGCCGTACATGCCGTTCGCGATGTGCATCAGCACCGGCTTGGTCCCGCAGTGATACATGAAGACCCCGGCATCGTTCGCCGTGAACGTGTAACTGACGGACTTCCCGGGCAGCACGTCGGTGAATGCCTTGTTCGGGGCGATCCGCGCGGCGTGGAAGTCGACCGAATGCGGGATCGCGCCGCGGTTGGTCAGCGTGATCTTGACCTGTTGCCCCTGACGAACATGGATCACGGGTCCAGGAGCGCCGCCGGCCCAGGCCCAGGCCGCGTAGTGCACGCCGGGCGCAACCTGGATGTTGATGTCGGTCAGCGCGAGTGAGACGTCCGCGATCGGACCGGCGGGGACGGCCGGCAGGGCAGCCGGATATGGCGTGTGAGCAGCGGCGAGGTCAGTGGCGTTCGCCGGCGCCGCGCCCGCATAGCTCGTGAGCGATCCGCTGCCAGTCGCAGTGCCACTCATATCCATGCCGGGCATCGTCGAAGTGGCGGTCGCGTTCGAAGCGCTGCCTGAGTGGTTCCGCGCATTCCGCGCATCGCTCCACATCAGGATCGCCACCGCGGCGAGCACGACCACGAGGAGCCCCATGAGCATCGCCGCGGCGCCTGCGAGGGCTGCTCCATTCCCATCGTCGCCACGCTTGCCGGCATAGCCGCTGCTGCTCATGATCGGTCCTCTCGTCGCACGGTTACAGGTCAAGTTCAGTCCTCACTCGAACGTAGCTCAGCGGTCGCGGGGCGGCCCGGAGGGAAACCGCGCATTCGTGGCGGGGAACTCCGAACGGTTGTTGCGGCTTTCCCGCGCGGAGCGCTACGGGCAGGGCGAGTCGACGATCGGTCCGCCGGGGCCGGTCATGCTGACCGTTGCGGTGCCGATCGTGCTCTGCAGGCAGTACGCGGTCGCCGACAGGTCGTGCAGCGAGATGCCGCTGCCGATCGAGGCGTTGATCTGCTGCAGCCCGGTCACGGTGGCACCGGCATAGCCGCCGTTGGCGGCCGCGAACGCCTGCAGCGCCGGGAGAGCCGACGTCATGTTGGCCCGCGCGACTGCGACCGACGCCTGATCGGGCAGGGCGAGCAAGGTGCTCGTCACCTGGTCGGCGCTCCGGCCGGTCCACCAGATGACGGCACCGACGGCGAGCGCGGCAGCGATCAGGACGGCGACGATCGACTTCATCTTCCTTCTTGTACGACCTTTTGGGCCGTCTGGCTACCCCTCAAGTTCGAAGGGCGATCTGCCGATGAGGGACCGTGGCTTCCCAAAGCTTCTTCGACCTGAACGCGATGCTCGTCGAGCTCGAGCAGCTCGAGCTGCGGGAACGGGAGGTCTCGGCGGTGCGGCGCAAGCTGCACGACCGCCTCGATACCTTCCCGAACGAGATCACCGCGAAGCGGGAGCAGGAGGTCTCGAAAGAGCGTCGCCGGCTGCATCGCAGGATCGACATGCTGCGGGGCGAGCTGCACCTTGGCAACCACCGGCCGGGCTAGTCCACGATGAGGCGGCTCCGCCGGCGCACGCGTCGCACGGACGTGCACGCCGGCAGATCACGAACGACGGCTACAGAACGTCGCCGTTCGAGAATGGCACATTCGAGGCACGGCGAATAGGGGGCAAATCACGTTTCGGCACTCCTTAATCGGGGATGCCTGACCGGGCCGGACCGAACGACGTTCGGACGGCGATTCACACCACGAGGGGGTCCTTGATGAAAAGAATGATTGCTCTATTCGGCACGATCCTGGTGCTCGCACTGGCGGGTACTGCCGGCGCCGCGCTCGTCCCAGGCGTCTTCGACCCGGGTAACACCGGTTGCCCGGTTTCCACATTCTCGGCCGGCGTGCTGCACCTCGAGAAGAACTGCCCGACACCGACCAACGCCGCCGCGCAGGCGGAGATCACCGGTCTCTCCGGACAGACGTTCACCTCGGCCGCCTTCACCCTCAAGAGCGCCGCCCAGTGCAATGGGGGTTCGCCGCGGTTCAACATCTTCACCAGCGCCGGGACGTTCTTTCTCGGCTGCAACAACGTGATCCCGGTCGTCAACGGCGACGGGACCGCGACCTACACGTTCACAGCGGCCACGCTGCTCGCGAACGGACAGCAGGTACCGACGCCGACGGGCACGATCACGTCCGCTGAGGTGCTGATCGACGTGGAGGGCACCGCCGACCTGACGAACATCTCGGTCAACGGAACCGTCGAGGTTCCGGTCGTTCCCATCACGAAGGCCGACTGTAAGAAGGGCGGCTGGAAGACCTTCAGCGCCCCGAAGTTCAAGAACCAGGGCCAGTGCGTTGCCTACGTGAACCATCACAGTACGCACGGCAAGGCGCCTGCGAAGCCCGCGAAGCCGGCGACGCAGCCCGGCCACAAGAAGTAAGTCACAGCCTGTCGGGGTCCGGCCACGTCCGGCCGGACCCCACCCACTTTGACTAGCGGCGAGCCTTGAGCGCCTGCTCGGCTTCCGCCAACTCCTGTGCGGCGCGTTCTGCTGCGACGCGATGCTGGGCGGCCTCCTCCTGGAGGATCTGCGCGGCTGCCGCTGCTTCGCGTGCGGCATCCTCGGCCGCGCGCGCCTGAGCTGCCAGCGACCTTGCTGCAGCGCGTAGGGCCGTGACTCGCTCCCGCGCCGCACGCGCGATCTCGTCGCCGCGCCGGCGCGCAGGCTTGACAGCCTCGAGCGGCCCGAAGCCGATTGCCGACAGCTCCTCCGTCAAGCGGCCGCGCTGGAGCAGCTCGCGACCGGTTTCGTCGATCGCAGCGGCGCGCAACGTCTGGCCGAGCCGGTCGAGGATCGCCGCCGTGCCGCGGGCACCGAGTGCGCTGCGGGCCGATGTGAGAAGCGCTCGGATCGCTGTGCGCTCGGCCGTGATCGCGTCGGCGAGCTCGTCGGCGCTTGCCTCGCCGGCCAGCGTGCGCTGCTGCGTCTCGCGGATCCGTTCCCCGGTCTCGAGCAGCGTCGCGACCTGTGCCGGCTTGTGCCGGGCCAGCTGGTTCGCCGCCCAGGCGACCGTGGCGGGCTTCCGGAGCGAGCGAATCGCTGCCGCCGCGTCGGCCTGATGCGCGCGCTTCAGGCGCGCGGCCAGGTCGTTGCGAGCTTTCGTGAACTCATCCAGCGGCAGACCGTAGAGCCAGTCGAGCTCATTCTCGAGGTCCGGGACGGCTGCGAGTGGTGGCGTCACCACGAAATCGTTCCACAAAGACCGGGGGAGAGCTCTCGCTCTCCCCCGGAATATTCGACGATGGGGTCCCGGCTAGGCGATCTTGACGAGCGACCTCGGAGGCACGATCACTGTCAAGGGCGGGTACTTGTTGCCCTTGATCTTGTAGATCGTGACCGGGTTCGACGTCACGTCGCCGTTCGCGTTGAACGACACGTCACCGAGGATGCTGCCCTTCAGCCTGACCTTGAAGAGCTGCTTCGCGATGTCCGCACGGGTTCCGTTCGACTGTGCGATCGCCGCGACCATGACCTCGGCCGCCTGTGCTGCGTACACCGAGTAGGGATCCGGTGCCCGCTTGTCGGCCTTCGTGAACGCCCGCACGAACGACTGACCGGCGCCCTTGAGCGCACTGTTCGGCAGGCCGGCGACCGACACGGTTGCACCGTTGGTTGCCGAGCCACCCTGCTGAATGGTGGCCGAAACCGGGGTGAAACCGTCCGGCATCATGATCTTGACGTTCGGGCCGACGGCGTTCCGCAGGTCCTTGATCAACTTGCCGCCGTTCTCGCAGATCAGTCCGCCGAGGAAGACGCCCTGCGCCCCGGAGGACTTGATCTTGACGCCAAGCGCCTCGTAGGACGACGCCTTCCCGTCCCACGCGGTGAAGCCGGCGATCGTGAGTCCGAGCTTCGTCGCAGCGTTCCGGAAGTTCGACGCGACGCCGAGGCCGTAGGCCTCCTTGTCGTTCAGGATGTACACCTTCTTGACGCTGAGCGACTTCGCCAGCAGTGCGTCAGCCGCACCCTGGTAGTCGTCGGCCGCCACGACGCGGGCGTAGTTCCGCTTCCCGGTCGGGTAGTACTTCCCTGGCTCACCGGCCACCGTTCCCGGGCCGCCGTGCGTCAGACCGACATAGGTGTTCGCCGGGCTGACCATTGCGATCGGGCCGTTTGCGGCACGGTTGAGCACCGGAACGATGATCTCGGCACAGCCCGAGTTGAACGTTCCGATCACGCCGACCACGCTGCTGTTCTGCGCGTAGTTGTTCGCGTTCGACGAGCACTTGCCCGAGTCCCACTTGCCGGCCTGGGCAGTTGCGTCGTCGCAGCTCTGGTAGGCGAGCGAGTACTTGCCAGCCTTCCAGCCGTGCTGGTTGAAGATGAACTTGATCGCACGGGTCATCTGGGTCGTCTGTGTCCGGCCAGAGCCCTCGAGCGGCAGGTCCGATGCGACCAGGAACTGGCCACTTCCGTTCTGGATCGCCGAGCACGACGCAGCCGGTAGCGGCGAGGCGCCAGTCCGGGCAAACGCCCCGCTCACCATCGCCGCGAGGGCGACGGTTGCAATCAGCGCAGATGCGCCAACACCTGCGTAGATGCGCTTCTTCACTCGTCCTCCTGTCAGGGGGGTCAGGGGAATCCCGAGAGCATAGAGAAGAAGGGAACGTCTTCGCCAAGCGCGCTACCCTTTTCGGCGTGCGTTGGACGTGGGGGGTCGTACTCGTGATCGCTGTCGCGGTCGCTGCTGCAGCGTGGATCGCCGTCGCCTCACGCGGCAGCGCAACGCCTTCGCCCGCCAAGCCCGGTCTCGCACAGCCGGCCGGTCGGTACGGCGACGACGCCGACCTGATGCGGCGGCTCGAACGCCACAAACTGGTCGAGCAGCACAGGTGAGCGGCCTCTCGCGGCGCGAGCTCTTGCAGCGTGGCCTCGTCGCGCTCGCCGCCGGCAACGTGTACTCGCTGATCGACGGGCTCGCGGCTGCCCCGGCGCGCGCTGCCGCGACGGCCGTCGCGCATCCTGAGCAGTACCTGCTCGGCGGGTTGCGCGTCGTCAACGAGCTCGGGATCGACGTGATCCTGCCGCCGCTTCACCACCGCGTCGTCACGGCGGGTGTCCGGGTCAGCGGCGGGACGAAGCTTCTCCAGGCCCAGACCAGGCTCGAGCGGGCGCTCGTTGCGCTCGAGCGTCGCTATCCGCCGACACCCGCCGGGCTCGGCGTGACCGTCTCGTGGGGCCTGCCGTACTTCCGCCGACTCGTCCCGAAACTGGCCGACGGGCGCCGTTACCCGAGCTACCTGCCCGTCGATCGTGCCGCGTCGAAGGCAGGGCACAAGCGGGTGGCGGCCGTGCTCGACGCCGCCCGGTTCGCCAGCGACCCGGCAGAGGTCGTGCTCGGTGCGGACGACGTGGTCTTCCTCTTCCGCAGCGACAACGCTGCGCACCTCGACGACGCCTACCACGCGCTGCTCGTGTCGCTCGGGGATCTCTTCGCCGTTCGCAGCGTGCGAAACGGCTTCGGCGGCGGTGGCTTCGCGCCCGGGCCTGGGCTCGCCAAGCAGATGGCGCTCGCAGCCGGAGTCCCCGGCGCCGACCTGATCGTCGACGGTGTGCAGATGTTCCTCGGGTTCACCTCGACGCAGAAAGCGGCCATGGCGCCCGACCGGATCGCCAGTTTCGAGACGCTTCGCGGCCTGACCGATCAGGCACCTCGGAGCTACTGGGCCGGCGGCGCTGCGATGCACCTGTCGCACCTGAACGAGGACCTCGAGCGCTGGTGGTCGCAGGCGCCCTTCCCCGAGCAGTTGACTGCGATGACGCGACCCGGGCTCTCGGTGCCCGACAAGACGTACACGATCGCCGAGGACATCTCGCGCGTCGAGCGCGCGGCCGATGTCCACAGCGACCTTGCACGTTTCGGTGCCGTCGGTCATAGCGCGACCCTCCAGACGGTCTCGCGCCTGCGCGCCGACACGCGCGACGCGTACGGCGTTACTCGAACGCGGGGAACGGCGATCATCCAGCGCGCCGACTTCAACACCCTCGACAATCCGTTCGCCTCGAGCGTGGTCTCTGCTGAAGCCTCGTCGACCCCGGCTGCAGGCCTGCACTTCGTGGCGTTCGCACCGACGTCCGACCTCTTCAACCGCACGCGCCGCGCGATGGACGGCGCGCTCGGCGACGGCTCGTCGCTGGCGCTCGATCCGAACGCACCGGCGCTCGGGTTCAACTCGTTCATCCACGCGACTCACCGCCAGAACTTCGTCACGCCGCCGCGGGCGCACCGATCGTTCCCGCTCGTCGATCAGCTCAAGAAACGCGCGTGATCTTGACGGTGCCGTTCCACGAGAGCGTGTCGTGGCACTCGTCGGCGGTGCGGTAGCCCTCGTAGGGCTTCGTCGCCTGCGAGCAGTCGAGCGTCGGTGCGTAGGCGTCCCCGGGACCGGGGTGGGCGGTGCCGACCGCGAACGTCAGCGAGCCACGCTTCTTCAGTGCGTTCAGCTTCGCCCGCGGCACCGAGACGTGGGCCGTCAGTTGGTCGTTCCGCACGTTCAAACCGCAGCCGACCCCCACCGGCACCGCGACCGGGGCCGCCGAGACTGCGAGCACGAGCAGCTTCGGCGTGCTGCGCGCGAGCGCCAGCGACGGGCCGCCGGAGGCCACGAGCGCGCTCGAGCAGGCCGTCTGGTTGACCCAGCCGGGCGGCGCCTGGCTGAGGTCGAGACCACAGGCGTCCTTGACATCCGACCCCTGGACGCTTGACCCGTCGATCCCGGCGGGGCCGGCGAGCGGCCGCTTCCCCGGCCGGAACGCGCTCCAGGATGCGGCCCAGGTGATCGTCGCGTTGACGTCGATGTGCTCGGCCGAGTCACAGAGGCCGCTGTCCTGGATGTTCCTCAGGTTGTCGAGCTGGTGCTCGCTGCCCGAGCCGGTGAAGGTGACGGTGTAGGACGGGGCCGGCGCTGCGACCGCGGCGGACGCGGCGACGGCGGCGAGCGCCAGAGCTGAGACGAGCCAGCGCATCGAGTGTCTGACTATCATTCGAAACAGGGATTGTACGGGTTGATCGATAACCTTGCTAACTAAATGACACGGCGTGCGTCTGACTATCCGATGTATGCCTCCGGTGGACAGCTGTGTGCCCGCGTGCGGTTTTGGGCCTCGCTCCGGATCGACGGCGAGCTCTCCGAGCTCGAAGAGGCCTTGCTCGACGCGCACCTCGCTCGATGCGCCGACTGTGCGGCATTCGCCACAGGGGCGGCAGCGTCGACGGCGGCCATCCGGGCAGTGCCACTGGCCTCGCACGCACCTGTTTCGGTCTCGCTGCCCGCATCGCCCCGGCGCGTCTTCGTGGGGATCGTTGCGGCGGCGGTCGTCATCGGCGCCGCACTGCTGGGTGGATTCGGAGACGGCTCTCGCGGAACCGCAGCGGGGTCGTCCCTCTCCGCCGCCGGCTCGATCTCCGTCGTCTCGAACGCGGAGACCCCCGACCAGCTTCGCCGGTTGCGGCGGACAGCCCTGCTGAACGCACGGCCGCTTCCGCGCGAGATCTCTGCAGAGCCCCCGGCCTAGGAGATCGAGACGGGCGTCCCCAGCGGGACGAGCCGCATCAGGAAGCGCAGGTCGTCGTCCGCCGCGTGCACGCAACCGGACGAAAGCGCCTCTCCGATCGTCGACGGCACGTTCGTGCCGTGGATGGCGATGCGGTCGCCGCCGGTCCAGCCGGGCGGAAGCCGTGTCTGACGGGCCGAGAGAGCGAGGATGCAGCAGCCGTAGACAGGGCTGTAGGCAGCCCCGGAGAGCTCATCGGTGACCGCGAACTGCCCGGTCGGGGTCGGCGATCCAGGCGCACCGACGCCGACCGTGAAGCGACGGAGGACGTGCCCGTCCCGGCGAAGCTCGAGCGTTCTGGCCGCGAGTCGGATCACGATCTCGACTCGGGTCGCGGAGATCGTGATCCCGGGCGCGTTCTCGTCGATCCATCCATCCCTGCCGTCCTGCAGATCGGCGGTCGTGACCCGCAGCCAGTGACCGGACCGGCGCACCACCGAGAGGACGCGCGCCGAGCCGAAGGAGGTGGTGGCGCCGAGCGTGGCGACGCGTGCCCCGCCGGGCCGGGCGAGCACCGGGACCGGTGCGTGCACCCGTGCGAGCAGGTGCTCGTGCGCGGGGGCGGTGGCCGGCTGGACCGCAGGGTGGACGAGGAGCGACAGGGCCGAGAATGCGGTTGCGAGCGACGTCATCAGCCGAGGACCTCATCGGCTGCTCCGGCGTCGTTCTTTAGGGGCTAGACGACCGTGAGGACAACGCGCTCGACGCGATGGTCCGGCGTGCCGAGCCGCAGCTCCAGCTGTCCGCGCCGGTGCAGCGTGATGGTGAGCCGAAAGCGGCCGTCGGCCGTCGTCGAGGTCTGCGCGAGCACCTGGGAGCGACCCCCGTCCCAGCGGCCGCTCAACGTGACGGGACCGGTCGCACGCACGGCACCCGCGTGCAGGGTCCCTGTCTGGCCGAGCATCGTGTACGTCGAGCCCACCGAGACCCTGCGGTTGCCGAGGCCGCCGGGTACGCCGGCCGCGGACACGGCAACGGCGCCCACCAGCGACGAGACCACGATCACGGAGATGAGGAGCGCGCGCCGCAGAACGCGCAATTTACAGACCCGCCGTCGTGCGGGGAAGCCGCGCCTACGTGCGCGCCGCGAGCTCGCTGAAGACGAGCCCGGCGAACGGGAACCACTCGCGACCGTCGTTCTCCTCGTACGAGAAGACGTTCGTGCCGCCGCCGAGCGCCCGGGCGGCTGCCGAGACGGTCGCCTGGTCGCTCGAGAGATCCGGATCCTCCTCGACCTGGGCCGCCGTCAGCTTGCCACCGTTCTCACGAGCCAGGTCGACCAGGCGCCTCGTTGCTTCCTCGTACGTCATGCTCCCCCGTTCCCTTTTGGCTGAAAAGCCCCGATTTGCGGGGCTTTTGTGCGAGGCTGCGGGACTAGGACTCGAACCTAGACTACCTGATCCAGAGTCAGGCGTCCTACCATTAGACGATCCCGCAGGGCGCCCGAAGTGTAGCCGGGGCTGCCCGCAGGCGAACCCTTCCGGCTACAGGTCGAGCTCGTAGAGCGGCACGAGGCGCTTCTCGGCCTCGGTGTCGATGTGGGCGATCACCTCGACGTAGGGCTCCAACCCCGAGCCGACCAGCTTCGCCTTCAACAGGCCGTCGACCTGGTAGATGCCTGAGGAGTTGTTCATGCGGATCGAGATGCGGATCGGCTTCGCGCCGTCCGTGATCTCGACCTCCTCGATCGCGGCGGCCGAGAGCGAGTGGATCCCGATCCGGCCGCGCTCGAACGCGATCCGCGACCGTCCCTGCTCCATGTCGAGAGCGTCGGCAACCCGCAGGATCCCGGCCTCGAGCGTCAGCGGCTCCCCGTCGGAGCGGTGGCTGATGATGCCCTGCAGCACCTCGGAGACGATCACCGTCAAATCGGGCTCGTCGTAGATCCCGCTCAGCAACTCGCGCAGCTTCGGCTCCGCCAGGAAGAGGCTGAAGTCCTCGTGGCCCTTCCGGTGGACAGACATGCCGATGCAGTGCGTGAGCGCCGTCAGGGCGACCACGACCTCGGCGTCGTCCCTGGTCATCCCGTAGTCCGTGACCATCGCCGGCTCGACACCGTGCTTCGTCAGCTGGCGCAGCAGCTTCAGCGCGATGTTGGTGACGATCTGAACGTGGACCCAGGAGTGGTCGTTGATCTCCATCCGGGCGACGGCGTTCACGTTCGAGACGTGCCACCAGCCCTTGAGCTGCAAGTCCTTGTTGACGCGATCGATGATCGTGCGCAGCTTGCGGTTCGCTCGCACGGGCACGCGGATCCGCATCTGCGCGGTCGCCTCGGCGGGCGTCAGGCGTGTCTCGCGCTCGGCCTCCTCGGAGACTGGTTGCCCGATGCGCTTCTCGGTCTCGCGGTCGAGCATGCCCGAGAGCTTACGTCGCGGGTGCCGCGCCCGAGGCGCCGTCCGGTCGCCCAGGCGCTCGTCCGCCCCGACTGTCAGGATGAGCGCTGATGATCGAGGAGACCCACAGCGCCCTCACCAGCGAGCGGTCGGGGTTCTGGCGGCGCTTCGCGGCCGCTCTGATCGACGGGATCGCCCTCGGCGTGGTCAGCGGCATCCTCCGGGCGATCCTGGGCAACTCCGGCGGCGAAGGACTCGCGCTCGTGATCTCCCTCGGCTACTACACGTACTTCCATGGCAAGACGGGTCAGACTCCGGGCGACGCGGTCATGTCGATCCGGGTCGTCGACTTCCGGAACGGCACCGGTGCCCCGATCGGCTACGGTCGCGCGCTCGGACGCGCGCTGATGTCGATCGTCTCCGGCCTCGTCCTGCTGCTCGGCTACCTATGGATGCTCTGGGACAGCGAGAAGCAGACCTGGCACGACAAGGTCGCCGGCTCCGTCGTCGTCCCGGCGCGCTAGCGACTTACGCGACTTCCGCGGCCCAGTCGCCGTAGAGCGACAGGTAGAGGCCGTCGCGCGCGAGGAGCTCGTCGTGCGTCCCCTGCTCGACGACGAGACCGTGTTCGAGCACGACGATCAGATCGGCGTCGCGGATCGTCGAGAGACGGTGGGCGATGATGAACGCCGTTCGGCCCTCGAGCAGCAGGTGCAACGCGTGCTCGATCTTCCTCTCGGTGCCGATGTCGACCGAGCTCGTCGCCTCGTCGAGGATCAGGATCCGCGGGTCGGCCAGGAGGGCGCGCGCGAACGCGATCAGCTGCCGCTGACCGAGTGAGAGCCGCGAGCCGCGCTCTCCGAGTTGCGTCTCGAAACCCTGCTCGAGCCGGTCGATGAACTCGTCGGCGCCGACGGTCCGGGCCGCCTCCACAATCTCCTCGTGCGTCGCGTCGGGTCGTCCGAACGCGATGTTCTCGGCCACGGTGCCGGCGAAGAGGAAGCCCTCCTGCGGCACGATTCCGAGCTGTCGGCGCAACGACTGCTGCGCGACGGAACGAAGGTCGGTGCCGTCGATCGTGATCCTGCCGTCGGTCGGGTCGTAGAAGCGTGCGAGCAACTTGGCGATCGTCGACTTGCCGGCGCCCGTGTGCCCGACCAGCGCCACGGTCGTCCCGGCCGCCACGTCGAGGTCGATGCCGTGCAGCACCTCGGGCCCGCGGCCGTACGCAAAGCGGACCTCCTCGAAGGCGACGTGTCCCGCGATCTCGTCGAGCGGGAACGCTCCCGGGGCGTCCTCGACCTCCGGCGCCTCGTCGAGCACGTCCGTGATCTTGTCGAGTGCTGCGACGGCGGAGAGGAAGGTGTTGTAGAGCTGCGAGAGCTGCTGGACCGGGTCGAAGAAGTTCGTGAGGTAGCCGAGGAACGCGACGACGATGCCGATCGAGACCTCCCCGTGGTAGGCGAGCCACCCGCCGTAGCCGAGCACGACCGCGGTTGCAGCCGTCGAGAGGAAGTCGACGAACGGGAAGTAGAGGCCGCTCAGGACGACGGTCCGCATGTTCGCGACGCGGTAGTCATCCCCGATCTGCCGGAAGTTCTGCTGGGCGGCGTCCTCCCGGGTGAACGACTGGAGCACTCGCATGCCGGCGATGTCCTCGGCGAGCGTCGCGGTCACGAGGCCGAGCGTCTCTCGGACGGAGCGATACGCGCGGCCTGAGCGCTTCCGGAACCACGCCGTCGCGACGGCCATCAGCGGCATCACGCCCATCGTCGCGAGCGCGAGCCGCCAGTCGAGGAAGAACAACAGCACGGCGGTTCCGACGAGCGTGAGCGTGTTCTGGATGAGCGAGCTGACCCCGTCGGTAACGAGTTGGTCGAGTGCCTCGACGTCGTTCGTGAGGCGGCTGATGATCACGCCGGCGCGGTTTCGCTCGTAGAAGCCGAGGGACAGGCGTTGCAGGTGGCGGAAGAGGTTGTTCCTGAGGTCGGCCAGCATGCGTTCGCCGGTCCAGCCTGTGAAGTACGTCTGCGCGTAGCTGAAGACGACCCCGAGGACACCGGCGGCGACGAACGCGACGACGATCAGGACGAGCAAATGCGTGTCGCCGCGGCGCACCTCGTCGACGGCCCGCCCGACCAGGTAGGGCGGCACGAGCGAGACCGCAGTCGCAGCGAGCAGCGAGACGGTCGCGATCAGTGTGCGCGCCCGGTATGGACGGGCGAGCCGGTAGAGGGCGTGCAGGCGGCGCTTCGTCTGCGGCCACGACCAGTCCTCGACCGTCGGCCTGCCGCCGCGCATCAGGTGCCCGCCGGGCTGGTGGACCCTCACGCGACTTCCTCGCTGAGCACGCGCTCGAGCAGGCCGTGCTGGTAGATCTCGCGGTAGACGGGGCTCGTGTCGACGAGCTCGTCGTGGCTCCCGCGGGCGGCGACGCGGCCCTCCTCGAGGACGACGATCTCGTCGGCCAGCGCGATCGTCGACAGCCGATGCGCGATGATGATCGTCGTCCGGCCACGCATCGCGCCGCGCAGGCCGTCGCGGATCCGCGCCTCGGTCGTCGCGTCGACCGACGCCGTCGCATCGTCGAGGATCAGGATGCGGGGATCGACGACGAGCGCGCGGGCGATCGCAAGCCGTTGCCGCTGTCCGCCGGAGAGGGTGATCCCGCGCTCGCCGACCACGGTCTCGTAGCCGTCGGGAAGCGCCTCGATGAACTCGTGCGCCTGAGCCAGCTGCGCCGCCTGGCTGACGTCGTCCTCGGTGGCGCCCGGCCGGCCGAAGGCGATGTTCTCGCGCACGGTCGCCGAAAACAGGAACGGGTCCTGTGCGATCACGCCGATCTCGCGACGCAGCGAGGTGAGGCTGACGGCGCGAACGTCGTGACCGTCGACCGAGACGATTCCGGCCTGGACGTCATAGAAGCGCGGGACGAGTGCCGCGAGCGAGGTCTTGCCGGCGCCCGTGTGGCCGATCAGCGCGACGACCCGCCCCGGCTCGAGCTCTAGGTCGACATCCACCAGCACCGGTCGCTCCGGGTCGTAGCCGAAGGTGACGCGATCGAAGACCACGCGGCCCGGACCCGGGGGCAGCGCGGGCGCGCTGTCGGCGTCGGCGATCTCCTCGGGCTCGTCGATCACCTGGAAGATGCGCTCACCCGACGCGGTTGCCCGTTGCGCCTGCCCGATCCACATCCCGAGCTGCCGCAGCGGCATCACGAGCAGCGCCAGGAAGAGGTTGAACGCGACGAAGTCGCCGAGTGAGAGGTCGCCGCGCGCCACCATCCGGCCACCGACGAGGAGGATCGCCGCCTGGGCGAGCAACGGCAGGAAGCTCAGGAGCGGAACGTAGAGCGCCCGCTGCCGGTTCGCCTTGACGCTCTGCACGAAGACTCGCTCCGAGCGCTGCTCGAACTTCGCCTGCTCGGCGCTCTCCTGCGCGAACGACTTGACGACGTGGACGCCGACGATGTTCTCCTCGGCGACAGTGGCGACGTCGGCCATCCTCTGCTGCACGTCGCGGAGCAGTGGATGGGCGACGTGGCTGTATCGGTACGCGATCGCGATCAAGAACGGTGCGATCGCGATCGAGATCAAGGCGAGCTTCCACGAGATGATGAAGACCACGATCCCGACGCCGACGATCGTGAAGACGTGCTGGAAGAAGAAGATCAAGCCGTAGCCGAGGAAGAACCGCACGCCCTGCAGGTCGACGGTGGCGCGACTCATCAGCTGACCGGTCTGGTGTCGGTCGTAGAAGCCGAACGAGAGGCGGACGAGCTTCGCGTACACGGCCTGCCGCATGTCCAGCTCGACCGCGAGCGCCTGCTTGCCTGCGATCAGCCGGCGGCCCGACATCATCAACGCGCGCGCGAGGCCCAGCAGGAGCACCAGCGCGACGAGCCATTTCACCCGGCCGAGCTCGTTCTCGTGCAACGAGGTGACGACGCTTCGCGTCAGCAGGATCGCGACGAGCGCCGCCGCCTGGGAGCCGACGGCCAGCACGATCGAGATGATCAGCGAGACCTTGTAGGGCCGGAGGAAGGCGACCAGCCGCATGAATGTGGCGCGATACGCCGGCGTGGTCAGATCGTTCACTTAGTTAAGGGTACCCGGGGTCAACGTCGGTCAAGCTCGGCGTGCACGAGCCGGACCGCCGCGGCCACTCGCCGGCGATTCTGCGGGTCGTTCAACCAGCTGCTCGCGCCGGACGGATGAGGCAGGGGGATCGCGATCGCGCCTCCGAGTGCGTAGCGGCGGCCGACCGACTCGGTGACGCTCCGCACGCCGAGCAGCCGACGAGCCGCGAGACCGCCGACGGTCACGATCAGTAGAGGCTGGAGAACGCGCAGCTCCTCGCGGTGCCAGCCCGCGCAGAGGTCCTGTTCCTCGCGCGTCGGCGTGCGGTCGCCCCGGCCCGAGGCTGCGCGACCCGGATAGCAGCGGGTGACAGACGCGCAGTAGAAGGTCTCGTAGAACGTCTCCTCCTCGAGCTCGAGCCATCGCCGCAGCGTTCGGCCGGCGCGCCCCCGCCAGGGGCGCCGTTCCTCGCCCTCGACGACGCCCGGCGCCTGGCCGAACAGGTAGGCCCGCTGGTCGGACAACGGGGCAAGCACCGGCAGTGAGGCGAGGGAATGCCCGGCGTCGACGCAGGCCCTGCACCGGGCCTGGTCGCGCTGCAGCGAGGCGAGCGACCGGTAGTGTCTCACGCCGGCGAGCGCACGACGACGAACCAGCGGCCGTCGTGCAGCGCGTGGCCGCCGCCGAGCTCCGCCGCGAGCCCCGCGCCTGTGAACCACCGCTTGTAGACCTCCCAGCGCGAGCCGTCGTTGAGGACACGCTCCTGCACGGACTCATCGGCGTCTGCCGCTGCCCGCGCGGAGTCGACCACGACGAGCTCTCGGGCGACGCGGGCCGCTTCCGTTCGGAAGGCCAGCCGCTCGTCGTCGCGGAGATGTCCGTAGAAATGCCCGGTGAAGACACGGTCGAATGTCCCGTCCGGGAACGGCAGCGCGAACGCGTCGCCCTGAACGACGGTCGCCCGCGGAGCTTGCGCGGCGGTCTGTTCGAGCATCCGCTCGCTCTGATCGAGCGCCACCACGGCCCCCTGGAGGTGCCGGGTCAGGAAACCGGTGCCACAGGCGACGTCGAGGGTGCGGGCCGGCGGCAGTCCCGCAACGACGTCCGTGAGGAGCAACACCTCGGCCTCCCAATCCGGCCGGTCGCGCTCGGCAAAGAGACCCCGTCCCAGGTACCAGTCGTCGTACTCGGTCGCCCGTTTGTCGTAGTACTCCTTCAACACTCCTAAAGTAGTCATGTGCGGCTGCTCGAGTCGGTGCCCAACTTCAGCGAGGGTCGTGACCGAGCGACGATCGATGCGATCGCGGACGGGCTCTCGGTGCATGCGCGGCTGCTCGACGTCCACAGCGATCCCGATCACAATCGGTCGGTCTTCACCCTGGTCGGCGACGAGCGGGAGCTTGTCGAGGCGCTGGTCTCGGCGGTTTGGGTGGCGAAGCACCGCATCGACCTCCGTGCTCATGAGGGAGCGCACCCACGCATCGGCGTGGCGGACGTCGTGCCGATCGTGCCGCTCGAGCCCGACGACCTGGAACGCGCCCGGACGGTGGCCGAGATCGTCGGGGAGCGCCTCGGATCGGAGCTCGGACTGCCGGTCTTCCTCTACGCGCCGCCCGAGCGAGGGCCTGCCTACTACCGCCGCGGCGGCCTCGACGAGCTGCAGCGGCGCATCGACGAGGCGGAACTGGCCCCCGACTTCGGGCCGAACCAGCTGACGCAGGCTGCCGGCGGCGTGATCGTCGGCGCACGGCGACCGTTGATCGCGTTCAACGTCAATCTGCGCGGCGAGGTCGGTGTCGCGCGAGCGGTCGCGGGCGTCGTGCGGGAGACCGGTGGTGGCTTCCCCGGGGTGCGGGCGCTCGGCCTTGCCCTGCCGAGCGCCGGCCTGGTGCAGGTGTCGATGAACGTGGAGGACTGGGAGGCCGC
>DASYPH010000027.1:0-16009 GCA_036006925.1 Gaiellaceae bacterium
CGAGAGTAGACTGCGCGTCTCGATTCCGTGACGTTGCGCATCAGCATTCTGGTCTTCATCGGGGCGATCGCGGTTGACCTGCTGAGCAAGCAATGGGCGGTCGTGCACGGGAACGTTCTCATCTTCAACACCACTCCGAACGCGTTCCCGCTGCGCGTGCTGATGTCGCTGGTCGCGATCGCCGTCGGCTTCGTCCTGGCACGCCTCGCGGCGCAACGCGGTCTAGGTCGGCAGTGGGGCGTGTGGATCGGCTGCGCGTTGCTCGTCGCCGGGATCTTCGCCAACGGCATCTCACCACTCCTCTGGGCGCAGGGTGTTCCGGACTTCATCGCTGTCAACGGTGGCTGGGTCTGGAACGTCGCGGACTTCGAGATCGCAATCGGCCTCACCGGGGGGATTCTCTCCGTCGCCTTCTGTGCGGTGGTCGTCTACGCACGCGAGCGGGTCGCGCGAGGTCGCGCGTAGCCCCGACCTTCAACGGACGACGAATGCCGCCGAGGTGCCGCGCCAGTAGTGCCACGGCAGGTTGTCGATCAGCAGATAGGTGCCGGGTTGCAGCCGTGCCAGAATCGATCTGGATCGCCCCGGCCGCACCACGAATGGTGACGTTACGGGGCGGCCGGTCGCGTGGTCGCCGTCGAGCGGTAGCACCTGTTCGAAGTGGCTCGTCCGAACGAGCACGAGCTGATGCTCGGCGACCCCGAGGTTGCGCGCGGTGATCCGGACCAGCCCTGCTCGGACGACGCCTGTCGACGGCACGATGTTCCACTCGGCGAGATCGGCGGTGAGCGAGGCGGGCGGCCTGGTGTCTGCGCGCGAAACCTCCGCCTGGCCGGCGGCGACCGCGAGTAGGACGATCAGAACGATGCTCCGAATCACCTGCGGAGCTTGGTCGCCCGAGAGGGCGCGCGCACCAGACCTTGGTCGTGCTTTTCACCAGCGAGTCTGCGCACTGTTCGAGTGCAAGCTCGGGTGTGACAATCGGCTGCTGGGCGGCGTATAACGTGCGTATGAGGCTCACGAGGCGCGCGGCGCTCGTCGCCGCCACAGCCGTCCTGGTCGCCGCCGGTGTGGGTGGGACGACCGCCCACACTGCGCGCGATCACGTCCATGCGGCCGCCGCTCCCAACTCGCGGCTCGTGCCGTTCGGATCCTGTGGCGCCCTGCTCGGCTACGTCAAATCCCAGGCGTTGCCACTCGTCGGCCCGTGGGGGTTCGGCGGCACATCGCGTGGTGGTCTACCGCCCGGAGTCGCTGCTCCCACCGCCGGCGGAAGAACGGCAGGCTCTGGCCCGACCGAGGGTGTCGACTACTCCGGCACGAACGTCCAGGAACAGGGCGTCGACGAGCCGGACCTGGTCAAGACGAACGGCTCGACACTGTTCGTCGTCGCCGCGGGCCGACTCGAGGCGGTCGATGTCCACGAGGCGCAGCCGCACATCCTCGACTCGCTGGCGCTCGACGGAGGGTGGAGTCACGAGCTCCTGCTCGTCGGCGACCGCCTGCTCGTTCTCTCGCGTGGCGGGTATTGGCTGACTCCTCGTTCTGCAGCGCCGGCGATTGCGATGCCGTACCTCCCCGCGACGTCGGTGCTCTCGGAGATCGACGTCTCGAACCCGAAGGCGTTGCGGCTCGTCCGGACGCTCACCCTTGACGGCGCGTACGTCGACGCACGGCTCGTCGGCACGACCGCGCGCATCGTCGTCTCCTCCCAGGTGCCGGGACCGTTGCCCTTCGAGCCGCCGACAGACTCGACCGACGCTGCACTCGCGACCGCGCGCGATCACAACCGAACCGTCGTCGAGGCTTCGCGGGTCGGGTCGTGGCTGCCGACGTACCGGATCAAGCGAGCGGGCAGGCCGGCGCTCGCTGCCCGGCCGCTCGTCCAGTGCCGGAACGTCGACCGCCCGAGGAGCTTCTCCGGCCTCGGCCTGATGACGGTGCTCACCGTCGACCTCGCGAAGGGCCTCGTCCCCCTCGACTCGGTCGGTGTCATGACCGACGCGCGGATCGTCTATGCCTCGCCCGACAATCTCTACGTCGCGACCGAGCAGTGGGCCGACAGACCGCCAACCGCAACGCCGACAGAGACGAAGCCGGGCGTCACCACGGCCATCCATCGCTTCGATATCTCGAGTCCGACCCGCACGCGGTACCGCGGCAGCAGCCAGGTGACGGGCTACCTGCTTGACCAGTGGTCCCTGTCCGAGTCCGCCGGCGTCCTGCGCGTCGTGAGTACCGATGCGCCCGCATGGTTCGACTCGAGCGACTCGACGACTTCGCTCTTGACCACCTTCCGTACCGATGCCCGAGCCCTCACGGAGATCGGCCGCGTCGGAAATCTCGGCCGTGGGCAGCGCGTCTATGCGGTCCGCTTCGTCGGCCAGGCCGCTTACGTCGTCACGTTCAAGCGGGTCGACCCGCTCTACACCGTCGACCTGGCCGACCCGGCCCGGCCGCGGGTACTCGGCGAGCTCGAGCTGCCGGGCTACTCGGCCTACCTGCATCCGATCTCGCCCGATCTCCTGCTCGGGATCGGCCAGGACGTCAACGACCAGGGTCGGCCGGTCGGGACCCAGCTCTCGCTGTTCGATGTCTCGGATCTCCGGCACCCGGCGCGGATCGCCCATGCGACGCTCGGCCCGGGGTGGTCCGAGGCGGAGTCCGATCACCACGCCTTTCTCTTCTGGCCGCCAACGGGCCTCGTCGTCGTGCCGTTCGACCAGCGCGCGGTGGGCTATCGCGTGACGCGGGCGCACGGAATCCAGCTCGTCGGCCGGATCGCGCACCCGGCGGGTACGGTTTCGCCGACGATCAGGCGGGCGGTCGTCGTCGGCCACACCGTCTTCACGACCTCGGATTCCGGCGTCGCCTCGAGTGGCCTCGCCGACCTCGTCGAACAGGGCTGGGCGCCGTTTCCGGCGCAGCCTCCTGTGCCTCAGCCGAGGCCGGCCAGCCCGTAGCCAGCTCGTCGGCCCGCCGTTAACCGCACGCGCAACGCTGTAGCTCGAGCAACGACGATGCAAAGCGGGCAGCTCTAGCTCGCTGCCATGGTTGTGAGAAACTGAACTCCAGGATGCAGGTGCACGTTGTCGGCGCAGGGCCCGTCGGTCTGATGCTTACTGCATTGCTCCAGCCGATCGAGGAGCTGCCCGTGCGCCTGTACGACAAGCGTCGCGAGTACACGCGAACGCGCATGGTCCAGCTCGCGCCGTACCTCGTGGCGGATTCGATCGAGAGCTACCGAGCGGATTCCATCGACGGAGACAGCGTCGAGGCAATCTTCGATCCAGCCGAGCTCGATGGGGGACTCGCGTTCAGACAGTCGATTGCTCCGGACCTACGTGCACTCCTGCAGAACTGGGTGCAGGGGTTCTGCCCACTCAACTCCATCGAGCGCTCCCTCAGCGATCTGATCGATGCGCGCGGACTGGACGGGGTGGAGCGCACCGCCGCGGTCCTGACGGCGGAGGAGGCGGTGGCGATGCTCCAACCCGGAGACATCCTCATCGACGCCACAGGCAGCAGGTCACTGCTTCGAGATCACCTCGTTCCCGGTCCCGGGGAGGTGACCGAAGGCGCGAACACGGTCAATGTCCGGCTGGAGTACGCGCTCGTCATCACCTTCCTCTACGGACAGCGGTACGACTGCAACGAGCACTGCAAGTACTACAAGAACATCGAGAACGCGCACTACAAGTTCATCCCCATGGTGCACCGCACGCACTACGACGGCAGCGTCAGCCACGTCACAGGCATCGTCAACATCAGCGCCGAGGAGTACGAGGCGATGCCGTCGCGGCTTGACGGTGAGTGGCTTCGGGGGAACGTTCCCGGCGTCGCCGAGTCGATGGACAGGTTCATCGACAAAATCAAGGAGGAAACACACGGCGAAGTACTCGGCGAGCTGGAGATCGTCCGGATCCCACTGGATCTCTACCGCGCGCGCAATGCGACAAACCGGCAGTGGCTCGAAGCGCGTCCGAGTGACCATCCGCTCGCCGGTTCACCGGTGTTCCTCGCCGGTGACTCGGCTATCGGCTCGCCGTACTTTCAGTCGATCTCGCTCGGCTTCGAGTGTGCGATGTTCCTCGCTGGGCTGATCGCGCAACGGAACCTGACCGCAGGAGAGATGCTCGACCGCTACGAGCTCTACATCTACAAGCAGTGGCTTCGGGTCTACATGCGCAGCAAGATGATCAAGCACAACAAGGATCTGTTCGAGTCGCTCGACGACCCGCTCGCTCTGCTGGACAAGCTGCACATCTACTAGCCGGACGCCTGTCGCTAGGTCCCGCGTCGTCGGATCGTCTTCGGCCTATCGTGGGAAGCGGGGCTGGAGCGAGCCGCGCCCGCCCTCGATGATGCGCTTGCTCACGTAGACGAGCAACACGACGATCACCGCCGTCACCACTGCGCCGACGAAAAGGCTGAGCACAGACCCGGCGCCTGCAGCTTTTGCGATCAGGCCCCCGATGACCCCGGCGATCGCGGCGTCGATCACCCCCACGACCGTCGACGTGCTGGCGAGCAGCCGGTAGAGCCGGATCTCGGTGTGCGGGCCGTACGTCTCGTAAAGGCCTTGCTGATCGTCGTGATGGCCCGTGACGAAATACGGCTCGAGCTCCGGTGCGATCTCGAGATACGCGTGCCGGACGCGATTCATGCCGGACACGAGCCAGAAGTCCTCGATCCGGGCGTCAAGGACGCGGACGTATGTCGCGACCCCGATGAAGAGAGCAACCGGAAGAACGAGGAGTGCGAACACGTAGAAGGCGCCGGCGAACGCGGTCGCCTGGGCTACGAGGGCGAGCGCGACGACGGCCGCGGAGACGACGGTCAGAAAGATGCTGGCCCGACTGAAGATCGCGTTGTACGCGATGTTCCTCGTCGCGAGCAGGCTCCAGTGCTCGGTCGCGAGGATCTGTAGACGCACGGCCTCAGGCAGGTCGAGGCGCGCCGACAAAGGCGGCATTGCCCGATCATCCACGCACCGATTTTCGCCGACAGCAGCCGGAGTCCTAGGAAATGGCTGCTTCCGGGACGCCTGGGTGTGTGGGCGCCTGCCTGGACCCGGCGCGGTAGGTTCGCGCGGATGTCCGTGATCGAAGTGAGATCTGCCGACGACGGCGACGTTGAGACGATGGCCGCGATCTACATCAATGCGGCTCGCGAAGGTTGGGCGCACATCTTCGGTGAGTCAGGACTGGAAGCCCTGGAGCCGCCCGTCGAGCGCTTCCGAGCCGAGCTCGCGTCCACGGATCCGCGCCGGCAGGTGCTCGTAGCCGAGCGGGAAGGGCGAGTGATCGGATTCGCTGTTGTCCGGCCGTCTCGTGACGGGAACGAGGGCGCCGTCAGGGTGGGAGAACTCGACCAGCTCTACTCCGATCCAGCGGTGTGGGGCCAAGGGGCGGGCCGAACGCTTCTGGCTGCGGCGATCGAGACCCTTCGCGAAAACGGCTTCACAGAGGCGACTCTCTGGGTAGCGGAAGCGAACCATCGTCCGAGACGGATCTATGAGGCGGCCGGCTGGGCGTTGGACGGCGTGACGCGCGACAAGTCGTGGCGTGGGGCCAGTGTTCGAGATCTGCGCTACCGAATCGAGCTGTAGTGGACGGCGCGGCGCGCTCGCGCTCGTCGTCGTTGGCGAAATGACCTCAGAGCGCGGTACTAGCGATGATGGAGCGGGAGGTTCAAGACGCGCCGCCGAAGGAGGGGTGGATGAATGCGCTGGATCACGTCGGGTTCGCCGTTGCCGACTACAAGCGAAGCAAGGCGTTCTACGAGAACGCGCTCGCGCCGCTCGGGATGACGCTCCTCATGGAGTTCTCCGGAGCAGCCGCTGGGTTCGGCCGGCATGACGGAGGAAGACCGTCGTTCTTCATCGAGGCCCACGGGGACCCTGTGCGCGGGCGCCTTCACATTGCGTTCCAGGCCGAGAATCGCGCGCAAGTGCACGCTTTTCACGCTGCAGCGCTCGAGGCAGGCGGGACCGACAACGGGGCACCCGGCCTCCGGTGGTACCACCCGGACTACTACGGCGGCTACGTCCTCGATCCCGACGGCAACAACATCGAAGCCGTCTGCCACCAGCCCGGCTAGGAACGCCCGCCGCGCGCGAATGGACAGGCTTCGGCTGCAGATCCTCACGTCGGCCTGGCAGCGCGGTCACGTCACGCCTTCTGACCTACACGCGCTCGCGGGCCGACTGCTCGAGGAGGGCGAGGAGTCACCCTCGTTGATCGAGCTGTTCTCGTTGTCGCCCGAGGTTGCACCGTGGGATGGGCCGGCCTTGTTCGAACGCGTTCTTCTGGAGTTCGGCGCCCAAGATTTCGACGACGATCCGGAGTCCGACGTCATCGCACAGTGGGCGTCTGAAGCGGGCTTCGCATTCGACCGCCTGCTGACCAGCCCGGAGATGCGCGAACTCATGACGAACTTCGAGAAGGATCTCGTCGCCGCCTTCCCAGAGCTCGCCGGGAAGCTTCACGCCCTGAGGTACGAGTACGGCCCGGCGACCGAGTTCGATCCGCCGGGGATCCACACCGTCATCGCGGTTGTTTTCGTGGAGTACGTCGAGCTTGCAGTCGACTCGGGCGAACCGGATCGAATCCAGCGGCTCTACCGCTTCATGGAACGCATGGCGACGAGCACGGAGCTAGTCGTGCGGAACGCGTTGCAAGTGAGCCTGCTCGAAGTCCTCGGCGACGACCGAGCGAGACTGGACAGGGCGCGTCGCGAAATGGGACCTGCCACGCTGGCGCTCTCGCACGAGATCGAGCGCTTCTGGGGACGCGAGACCTGACCGGCCCGTGTCCCTAGCCGCGGATGCGGCCAGGGCGAAGCGGTCGTGCGTGGGCGCTGATCTTTTCGAGCGCGCGCGTAAGCGCCTTGATGTCGGCGTTGGTGAGGTGCTCGGAGAAGTGTCGTTGGATTCCGTCTCGGTGGTGGCGACGAGCGCGCTCCAGCGTCTCGGTGCCTTCGTCCGCGAGGACGATCAGAATCGTGCGTCGATCGTTTTCGGGGCGGGCGCGGCGGACGAGCCCCGCCTCCTCCATCCGGTCGACGACGCGCGTGAAGCCGCTCTTGCTGTAGAGGATCCGTTCGGCGAGCTCGTTCATCGGGATGCCCTGCGGGGATTCCTCGAGGTGGACGAGCACGTCGTACCAGCGTTGGGGGATGCCTGCGGCGTGCTCGAGCTCCGCATCGAGCACGTCGAGCAGCGCCAGCGCGCTCTCGAAGAAGAGGCGCCAGGCGAGCAGCCGCTCAGGGGAGGGGCTTGACAGGGACAATCCCTCGTGAGACAGTTCGCTCTGCAACTGTTTACTCATGGACTGTTGCGGATCATATCAGCGACGGTGTGGAAGGGAGTCACCGATGGCGACCATCGCCGGCAAGCCGGAACAGCTCGGATATGCACTGCACGAAAGCGAGGGCGAGGCGTTCTGGCTGCTCGGGATGCTGCAGACGATCAAGATCGGCCGCGACGACACCGGCGGCGCGTCCGGCCTGGTCGAGATCGTCGTGCCCGAGGGTCTCGGCTCGCCCTGGCACGTCCATCCCGAGGAGGACGAGTGGTTCTACGTCCTCGAAGGCGAGCTCACCGTCTGGGTCGCCGACACCCACCTGCCTCTGAAGGCCGGCTCGTTTGCGTTCGGTCCCAAGGGCGTGCCGCACACCTTCTACGCCGAGGCAGGCGGGGCGAGGGCCCTGGTCGGTTTCGCGCCGATGCAGTTCGAGGGATTCCAGAGGGAAGTCGGCGAGCCGGCGCCCGAGCGCGTGGTGCCGCCACCGCTCGAAGGCCACCCGGACCTGGCGCGGCTCGCCGCCATCGCCAGGCGAAACGGATTCGAGATCCTCGGTCCCCCAGGCCCGCCTCCCGGCCACTGAGGCGGGCCCTCACTGCTGCGCGCCTGCTCACCCGCCCGTGGCGGGCGCGCAGCTTTACCCAGAGAAGTCCGTCACGTGACTCCGGGCGTCACACACTCACCGTTCGGGTGTGACGCAGGCGAGGGTCGCGGACCCGGTCGTCGGACTCAGGCCCGCCCCACCACCTGGCATACCTCGACAGCGATGAACGTTGCGGGTGCGTCTGGCAGTTCACGGAGTGTCTGGTACGTCGCCTCTGCCTGGCGAGCGCCTCTTCGTTCTCGAACAGCCAGAAAGAGTGCTGGACAAGGTCTTCGCCAGCAATCCTGCGCGCCCAGTAGCCGCCCTGCGATCCCGGAAAGCCGTTCACCATCGCAACGCCGCCCGACTCGATCATCGCGAGCGTCTCCTGCTCGTGCCCCGGCTTGATCTTCACCCGTCCAATGACCGCGTAGTGCTCGCCTCCATTCGATGCCAGCCCGATTAGCCACCGGACGCTAACGGCGCAGTTAGCTACACGCATCTCCGGTCTCGCACGGGCCAGTGGCCCTCGGCGGGGCCGGTCGCCGTACGGTGTCCGAGGATGAACCACCGAGCACTGATCGCAGGGCCGCTCGTGGTTGTGGTTTCGCTCGGGCTCATGACGTCACCTGGAGTTCGGAGCGTCAGAGCAGCTGGTCGAACCGCGAGTCCGGGCGCGGTGACGGCACCGCGCATGGAGAAGACCGCTGAATACATCCTGGGCTACTGCCGAACGTCTCGGCTCCTTCCACTCGCGTGCCCGCACCGCCTTCCTTTCATGGCGCAGCCGCCGCCGCACTGGGAGACGGCCGTGTGCCTGGTCGGTGCATCCGGGTGCGGCGGGCTGACGTGGGACGATCTCAGTCTCGTCGACGCCGGGAACGGCGTCCGGCCGCCGGTGTGGTCGCATATCGCCATCTACGCCGGAAACCTCGCCTCGGCATTCGGGTTCCGTTACCCGACTCACGGCAAGCGAGTCACCCACCTCGACGGCCTCTTTGCCAAGACGAGGGCACGCGCAATCTTCCTCGGCTCCTACACATGGGGTGGCAAACGGGGAACGGTCGTCCTGGCTCCCGCCTACCCGGGCGGCGGCGAACAGGGCGATCATCTGATCTTCCGCTGGCGTCGATCACACGTTGGCTTCGCCGTCGGGCTCCACGGATGGGAACCGCTCAGCCAGGCATTCGCAACCCTCAGAGCGATGGTTCGCTCGATCTAGGAGTCGATTGTCCCGCGGGCGGCGGCGACACCGCCGCGGTCTCCGCCCGGGCCACGCAGGACCCAGGCGAAGCCAACGGCGAGCGTCGCACCGGCGAGCGGGCCGACCAGGTACACCCAGAAGTGTCCGAAGTCGCCGAGTACGAGGTCAGGGCCGAACGAGCGAGCGGTGTTCATCGATGCGCCGCTGACCGGGCTCGACCAGAGACCTGCGAGCACGATGTAGCCGCCGACACCGACGGCCGATAGCGGCCCGACGTTCTGGGCCTCCGAGGCGGTGCCGAGAATCGTGCTGACCAGGCCGAGGGTGAGCACCAGCTCGATGAGCATCGCCTGCCAGTCGGCTACGCCGGCGCCGGGGCTGGTTGCGCCGAGCTCGCCGATCTTGCCGAAGACAGCCGCAAGGAAGAGGCACGCCAGCGACGCGCCGGCAAGCTGCGCGGCGACGTAGCCCGGGAGCCGTCGCCAAGGGAAGTCGCCTCGCAGGGTGAACGCGAGCGTGACGCCGGGGTTGAGGTGCGCTCCGGAGACGGCACCCATGAAGAGGATGATCGCCATGACCATCAGCCCGGGCGCCGTGACCCCTGCTGCGCGACTGATCGCGCCGTGGGTCTGGGCGTCGACGACGGTGGCTCCAGCGGCGGCGAGTACGAGGAGGAACGTGCCGAACAGCTCCGAGAAAAGCCGGCTGAGCGTAACCGGCGGCGTCACGGCACGCCGCCTTGCGTTCGGTTTCGCCACGCCCAGGGTGTCTCACCGCGCGGGGACGACGAAACACACGGGCTAACGTTCGGCACGAGGGCTGAAGCCGCTGAACTGCGCCGGCTCCGTCTGTGCTGCTACTCGCCTGGGAGCAACGAGAAGACGGTCTTGTCGACGCGGCCTCCGTCGGACCTCGGCATCGAGCGGAGGACGCCCTCACGTGTGAACCCTGCACGCTCGAGCACCCGCTCCGACTCGCCGTTGCCAACGCTGACGTAAGCCGTCACCCGCTGGACACCGATCGTGAACGCATACTCCGCGAGCGCCCGCGCGACTTTCGTGGCGATCCCGCGACCTCGTGCCCGCGGATAGAGCCAATAGCCGATCTCGATGATCCCGCGCTCCGCGTCAAAGTGGTGCAGAGTTCCGCCGCCGAAGGTCGCCCCGTTTCGAACATCGGCAACGACGAGCCGTGCCAGGCCGCCGTTTGCAACGAATCCGGGGAGGTCGACCGCAAGCTCGTCCGGACGAAACGGAGAAATATTGTCCGCCTCGCTCAATTCCCCAGCGGCGAAGGCGGCGGCGAGCTCTTGCAGATCCTCGCCGTTCGGTAAACGAAGCACGAGGTCGTCGAAGGCCAAACCTTCCTCGGGGAAGGAAAGCCGCAGCGTCTGATCGCCGAATCCCGACGGGCTGCTCGGACAGGACGGGCTCACCGGTACCGATTCTCGCAGCATCGCCGAGAGCGCAGCCCTCCGGGCGTACCGTTCTGGCGTTCGCGGACGTCGCATGCGCCGGCGTGCTGGAATGACTCCGTGAGCGTCAGTCGATGATCTCGAACCCGAGCGCGGCTGCGAACAGCGGCCCGTTTTCGAGCACATCGGCCCAGGGCATGCGGGCACCGCGCAGCGCCTCGACGCCTCTGAGACCAGCCAGATCACATCGACGAAGCTCGACGCGCTCGAGCTTCACGCCGCTGAGCGTTGCCTCCCGTAGCTCGCACTGGTCGAAGAGGACATCGGAGAGTGACGCCTCGTAGAAGTCGCATTCAGCCATCCTGCAGTCACGGAAGACGACCCGCTCGAGCTTCGCCATCCGCAGCCCGGCGAGGTCGAGACGGCACTCCGCAAACACCACGTCGGTGAGCGCTGCCTCGGCAAGCTCGGCGCCGGTCAACCGACAGCGGTGGAGTTCCACGCGCCGAGCCACCAGGCCCCGCACCTGCCGATTCGCCCAATCGAGATCGGCCAGCACCGCATCTGCCAGATCCCCGAGCTCGGTGACTGGAGCAGCGTCCTCCGCCGGATCAGGCGGATAGGGAGAGGTCGGGGCCTTGCCCAAGTAGGCGAGCATATGCCGACGTGAATCGAGGAGATCGGTTGCGCGGGTGTCGCGGAATGTTCCCTCGCTGACCACCGCTCTACGCTGCGCCGGATCCCGCTCGCTCGAGCTCGGCGATATCGATCTTCTTCATCCCGAGCATGGCCGCCATCACACGCTTCGCTTTCGCAGCGTCTGGATCGGTGAGCAGTCGCGGGAGCACGCTCGGAATGATCTGCCAGGACAGCCCGTAGCGATCCTTGAGCCAGCCGCACTGCTCGGCCGACTCGTCCATCGGGAGTGCCCGCCAAAGCCGATCGACCTCTTCCTGACTTGCGCATTCGATGACGAATGAGACGGATTCGTTGAATCTGAACTGAGGCCCACCGTTGAGTGCGGTGAACTGCTGTCCGGCGAGGGTGAACTCGACGAGCATGACCGACCCTTCCGGCCCACTGGGCGTGTCGGCGGGTGAGCGCACGGCTCGGTCGACGTGCGAATCAGGGAGAAGCGAAACGTAGAAATTCGCGGCTTCCTCGGCCTGGCCGTCGAACCATAGACACGGAGTGATCTTCGACATCTGCTTCTCCTTCCGATCGCGGCGGCTGGCAACCAGGCTACGACGCGAAGGAGTCGGTGGACGTCGCAGTGTGGACGCGGAACCGTACGTTCGAGGTATGACGGTTAGGACCCGAATGACATACGTCCGGAACTGCTCCATGTAGTTCGTGAGGAAGGTCTTGCCTTTCCTCGTGGATCGCCGGTTGAACGGTGATCCACGTGACCCTAACCAGCCCTTTCGGCCTTCCCGGCCGGCTCGTCAACCGAACGTGTCGCGTATAGGACTAGATGTGGAGGGCGTTCTCGATCGCGGCCTCGGTGGCAGTAGCAATGGCCTGGTGGCCGGCGGCGTTCGGGTGCTCGCCGTCCGAGGCGAGGTAGTGCGACTCGACATAGCCGAAGCTCGGCCCTTTGAACGCGTCCCGCTCGCTGACGTAGGCCGAACCACTCTGGGTTGCCGTTGTCTTGACCGCGGTGCCCACCCGGGCGGTCATCTTCCGGGCGGCGCTGACGTAGGCGTGGCCGTGGTCGCGTGCGTACGTGCCGCCGAGCCAGATGCTCCAGTAGTCGAGGAGCACGACGAGGACCTTGCGGCCGGACGTCAGTTCGTCGATGCGGCTGACGATCGCGGCAAGGTTCTTCTGGACGTGGGAGACCAGCGGCGCGTAGCACTCAACCGACGTGCCGCACGAGTTGGTGTTGAACGGGATGTCGTTCGCACCGACATTGATCTCGACCGCGTCGGCATTGCGTACGTGATCGATCACGCTGTCATCGGAGTTCACCTGTCGCAGCACGTCCGAGGTGGTGTAGCCGGCCACCGCGTCGTTCGTCGCTGTCACCGTCTGGCCCGTAGTCGCCGAAAGCCCTGCGGCCGAGAGCGACGGGTACGCAGTGCACTTGCAGTTGTAGCCGCTTGGGACAGAGTCGCCCAGCGCGACGATCGACCACGTTCGGGAAGCAACAGTTGCGCTCGTTGACGAGGACGAACTCGAGTTGGAAGATGAACCGCAGGCCGTGATCAAGCAGCTGACCGCAATCAGGACGGCGATCACGCCAAGCGGACACCACGCTCCTACGGCCCGCATCGCCTGCCCGGGCGAGTCCGGCAAAACATGCGCACGTCGAGTCTAGGTCAACCCGGCCGTTCTCATCAGCCGAACTTGAAGGACCCTCGTCAGCGAGTGTTCCGACGCCCGCCCTACGCCAAGGACGGCAAGCTGTCAAGAATGGCGACCGAACTTGTATGGGCGGCCTTTCGTCGTGCCAAGAACGGCCAGAGCAAATGACCGCTGACGGTGCCGTGGGTTAGGTGGCGTCGCACGCCGTGGACCCGCCTTGACGCAGCCGTTGCAATCCGGCGAAGACAAGATCGAGCCCGAACTCGAAGCCGCTTACGTCGTGGTCGAATTCGTGCTGTTGGGCGTGCTCGGCGAGGTATGGGAACTGGCCGCTTTGGATCAGCCGCATCGCTGATTCCACGGCTGCGTCCGTCGCTGGCGAGGCGTGTCCGAGTTCCCACATCGTGAAGCCGATGGTGTGGCCGTCGATTGCGTGGTACGCGTGGTAGGCCTGCTCGGGGGTGAAGCCTGCCGCTCGGAGCGTGTGTAACAGGGCATCGATGTAGCGCATCCGGGCCTCGAGCGCCTCGGGCCCGGATGCGGCCGCCGTCACGAGGCTGCAGGCCCATGGATGTCGCCGGAGCGCCTCGTGCAAGGAGACGGAGCAGCGGCGGAGCTCCTCTTCCCAGTGGCCATCCGGTGCGGGCAAGGCGACCTGGGTGAGAACACGCGCGACGATCCCGTCGAGAATCGCGTCCTTGTTCGCGACGTGGTTGTAGAGCGACATCGCCTCCACACCGAGCGCTTGACCGAGCCGGCGCATCGAGAGAGCGCCGAGCCCAGCGTCGTCGGCGAGCTCGAGTGCCGCGTCGAGGATGTGGTCGCGGCGGAGCGCGGCGGAGCGGCGGCGGGCCATGCTTGACAAGCTTACGCTGTATGCTGTAACTTACAGCGTATGTCGAGGCGAATGCACGGGCTTCGCTACGAGCGCTACGGGGCGCCGGAGGACGTGCTTCGCATCCATGAGGTCGACGCGCCGACGCCGCGCGAAGGCGAGGTGCTGGTCCGCGTCCGCGCGGCTGCCGCCAACCCTCTTGACTGGCATCTCGTCCGCGGCGAGCCCTTCTTGATCCGGATGATGAACGGAATCCGCGGCCCGAAGGACGGCGACGTCGGCGCGGACTGTGCAGGCGTCGTCGAGTTGGTCGGTGAGGGCGTCAGCGATTTCGTTCCCGGTGACGAGGTGTTCGGCTACGGCAACGGCTCCTTCGCGGAACTTACACGCGCGAAAGCGGCGCGCCTTGCCCGGAAGCCGGAGGGCTTGACATTCGAGCAGGCAGCCTGCATTCCGGTGGCGGGCGTGACGGCGCTCCACGCCCTCGTCACCCACGGCCGGCTCGGGACCGGGCAACGCGTGCTGATCATCGGCGCCGGGGGAGGCATCGGATCGTTCGCGGTGCAGATCGCGAAGGCGCTCGGCGCAGACGTCACCGGCGTGTGCAGCGGCGCGAAGGCCGACTTTGTCCGTGCGCTCGGCGCCGACGACGTGGTCGCCTATTCGAGCGAGAACGTGACGACACGTCCGGAGCGTTACGACCTAGTCGTGCAGCTCGCCGGCGATTACCCGCTCTCCGCGCTCCGCCGCCTCCTCACGCAGCGCGGAACGCTCGTGCTGGCCGGCAGCGGCGCCGGTCGCGAGGGCGGCGGCGGGACGTTCTCGCTGCTGCAAGGATTCGTGCGGGCGCGGCTCTTGACCCGTTTCACCGATCACACGATCAAGATGTTCCTCTCGAGCCCCGGACGTGAGCACCTCGAGACGCTGGCCGGGTTCGTCGGGCGTGGCGAGCTGACACCCCGCATCGAACACACCCACCCGCTCGAACGGGCGGCGGCCGCGCTGACCGAGATCGAGTGCGGCCACGCGCAGGGCAAGCTCGTCATCACCGTCCCCGGCTAGGGCGAAGGCTCTGACGGACCCGACCCGGACCTCCCCTCACATGCACTGGGAGGACAATCCGGTGGACGAGTGTTCCGGAATGAGCCCTCAACGGAGAGGTGGCTCATCGCAGCGCGCTAGCCGGCTGCGGCACCCTCGCGAAGTTGTCGGTCGTACTCGGCTGGTCGTAGTGCCCGCGGGACTCGGCGATGAGGCCGTCGGCACCGATCGTCCACTCCTCGAAGCAAGGGATCCGCGCGGACATGCCGGTCGCGGCGCTCGTGCCGGTGAACGTCCAGTCGTAGGTGACGGCGTCGTCTGTCACGACGAGGTCGTCCGCGAAGACCGCGATGTCAGGGAAGGCCGCGATGAACGACTCCGCGACGCTCGCTATCGGGGCCGGTTGCTCAATCTGCCGCCGATCGTGGATCACCTCATGCGACCCTAGACTGCCCGCGGCCGAGGCAGCGCTTGCGTGCGCCAGTGCTCGGCGACTCTCCCTGACGGACTAGCCAGCGGTACGGCTCCCTCGCGCCGCTGAAATCGACCGCGAGCGCGACGGAGGCCTTTACCCAGAGCCGCACGTCTGGATGGTGCACTCGCCGTGTTCAGGAATGACGGCTGAGCCCACCCTCCAAGATGAGACGGCGAACCAAAGCAACGACTCCGCGGGCGACGGCGTCCTGGGGTGACACCCCTTCGGCGTGGTCGACCATTGCGCGCCGCTAACCTGCGGCCGGTGACCGAGCACGCCGCCGCGACGCTCACCGTTCGACCTCTGACTCTGGAGACGTGGGACGCGTTCGCGGACCTCGCGGAACGACACAACGGCGTGTGGGGCGGTTGCTGGTGCACGTGGTTCCACACCTTCCACGCCGAGAAGGAGTTCTCGTACGACGCCAATCGAGCACTCAAGGAGCGACTCGTCCGCGAGGGCCGAGCCCACGCCGCGCTGGTCTTCGACGGCGACGTCGCCGTCGGGTGGTGCCAGTTCGGAAGCCCGGACGAGCTGAAGAACATCAAGCACCGCAAGGAGTACGAGGCCGAGCTCGACACCCTGCCGGACTACCGCCTGACGTGTTTCTTCGTCGACAAGCGCTATCGGCGCCGCGGCGTCTCGGCCCTGGCGCTCAAGGGCGCGCTGGACCTGATCGCCAAGGCTGGCGGCGGCGTGGTAGAGGCCTATCCCCAGGACACCGGCGGCAAGAAGATCACGGCGTCGTTCCTCTACAGCGTCACTCGTAGCCTGTTCGAGCAAGCCGGTTTCAGCTACGTGCGGCCCAAGGGCAAGAACCACACCGTGATGCGGACGACGATC
>DASYPH010000028.1:0-24537 GCA_036006925.1 Gaiellaceae bacterium
TCTGACCTTCACGATCCACAGCTCCGAGTTCAAGTACGGCGCGTTCATCACGGCCATCCTCACGTTCGTCTCGATCGCCGCAGCAGTGTTCTTCTTCATCGTCAAGCCGTACGAGGTCTACGCGGCGCGCACGAAGCTGTCGGACGATGAGCCCGTCAGCGACGAGGAGCGGCGTCATCAGGAGCTGCTCGCCGCGATCCGGGCGCTGAACAGCTGAGCTCGCCGCAACCGAAGCTGACCAGGAACTGAACGGCAGCGTCTCGACCCTTGAAACCGCGTGCCGACGTCTGCTCTGATCGGATCAGCCCGCGGCGGCCTTCCGACGATGAGGCCGCCGCGGCTCCCCTTCCTGCGACCGGCGAATCCGCGGCGTGCCGATACGATGACGAACGCGTGGTGGCGGTAGCTCAGTTGGTAGAGCCCCGGGTTGTGGTCCCGGTGGTCGCGGGTTCGAGTCCCGTTCGCCACCCCTGAGAGCGTCGGGTCGCGTGTCACGCTGGCTCGACGAGATCGAGACGCTCGACCCCGAGCGCGACGCGCAGCGGATCGTGTTCCTCGATGGCTCGCTCGAGTTTCCGTGGGACACGGAGCGTGCGCTCGAGCTCGCGTTCTACCGGACGTACGCCGTTCCGTCGGTCGCGGAGCTCCTCGGTGCGACAGGCGAGACGGCCCAGCGACCGCAGAAGCGCTACGACGACACGCGGATCCTGATCGCGACGTTCTGCGAGTGCGGCTACGACAGCGACCTCGGCCGGCGCGCGATCCGCCAGATGAACCGAATTCACGGTCGCTTCGAGATCGCGAACGAGGACTATCTCTACGTGCTCTCGTCGCTGGTCTTCGAGCCGATCCGCTGGAACGCGCGCTTCGGCTGGCGCCCGCTGATCGAGGCCGAGAAGCTCGCGACCTTCTACTTCTGGCGGGAGGTGGGCCGCCGGATGGCGATTCGCGACCTGCCCGACAGCTATGACGCGTTCGAGCAGTTCAACGTCGACTACGAACGAGCGCACTTTGCCCGCACGGACGCCGGACACACGATCGCGGTCGCGACTCGCGACCTCCGCCGAGACCGCGCGATCGTCCACGCCCTGCTCGACGATCGACTCCTCGAGACGCTCGGCCTGCCTCGGCCGGCGCCCTGGTTCAGACGGTTCGTCGAGGCGGGTCTGCGCGGTCGTGCTCGCATCGTTCGCCTGCTGCCGTCACGCCGCAGGCCGCGGCTTCGCACCCTCGATCGCCACCGCTCCTACCCGAATGGATATGAGCTCGAGGCGCTCGGGCCGAACGAAAGTCGTTAAGGCAAATCCTGGCGCGCAACCTGACGGCCGCCACACCGGCGGGTACGCTTGCAACGCTCGGCCCCGTAGCTCAGAGGACAGAGCGGGAGCCTTCGAAGCTCCGTGCGGTGGTTCGATTCCACCCGGGGCCGCTACGCCGCGAAGTCCGGCTCGTCTTCGCCGAGCATGACGACTGCGCGGCTCTGCTCCTGGCGGCGGGCGTCGTGTCCGGCGCTCGCCGAACGGTCCTCGCGCCGCTCGCGAAGCTACGCTGACCATCGGCACGCGGGCGTGGCGGAACTGGCAGACGCGCCGGGCTTAGGACCCGGTGGGCTTCGGTCCTTGGAGGTTCGACTCCTCTCGCCCGCACTGTGACGACGGCCCGGTACGACGGTCAGACCGAGTGGTACGAGTCGTTCGCGTCGGCGGAGCTGTTCGCCGAGGCGCGGCAGGCAGCCGTCCGGCTGCTCGGCGACGGGCCCGGCCGCTGCCTCGACCTCGGGTGCGGCACCGGACTGGCGATCCCGCTCCTGCTCGAGGCGGGGTGGTCGGTCACCGGCGTCGACGTCTCGCGCGACCAGCTCGCCGCCGCCGAGGGAGGGGTCGCCGGGCGAGCAGCGCTCGTCTGCGCCGATGCCCATCGGCTTCCGTTCGCCGACGGCTCGATGGATGCGTGCGTGTCGATCCTGACCCACACCGACTTCGACGATCCGCGCGTGGCCTGGTCGGAGCTCTGGCGCGTGCTCAGCCCCGGCAGCAGGTTCGTCTACCTCGGCGTCCATCCCTGCTTCGGCGCCCCGGCCGTCGAACGGCGGGCCGCCGAACCTTCCCTGCTCCATCCGGAGTACCGGCTCGCGGGCTGGCAGACCGAATCGCGGCACTTCTCCCCGACCGGGATCAGATCACGAGTCGGCATCAACCACCTGCCGCTCGCCGGCCTCCTGAACACGCTCCTCGACGCCGGGTTCACGCTCGACGGGTTCGACGAGCCCGGAACGCTCGACCCACCGCTGTTCCTCGCGGTCCGCGCGACCGCCTGACGACTACGGAAGGATCGCGAGCACGTCGTCGAGGGCGACGCGCTCCTTGGCGGGCGGCTCGGTCACCCTCGGCCCGAGGTGGATGAGCGCGACCACCTGCTCGGCTTCCGAGAGTCCGAGCGCCGTGCGGACGGCCTGCTCCGAGAAGGACGCCGGCGTGCGCCAGTAGCTCGCGAGCCCACGCTCGGTCGCCCCGAGCAGGATCGCGTAGACGGCGCAGGCGGTGGCGTGAAGGTCTTCTGCGTCGGTGTGCGCGTCGCCGGAGAGCGCCGCCGTCACGAGCAGGAGCGTCGGTGCACGACGGAGCTTGACCGCCTCCTTCTCGCCACAGGCCTGCTCGAGCGCGTTCCGTGTTGACTGTCCGAGCAGCCGGAACCGCCACGGCTGCGTCAGGTGATGGTTCGGAGCGTGCCGCGCCAGCTCGACGAGCTCCCGGACGATCGACTCGTCGACCGGGGCAGAGCCGTACTGCTTGTGCGTGCGGCGACTGCGAATGGCGGTGCTGACGTCCACGGCAGCGGACGGTAGCGGCCGGCCGGTGCCTGCTCGCACCCCGCGACCAGCCGCCACCGGTCTGGTTCAATGGCTCACCGGATGCCGAATACGGTCGAACAGGTCGGAGACGACAAGATCAAGCTCACGGTCGAGGTGCCGGCGCACGACGTCCACCACGCCGTCGAGCATGCCGCCAACGACCTCGCCGCATCGGCGCGCATCCCTGGCTTCCGGAAGGGAAAGGTGCCGATGCCGCTGCTGATCAAGCGCGTCGGCCGTGAACGTCTCTACAGCGAGGCGGTCGAGAGCCACATCGGCGGCTGGTTCTGGGGGGCCGCGACCCGAGCGCGTGTCAACCCGGTCGCGCAGCCGGAGTACGACTACGAGCTGCCCGCGAGCGACAGCGAAGACTGGCGCTTCTCGGCGACCGTCGAGGTGCAGCCGAAGCCCGAGCCGGCCGACTGGACGCAGCTCGAGGTGCCGAAGCTCGAGGCCGAGGTGCCGGAGGAAGCAGTCCAGGCCGAGCTCGAGGCCTTGCAGCGCAGCATCGCCGAGCTCGTCCCGGTCGACAGCCGCCCGGCCGCTCAGGGCGACACCGTCGTCGTCGACCTCGTCGCCGACGACGGCTCGGCACAACGCGACTACGTGGTTGAGCTCGGCTCGGAGCGACTCGTGGAGGAGCTCGAGAACGGCGTTCGAGGACTCGCCGCAGGTGAGCAGCGCGAGGTTACGTACGAGCTCGCCGACGGCTCGCGCCGCAGCGCCACCGTCGTGCTCAAGGAAGTGAAGGAGCGTGTGCTGCCGCCGCTCGACGACGAGCTGGCGAAGAGCGCCACCGAGTTCCAGACTCTCGACGAGTTGCGCGCCGAGATCGAGTCACGGCTCCGTGCGCAGATCGACGAGGAGCTCGCGGGCGCATTTCGCGGCGCCGCCGTCGACGAGCTCGTCAAGGCGTCGAACGTGCAGGCGTCCGGCCCGCTCGTCGAGCTCCGGACGCGCGAGCTGCTCGCCGGCTTGGCGCGCAGCCTCGAGGCGCGAGGGCTCGACGCAGGCACCTATCTCCAGCTCACGGGCCAGACGATCGAGCAGCTGAACGAGCGGCTGTACGCGGAGGCGGCCCTGTCAGTGGCTCGCGAGCTGATCCTCGAGGCGGTCGCCGACAAGCTCGGCCTGCAGGTGACCGACGACGAGATCCGCGAAGAGCTTCGGGCAGCCGGAGAGTCGGAGGAGGAGATCGAGAAGTTCGTCGCCGACGGCGGCGCCGACCGTGTGCGCGACGACCTGCGGCTGCAGCGGGCGCTCGATCGCGTCGCGGCGGAAGTGAAGCCGATCGCGCCCGAATTGCACGAGGCACGCGAGAGCATCTGGACGCCGGGGCAGGAGCAGCCGGCCGAGCCCGCGAAGCTATGGACCCCAGGCACCTAAGGAGACGTTGACGAGATGCCACTAGTTCCGATGGTCGTTGAGCAGACTTCGCGCGGCGAGCGCGCATTCGACATCTACTCGCGCCTGCTCGCCGAGCGCATCGTCTTTCTGGGGACTCCGGTCGACGATCAGATCGCGAACCTGGTGATCGCCCAGCTCCTCCACCTCGAGTCGGAGGATCCCGACAAGGACATCTTCCTCTACATCAACTCCCCCGGCGGCTCCGTGTACTCAGGTCTCGCAATCTACGACACGATGCAATTCGTCAAGCCGGACGTGCAGACGATCTGCGTCGGCATCGCGATGAGCATGGGCTCGCTGCTGCTTGCGGGTGGCGCGAAAGGGAAGCGGATGTCGTTGCCGAACTCACGGATTCTGATCCACCAGGTGTCCGGCGGGTTCCAGGGGCAGGGCACCGACATCGAGATCCAGGCACGCGAGGTGATCGGCCTCAAGCGCCGCCTGGAAGAGATCTACACGCTCCACACAGGCAAGACGCAGGAAGAGGTTTCACACGATATGGAGAGAGACTTCTTCCTCAGTCCGGTTGAAGCGAAGGAGTACGGGATCATCGACACGGTGATCACGCATCGCGACGCAGGGCGGGCCGAAGCGGCCGCCTAGTTAAGCGGGCTAGCCATTTCGGTCAATCAAGGGTAAAAGGAGAAGGGGATGGCGCGGGCGAGCGAAGGAAATGAGCAGCTTCTCTGCAGCTTCTGCGGGAAATCGCAGCGCCAGGTCAAGAAGCTCATCGCAGGTCCAGGTGTCTACATCTGCGACGAGTGCATCGATCTCTGCAACGAGATCATCGACGAGGAGCTGACGGCCCCGAGCTCACTCGACCTCGAGAACCTCCCGCGCCCGACCGAGATCTACGGCGGCCTCAACGAGTACGTCGTCTCCCAGGAAGAGGCGAAGCGCTCGCTCGCAGTCGCGGTCTACAACCACTACAAGCGCGTTCAGATGGGCTCCGAGGAGGGCGACGTCGAGCTGCAGAAGTCGAACATCCTGCTGCTCGGCCCGACGGGATGCGGCAAGACGCACCTCGCGCAAACGCTGGCTCGCATCCTGAACGTGCCGTTCGCGATCGCCGACGCGACAGCGCTCACCGAAGCCGGCTACGTCGGCGAAGACGTCGAGAACATCCTCTTGAAGCTGATCCAGGCGGCCGACTTCGACATCAAGAAAGCGGAGACGGGGATCATCTACATCGACGAGGTCGACAAGATCGCCCGCAAGGCCGACAACCCGTCGATCACCCGCGACGTGTCGGGCGAGGGCGTGCAGCAAGCGCTGCTGAAGATCCTCGAGGGCACGGTCGCTTCGGTGCCGCCGCAGGGCGGACGCAAGCACCCGCACCAGGAGTTCCTCTCGATCGACACCACGAACATCCTCTTCATCTGCGGCGGCGCGTTTGCCGGCCTCGACAAGATCATCGCCAAGCGCCTCGGCAAGAACGCCGTCGGCTTCGGCCGCGAGATCTCTGCGAAGCGCGACGCGCAGAGCGCCGAGTTGCTCGGCGAGGTGATGCCGGAGGATCTGCTCAACTTCGGCCTGATCCCCGAGTTCATCGGGCGCCTCCCGGTGCTCTCGGCGGTGCATCAGCTGCGCCGCGAGGATCTCGTGCAGATCCTGACCGAACCGAAGAACGCGCTCGTCAAGCAGTACCAGCGCTTCTTCAACTACGACGACATCGACCTCGTCTTCACCGACGACGCTCTCTGGTCGATCGCCGACAAGGGCCTCCAGCGCGAGACGGGCGCACGTGGGCTCCGCTCGATCATCGAGAACGCGCTGCTCGACGTGATGTTCGAGCTGCCGTCGCGCAAGGACGTCTCCAAGTGCGTGATCACCAAGGAGACGATCGAGAAGGGCCTGAAGCCGACGCTTGTGACGAGTGCCGGCGCCGACGTCGAGTCGGAGGAGCTCGCCGAAGAGTCTGCGTAAGCGCGGGGAGGGAACCACGGGTCCCCTTACGAGGGCGGAGAGGTGGCCGGCGCGCTACACCTCGGCGTGTTTGAAAGACTTACGGGATGAAGGCCGGTGAGCGGTTCGGGCCGTCGAGTTGGATCGAGATCCCACAGGAGAAGATCGATGCGTTCGCCGAGGCGACCGGCGATCACCAGTGGATTCACGTCGACCCCGAACGCGCCAAGAACGGGCCGTTCGGGACGACGATCGGCCACGGCTACCTGACGCTGTCGCTCCTGCCGGCCGCCTCGTCCGAGGTGATCCCGCGAGAGGGCCGGATGGGCATCAACTACGGCTTGAACCGTGTGCGCTTCCCGGCGCCGGTCCCCGTCGGCTCGCGCCTCCGCGCGTCCTTCGAGATCGTCGGCGTGGACGGGTTCGACGGCGGCGCGCAGGTCACGATGGCGGCGACGGTCGAACGCGAGGGCGGCGAGAAGCCGGTCTGCGTGGCCGAGGTCGTGTTCCGCTACTACGAGTAGCTTGCGCTCGTGTCCACGCTGATGGAGCCCGCGCTCGCCTTCGTCGATCGCTTGCATCATGAGCTGAATCCCGAGCGCGAGCGGCTGCTCGCGCTCCGGAACGAGCGCAGGGGCCAGCGGCCTGATTTCGTCCCGGCGCCGGAGGATTTCACCGTCGCGCCGGCACCGGCCGATCTGCAGGACCGGCGGGTCGAGATCACCGGGCCGGTCGAGCGGAAGATGATGATCAACGCGCTCAACTCCGGTGCGCGGGTCTTCATGGCGGACTTCGAGGACGCGACCTCACCGACATGGGACAACGTTCGCGACGGCCAGCAGAACGTCCACGACGCCGTACGCCGCACGATCACGCTCGACAGCGGCGGGAAGAGCTACCGCCTGGACGAGCAGACCGCGACGCTCGTGATCAGGCCGCGGGGGTGGCACCTCGTCGAACGTCACCATCAGGTCGACGGCGCGCCGGTCAGTGCGTCGCTGTTCGATTTCGGCCTCGTCGTCTTCGGCAACGCACAGGAGCAGCTCGCGCGCGGGACGGGGCCGTACTTCTACCTGCCGAAGCTCGAGTCGCATCTCGAGGCGCGTCTCTGGGCGCGTGCGTTCGCGCTCGCCGAGAGCGAGCTCGGCCTGCCGCACGGGTCGATCAAATGCACCGTGCTGATCGAGACGATCCTCGCGGCATTCGAGATGGACGCGATCCTCTACGAACTCCGCGACCACTCCTGTGCGCTCAACGCAGGCCGCTGGGACTACATCTTCAGCTGCATCAAGAAGATGGGCGCCGTGCTGCCCGACCGCGCACAGGTGACGATGACGGTGCCGTTCATGCGTGCCTACTCGCAACTGCTCGTCAAGACGTGCCATGCCCGCGGCGCTCACGCGATCGGCGGCATGGCGGCGTTCATCCCCTCGCGACGCGACCCGGCGGTGAACGCCGTCGCGCTTGCGAACGTGGGCGACGACAAGCGCCGCGAGGCCGGCGACGGCTTCGACGGCACCTGGGTCGCGCACCCCGATCTCGTGTCCGTCGCGGCCGCCGAGTTCGACGCCGTGCTCGACGGCCGCCCCAACCAGCTCCAGCGCCAGCGTGACGACGTCGAGGCGTCGGTCGACGACCTGCTCGACTTCGACATCCCGGGCGGCGAGATCACCGACGAGGGGTTGCGCGTCAACGTCAGCGTCGGCGTTCGCTACGTCGATGCCTGGCTGCAAGGGGTCGGAGCCGCAGCGATCGACAACCTGATGGAGGACGCAGCCACCGCCGAGATCTCGCGGGCTCAGGTGTGGTCGTGGGTGCAGACGGGACGTTTCGACGAGGAACGCGTCCGCACCGAGATTGCCGCAGTCGACGCATCCGACCAGGCGAAGGAGGTTTTCGCCGACGTCGCCTTGAGCGTGCCGTTTCAGGAGTTCCTGACCACGTCGGCGTACGATCGACTGCCATGACCGAGGGCACGAAGGCCGACGACATCGCTGTCCTGATCGAGGAGGCGATCGTCTCCGGCGAGCTCGCTCCCGGTTCGGTGCTCCGCCAGGAGCATCTCTCCGAGCGGTTCGGGGTCTCACGCACACCAATACGTGAGGCGCTCCGGCGGCTCGCGGCACTTGGCCTGGTCTCGTTCGAGCCGAATCGCGGCGTCCGGGTGCGGACCTTGTCGCAGGCCGATCTGCACGAGGCGTTCCTTGTGCGCGCCGAGCTCGAGGGCCTCGTCACCGAGGTCGCGGCGAACAGGCTCACACCCGAGGCGCTCGCCGAGCTGGAGGAGTGCGAGCGCCGCTTCGCCCGGCTGACGAAGGAGCTTCGCTCGCGAGATCCCGGCGGCGACCGCCGCGGCCTGATGGCCGACTGGATGCGCGCCAACCACGCCTTCCACGATGTGCTCTACCGGGCGGCCGAGATGCCGTACGTCGAGTCGATCGCCAAGGGTGCTCGCCGCACCTTCTCGACGCCGACCGTCTGGGCTCCGGTCGACGAGGAACTCGATCGCCTCTACGAGCGAAACCAGGCCGAGCACCGCGCGATCCGCCAGGCGCTGGCGGCCGGTTCGGTCGCCGGCGCTCGCGAGTTGGCGCGCGAGCATGTGATGCATTCGTTTGCGCTGCTGACGACGATCCTGGAGCACGTCGGCGCCGACTGGGCTCGCGCCTGAGCGGCGCCGCTCGGGCATAATCAGGTCCATAGTCCCTGCGTGATCCTCATCTGGGTGTGTGGAGCCTCGGCGGCCGGGTCGATCGGCGGCGCCTGCGTAGGATGGCGAGCCGATGAGTGAGCAGATGCAGCCGCGCTACGAACCGCAAGGGGTCGAGGAGCGCTGGCAGGAGGCGTGGGAGTCCGAAGGTCTCTACAACGCCGATCCGGATCCGTCGCGGCAGAGCTTCGCGATCGCACATCCACCGCCGAACGTGACCGGCGACCTGCACCTCGGGCACGCCCTGCAACTGTCGCTGGCCGACACGATCGTCCGCACTCGGCGGATGCAGGGCTACAACGTCCTCTTCCAGCCAGGCTACGACCACGCCGGCATCTCGACCCAGAACGCGGTCGAGAAGCACCTGGCGGCCGAGGGGAAGACGCGCCAGGATCTCGGCCGCGATGCGTTCGAGGCGCGCGTCTGGGAGTGGCTGCACGAGTACGGGGGCAAGATCATGGTGCAGTTCCGGCGTATCGGCGCATCGCTCGACTACCGCCGCGAGCGCTTCACGATGGACGAGGCCTACGTGCGAGCGGTGATGCGCTTCTTCGTCCACCTATGGAACAAAGGCTGGATTTACCGCGCCAACCGAATCGTCAACTGGTGCCCGTTCCATCTGACCTCGCTGTCAGATCTCGAGGTGGCACACGTCGACGTGGACGATGCGCTCACCTACGTCCGCTACCCGTTCGCCGAGGGAGACGGGCACGTGACGATCGCGACCGTCAGGCCGGCGACGATCCTCGCCGACGTCGCGGTCGCAGTTCACCCGGACGACGAGCGCTATGCGTCAGCCGTCGGCCGACAGGTGATCGTTCCGTGGGTCGAGCGGCGCGTGCCGGTGATCGCCGACGAACGTGTGGAGATGGATTTCGGCACGGGAGCGTTGAAGATCACGCCCGGCCACGATCCGAAGGACTACGAGATCGGCCGCGACCATGGCCTGCCCGAGCTCACCGTGATCGGCCCCGACGGCCTGATGTCCGAGGAAGCCGGAGAGCTCGCGGGCCTGACCCAGGCGGATGCGGACGCGCGGATCCTCGCCTGGCTACGCGAACGAGGGCAGCTCGAGAAACGCGAGGCCTACCGGCACTCGGTCGCGCTCTGCGACCGCTGCAAGAACCGGATCGAGCCGCGGATCTCGTTGCAGTGGTGGTGCTCGATGGCCGAGCTGAAGCAACCGGCGCTCGCTGCGCTCGAGTCGGGCCGCGTCCGGTTCCATCCGGAGTCGCAACACCGGTTCGCGATCGCATCGCTCGAGGAGGCTCCGGACTGGAACATCTCGCGGCAGATCTGGTGGGGCCATCAACTGCCGCTCTGGGAGTGCCCGGACGGGCACTTCACCGTGCAGGAGGACGAGCCGTCAGCCTGCCGGGAGTGCGGCTCGTCCGACCTCATACGCAGCGAGGACGTCCTCGATACGTGGTTCTCGTCGGCGCTCTGGCCGTTCGCGACGCTCGGCTGGCCCGACGACACCGACGACCTGCGCGCGTTCTACCCGGGCGACCTCAACACCACCGCGCGCGACATCATTCGCCTCTGGGAGAACCGCATGATCTTCGCCGGTCTGGAGCTGACGGGAGACGTGCCGTTCCGCGACGTCGTCATCCACTCGCTGGTGCACGCGCCGACCGGAGGGCGCATGTCGAAGAGCCTGGGCACCGGTATGAACCCGATCGCGCAGATCGAGACGTACGGCGCCGACGCGACCCGCTACGGCCTGATGAAGATGGCGTCGTCGCAGGACGCGACGTTCGCCGAAGGCGCGATCGAAGAAGGACGCAAGCTGGCGAACAAGCTGTGGAACGCGAGCCGCCTGCTCATCCAGGCGGGAGTGACCACGGTCGACGAGCGGCCGACTGCCCTCGAGGAACGGTGGATCCTGGCCCGGCTCGCCTCGACGCAAGCGGCGGTCGAGCGCAATCTCGCGGACTTCGACTTTTCACACCTCGTGGACGAGCTGTACCACGTCACGTTCGACGACTTCTGCGACTGGTACCTCGAGGCGATCAAGCCGCGCATCTACGCCGGCGACGGAGATGCGCTCGCGACTGCGGCCGCGGCGCTCGAGCGCCTCTTGAAGCTGCTCCATCCGGCAATGCCCCACGTGACCGAGGAGATCTGGGCCTTCCTGCCCTCGCGGCAGACGCGCCTGATCGTTGCGCCGTGGCCCGTCGCGGGGGACGCTGCTGCCGCCGGTGCGCTCGACAACGTCAAGGCGGCCGCCGAGCGGTTCCGCCGCAGCGGTGTGATGCCGGCGCTCGACGGTGACGAGGAGCGCATCTTCAATGCGGTCGTCAAACCGGAGCGCCTGCCGCAGCGCAACGGCGACGTCGAGGGGGAGCGTGAACGGCTGCGTGGCGAGATCGGCCGTGCGGAGGCGATGCTCGCCAACGAACGGTTCGTCGCCAACGCGCCTGCGGCAGTCGTCGAGGCCGAGCGCGAGAAGCTCAGGCGTTACCGGCGCGAGCTCGATGCCATCCTCGACTGACTGGGTCGCGTCGCTGTCGCCGTGGCCGGCCGAGGGGTTCGGTCTCGAACGGATGCAGGCGCTGCTCGACCGCCTCGGCAGGCCGGACCGTTGCTACGACGTCGTGCACGTCGTGGGGACGAAGGGGAAGTCGACCGCCGCGCGCACGATCGCGGCGTTGCTCCGCGCCGAAGGCGTCGAGTCGGCGGCCTATACCTCGCCGCACGTCTCCGGCTGGGCCGAGCGTCTCGAGACCGACGCGGCAGGCTTCGACCGAGCAGTCCAGCGCGTGCGTGCCGCCGCCGAAGAGGTCGGCGCGACGCAGTTCGAGATCCTCACCGGCGCCGCGCTGCTCGACTTCGCCGAGCGGGGAACCGAGGTGGCGGTGCTCGAGGCCGGACTCGGCGGGCGGCTCGACGCGACTAACGCGGTCGACGGCCTCGTCGTCCTGCTGACGAACGTCGGGCTCGAGCACACGGCGGTGCTCGGCGAGACGCGCCGGGCGATCGCGACCGAGAAGCTGGCGATCGCCGGGCCGGGTGCGGTCGTCGTGCTGCCGGACGAGGAGTTCGCCGACCTGGTGGCGGACCACCCCCTGGTCGTCGGCGGCGCGCGCGAAGCCGCCACCGCGTACCTCGGACGCCCGGTCGAGGCCGAGGTCGACGTGCAGCTTCCGGGACGGCTGGAGGTGCGCGGCCACGAGGTTCGCGACGGCGCGCACACTCCCGCGGCCGCCGCCTGGTTGCTCGAACGTCTCCCCGAGCCGCACGAGTACGTCGTCGTGGCCTCGATCCTCGACGACAAGGACGCGGCCGGCATCCTCGCCGGCCTCGCGCCGGCCGGCGACACCCTGGTCGCCACGCGCTCCTCGAACGACCGCGCGCTCAGCGCCAGCGCCGTCGCCGAGCAGGGAAAGGATCTGTTCTCGACGGCGGTCGCGATCGACGACCCGCACGAGGCGCTCGCCCACGCTCGTGCCCTCGGGCGCCCCGTCCTCGTCACAGGGTCGCTCTATCTGCTTGCCGACCTCGCCGAAAAAGACTGAAACTGCATACGATGTCGCGCTCCAGTGAACGAATCAGCGTGTTCCTGTTCGCCCTCGGTCTCCTGGCGCTCTTCGTCGGGTTGGCCTTCGCCGCGGGCTACGCGCTAGGCAGGATCTTGCTGTGACTCTCGCCTCAGGGTTCGGCAGCGTGCACAACTTCTTCCACTCGTCGACGTGGTACGTGACGCGCAACCTCGCGATCTTCTTCGTGCTGGTCTTCTGGATCGCAAGCGTCTACTGGGTCAACAAGGACGCACGCCGCAGGATTCAGGATCCGCTGCTCGTCTGGGTGGCGACCCTCCTCGGCGTCGTCCCGTTCATCGGGCCGCTGATCTACATGCTCTTCCGCCCGCCGGAGTACATGGAAGACGTTCGCGAGCGGGAGCTCGAGATCAAGGCGATGGAGAAACGGCTCGGCGGGCGCGACCAGCACTGCCCGGTCTGCCGTGCCGAGGTCGAGGAGGATTTCCTCATCTGCCCGGTGTGCACCACCAAGCTGCGGCAGTCGTGCGTGCGCTGCCACAAGCCGCTGGAAGCTCTCTGGCAGGTGTGCCCGTACTGTGAAACGCCGATCGAGCACGACCCTACGACCACCCTCGCCGAGGTGAAGCGTCCGCCGCGACGGCAGCGGTCCCGGTAGTCTCCGCCGCCGCATGGCCGTCGAGCAGACACTGATCCTCGCCAAGCCGGACGCCGTCCAGCGTGGCCTGGCAGGTGAGATCCTCGCGCGCTTCGAGCGCCGCGGGCTTGCCGTCCGGGCCGCACGGCTCGTCGTCGCCTCGCGTGCGCTCGGCGAGGCGCACTACGCCGAGCATGAGGACAAGCCGTTCTTCGGAGAGCTCGTCGACTTCATCAGCTCGGGTCCGACGCTCGCGTTCGTGCTCGAGGGCGAAGGTGCGATCGCGACCTGTCGTCTGACCATCGGCGCCACGAACCCAGCGGAGGCGTTGCCCGGCTCGCTCCGTGGCCAGTACGCCCTGGCGATGCCGAACAACCTCGTCCACGGCTCGGATTCGCCCGAGTCGGCGCAGCGCGAGATCGGGCTCTGGTTCCCCGATGGACTCGCGTAACACCGACGAAGCGAAGAACGCCGCTCTCTGGGACGAGATCAACCGTGAGCACACGAACGACACGGCGGCGGCGAACTGGGCGCTCGACGAGATCGTCTGGGGCGTCTGGTCGATCGACGAGTCCGAGCTCGGCGTGCTCGGCGACGTCTCCGGCCTCGATGTCGTCGAGCTCGGCTGCGGCACCGCGTACTTTTCCGCGTGGCTCGCGAAGCGTGGCGCTCGCCCAGTAGGGGTCGACTTGACGCCGGCGCAGCTCGAGACGGCACGTCGGATGATGGCTGAGACCGGGATCGAGTTTCCGCTCGTCCAGGCGGATGCGGCCGAGACGGGCCTGCAGTCGGAGAGCTTCGACCTCGTGCTGTCGGAGTACGGCGCCTCGATCTGGACTGATCCGTACCGCTGGATTCCCGAGGCGGCCCGGCTGCTTCGGCCGGGGGGCCGCCTCGTGTTCCTCTGCAACTCGACGCTCGTGATCCTCTGCTCCGCCGACGTGGAGCCTGCCCGCGAATCACTGCAGCGCCCGCAGTTCGGGATGGGCCGGTTCGAATGGCCGGAGGGCGGTGTCGAGTGGCACCTCGCGCACGGCGAGTGGGTCGACGTCCTCCGCCAGAACGGCTTCGAGCTGGAACGCCTGCTCGAGCTGCAGGCACCCGCAGACGCCGAGACGCACGAGTACTACGCCTACGTGACCGCGGAGTGGGCGCGCAAGTGGCCGGCCGAGGAGATCTGGGTCCTGCGCAAACGCGGCGGATGAAGCCGCTCCTCCTCGCTTCGACGTCGCCGCAGCGACGGGCGATCCTGACTCAGCTGCGGATCCCGTTCGAGGTGGTCGCTCCCTCATTCGCCGAGGTGCCCGGCACCGGCCCGCTCGAGCGGGCGGCGGGTAAGGCGCGGTCTGTCGACGGCGGCGGGCGGACGGTGCTGGGTGTCGACACCGAGGTGCTGCTCGACGGGCGGCTCCTCGGCAAGCCGGTCGACGCCTCCGCTGCTCGAACCATGCTCGCCTCGCTGGCCGGGCGCTCGCACGAGGTCGTCTCCGGTCTGTGTCTTCGGACGCTGGAGTGGGAGGAGCTCGAGACGGTGACGACGCTGGTCACGGTTCGGGTGCTGTCGAGCGACGACATCGGGGCGTACGTCGAGGCCGGCGAGTGGGAGGGCCGCGCCGGCGCCTACGCGATTCAGGGGCTCGGCGCGGGGCTGATCGAGCGGATCGACGGCGACTACCTGAACGTCGTCGGTCTCCCCGGCGCCCTGCTGCTGCGGCTCCTATCAGAGCGCGAGCAGCGCGATTCCGGCGAAGACGAGCACCGAGCCGGCTAGGCGCCCGCGCGACACGCGCTCGGCGAGCAGCTTGCCCGCCAGCACGGTCGCGAGGACGACCGACGATGAGCGCACGGCGAGCACGGCGGCGGCGCTGCCGTGGCGTAGTGCGAGCAGCCCGAGTGTGAACGAGCCGACGTTCGCAACCGCCGCGACGCCGACGCTCCACCCGAGCTCGCGCCGGATCGCTCGCGCGCCGACGAGCGGCGGATAGATCAGGCACGGCAGCGCAAGCGTCAGCACGAAGTACGTCAGCGCGCCTGCGTGCTGGATGCCGACTCGGTCGACGAGCGTGTAACCGGCGATCGAGACGGCGAGCGTCGAGGTCAACAACAGCGCAGTTGTGTCGTGGCTGCCGCGAACGCCGCCCACGAGCACGACGCCGACGCAGACGAGCAGCACACCGGCGACCTCGGCCGAGGACGCGTGGTGCCCGAGCCAGAGCACCGCGAAGGCGAGCACGAGCAGTGGCGCGAGGCCGCGGGTGATCGGGTAGACGAACGACACCTCGCTGCGGCGGTACGCGAGCGCCAGCGCAACGACGTACACCGATTCGAGCACCGACGAGGCCAGCGCATAGGGCCAGACCGAGGTGTCTGCGTTCCACCACACGAGCGCGAAGGGGAGCGCGATCAGGATCGAGAGCACGAACGTCGCCGCGGTGGCCGCCTGAACGTCCCGGGCCCGCCCGAGCAGGAGATTCCAGGCGGCATGCAGCAGTGCGCTGCCGAGCGCGAGAGTCAGCGCCGAGAGCGGCAAGCTAGACTCGCCTCGGGTTCCCTATGAGCGTCTTCAATTACCTCACCGGTTTCGGCGGTCGCGACATGGCCGTCGACCTTGGTACAGCCAACACGCTCGTGTACGTTCGCGGACGCGGCATCGTGCTGTCCGAGCCGTCGGTCGTCGCGATCGACCAGCGCTCGGGCGAGGTGCACGCGGTCGGCCTGGAGGCGAAACGGATGCTCGGCCGCACGCCCGGCACGATCAGTGCGATCAGGCCGCTCAAGGACGGCGTGATCGCCGACTTCGACGTCACCGAGCAGATGCTGCGGCATTTCATCCAGAAGGTGCACCAGCACCGGTTCGCCCATCCGCGCGTGGTCGTGTGCGTCCCTTCTGGCGTGACAGGCGTCGAGAAGCGGGCGGTCGAAGAGGCGACGTTGAGCGCCGGCGCCCGCAAGGCGTACCTGATCGAGGAGCCGATGGCGGCCGCGATCGGGGCCGGCCTGCCGGTCGCAGAGCCCACCGGGAACATGATCGTCGACATCGGCGGCGGCACGACCGAGGTGGCGGTGATCTCACTCGGCGGGATCGTCGTCTCGCAGTCGCTGCGCGTCGGCGGCGATGAGATGGACGAGGCGATCATCAACCACATCAAACGTGAGTACAAACTCCTGATCGGCCAGCAGACCGCCGAGGAGATCAAGCTCGAGGTCGGCTCCGCCTTCCAGATGAAGGAAGAGGTGCAGGCGGAGGTCCGCGGTCGCGACATGTTGACCGGCCTGCCGAAGACCGTGATCCTCTCGAGCGAGGAGGTTCGTCATGCGCTCGAGGAACCGGTCAACCAGATCGTCGACGCGATCAAGTCGACGCTCGACAAGACTCCGCCCGAGCTCGCCGCCGACATCATGGACCGGGGCATCGTGCTCGCCGGTGGGGGCGCGCTTCTCGGTGGCCTCGACGAGCGGCTGCGTCACGAAACCCATATGCCCGTGCATCTGGCCGAGTCGCCGCTCACCTGTGTCGCAGTGGGCTCGGGACGCAGCCTGGAGGAGTTCGACGCGATCCACCGCAGCTCGCGCGCCCGCTCGCGGAACGGCCGCAGGCACTAGAACCAACCGGCAGCTGTCACCACCTTGTAACCGGAACAGCGATTCCGCTTCTGCTAGGTTAAGCGGAACGAACAGTCCGCTTAGTGGAGGTGTGTGCCGTGGAGGCAGCTGTCGAAGGTGGAAGAACTCGGACGGAGACGAACCGCTGGTTTGTCCTCGTCCTCGTGTGCATCGCGCAGTTCATGGTGATTCTCGACGCGACGATCGTGAACGTCGCACTGCCGTCGATCCAGCACGGCCTGCACTTCACCGCGTCGAGCCTGCAGTGGATCGTCAACTCGTACGCGCTCGTCTTCGGCGGGTTCCTGTTGCTCGGAGGCCGCGCGTCCGACCTGCTGGGACGACAGCGGCTGTTCGTGGCGGGCCTCGTCGTCTTTACGGTCGCGTCGCTGATCAACGGGCTCGCGACGTCGTCGGGCATGCTCGTCGGCGGGCGCGCACTGCAGGGGCTCGGAGCCGCGCTCGTCTCGCCGGCAGCGCTGTCGATCGTGACCACGACCTTCGCTGAAGGCGCGGAGCGGACCAAGGCACTCGGAATCTGGAGCGCCATCGCAGCCGGGGGCGGCGCTGTCGGGCTCGTGCTCGGCGGACTCCTCACGGAGACGCTCTCCTGGCGCTGGGTCTTCTTCATCAACTTGCCGATCGGCATCGCCGCGGCCCTGCTCTCGCTTCGCTACGTCGCGAACTCCCGCGCCGAGAAGCGCCCGGACACGGCGGACGTCGCGGGCGCGGTCACGGTGACCTCGGGGCTGCTCGTGCTCGTCTACGCCATTGTCAAGGCCCAGGATTACGGCTGGACATCCGCCAAGACACTCGGTCTCGGAGCGCTCGCAGCAGTGCTGCTGGGGTCGTTCGTCGTGATCGAGCTGCGCTCGAAGGCGCCGTTGATCAGGCTCGGGATCTTCCGCCTGCGGTCGCTGACTGCGAGCAACGTGGCGATGCTGCTCGTCGCGTCGGGGCTGTTCTCGATGTTCTACTTCGCAGGCATCTACCTGCAGGAGGTCCTGAACTACGGCCCGCTCAAGGCCGGTCTGGCGTTCCTGCCGTTCACCCTCGGCATCATCGTCGGCGCCGTAGCCTCGCAACAGCTGATTCAGCGGATCGGGATCCGCGCGGTCGTGTTCGTCGGCCTGACGCTCGGTGCGGTCGGACTCCTGTACTTCACGCAGCTCTCGACGACGAGCACGTACCTGGCAAACGTCTTCCCCGCGATCGCCGTGATGTCGATCGGCATGGGCATGACATTCGTGCCGTTGACGTTGCTCGCAACGACGAAGGTCGATGCCGACGACGCCGGGCTCGCATCGGGTCTGTTCAACACATCCCAGCAGATCGGCGGCGCGCTCGGCCTCGCGGTCCTCTCGACGCTTGCGACCTCGCGGACGAGTGATCTGATCGGCTCCGGGGTCGCACAGCCCACCGCGATTACGAACGGCTTCCACGTCGCCTTCGCCGTAGGCGCAGGGCTGCTCCTCGCCGGCATCGCGGTGATCGCGATCTTCATCCGGAGCGAGGACGTGACGCAGATCGATGCGGCCGAGGTGGCGGTTCCCGCCTGATGACCCGAGGTGCCGCGACGCGTATGACGACCCGGCGTAGGCTCGACGGAGCCGGCGATCAGGCGACGGTTCCGGCTTTGCCGGTGCCGGAGCGGGAGCTCAGAGTCGACGCCCAGCGAAACCTCGCGCGCATCCTGGAGGCTGCGCGCGAGGTGTTCGCCGAAGAGGGCATCGACGCCCGCGTGACCGAGATCGCGGCGCGGGCAGGCGTCGGCGTCGGCACGATCTTCCGCCGCTTCCCGAACAAGGACGAGTTGATCGTCGCGCTGCTCGAACAGCGCGCGCGCCAGCTCGGCGAGTCGGCCGATGCCGCGCTCGCGGGGGATGACCCCGGACTCGCCTTCCGGCGGCTGATCGAGCAGGGGGTCGAGATGCAGATCGGCGACCGGGGCCTGTGCGACGCGATCGGCACCGATCTGCTTGCCCGCGACGAGCTGCGCGCCCGGTTCGACCTCGTGCACGCAAAGCTCGAAGCCGTTCTGCGCCGCGCGCAGGAGGCCGGAGCCGTACGAGCCGACGCAACCGCAGAAGACCTGCTCTTCGTCGTGCACGGGGTTGCGCACGCCGGCCTGATGCTCGAAGACACAGCCCCCGGCGCGTGGCGCCGCCACCTTGGGCTCGCACTCGACGGGCTCCGTCCGGAGGCAGCGACCCCGCTGCCCCGGAAACCGCTGACGCGGCGCCAGTTTCAGGCCGCCCGCTGCGGCGGCTGATGGCCGCCCGGTAGCCGGGTAGTCGCGGAGGTTCGCACCAAGCGGTCCCGCCGCGCTGTGTGAGGGCTCCCATCCGCGATTGCGCCGCTCGCGAGTCGACCATCTACAATCAGTCAGTCTGTGCCTCGCAACCGGACCGTCCGCTTCGCGGTCCTGGGCAACTCCGTCCAGCGCACCGCCGCCTCCGGCTACCCCTCGAGTCGCTCTAGCGCCCTCAAGCGCCGGATCGTCGTGGGCGGCCTGATTGCCCTTTCCCTCGTTCTGATCACGGTTTCGTTCCGGTCGAGCGCGCTCGACGGCGTCCAGGGGACGGCTGCCGGCATTCTGCGTCCGTTCGAGATCGCCGCCGACCGGGTCTCGCGCCCGTTCCGCGACACGATCGGCTGGGTGCACGGGCTCACGAACGCGAAGTCGGAGAACGCGAAGCTGAAGCGGCAGGTCGAGTCGCTGCGCGAGCAGATCGTGCTCGACGAGTCGGCGGTGCAGGAGAACGTGCAGCTGCGGGCACAGCTCGCCTATCACGGTCCGCCGTCGCGCGCGAACTTCGACCTGAAGCACGCTGCGGTGCTCACCAACCCGCAGAGCGCACTTGACGAGAGCATCACGATCGCGGCCGGCACCCACGACGGGATCCGCGCCGGCAATCCGGTGATCGATGCGAGTGGCGGCCTGGTCGGGACGATCGACCGCGCCTGGCCGAGCGTCGCCCGGGTCACGCTGCTGACGCAAGGTCAGAACGTGACTGCGACCGACCTGAACGACCCGGCGGCCACCGGAGTCGTCAGGGGCGGCGGCGGAGGCGGGGACGTCCTCGTCTTCGACCGTGTCTCGAAGGCTGCGAACGTCGCCGTCGGAAACATCGTCATCTCGGCCGGCTCGCTCGGCAAAGGCGCGCTCCCCTCGATATTCCCGCGTGGCCTGCGTGTGGGGACGGTGTCGAGCGTCAGCAACAACGACGTCGACACGTTCAAGACGATCCAGATCGAGCCGTTCGTCGACTTCTCCTCGCTGCAGTCCGTGATCGTGCTCGTGCCGCGGCAGGGAGCGACGCGTTGATGGACGGGCTGAAGGCCGCAGCGGTGCTCTTCGTCGCGGCCTTGCTGCAGCTCTCCGTGCTCACCGAGTACCGCGCGTTTCGTAGCGCGAGCATCGTGCTGGTGGCCTTGCTCTCGATCGCCTTGCTGCGCGGCTCGATCTTCGGCGCGATCGCCGGCTTCGGAACGGGTCTGCTGCTCGACACGGCCACACTCGGCACGCTCGGCGTGACGTCGCTCCTGATGACGGTGGGCGGTTTCTGGATCGGCCGCTACGGCGAGACCACCGCCCGCGACCGGTTCCACGCGCCGTACGTCTCGGTCGCCGTGGTCACGGTCCTCTACGCGCTCGGCCAGCTGTTCCTGCAGTTCGTGCTCGGCGAGCCTGCGCCGGCCGGCGTCGTCGTGCATGCCTTGCCGCTCGGCCTGCTCGTCAACCTCCTCCTGACGCTGCCGGTCTACGGCCTCGTGCGGCGGCTCTTCCCGCCGCAGCAGCTCGGCGACCGCGTGCGGGAGGTTCGCCTCCTTGGCTGAGAGCCCGTTCCCGCGTGGCGGCCGGTTCCTCCCCGGCGACCCACGCGTCGAAGAGCCGTACCGGCTGACGCCGCAGACCGCGCTCCGCGTCGCCGTGCTCGGGTTCCTCGCGCTGGCGGTCTTTGCTGTGCTGTTCCTGCGCCTCTGGGCGCTGCAAGTTCTCTCCGGGGACCGGTATCTGTCGGTGGCGAACGACAACCGCGTGCGCACGGTCCGGCTCGAGGCGCCGCGTGGTCCGATCGTCGACCGCAACGGGCACGTGCTCGTGGGCAACGTCGCCGGCACTCGCGTCGAGCTCTGGCCCGCCGACCTTCCGAAGACCTGGGCAGCGCGGCGGAGGGAGCTTCACGCGCTCGCAGCCGTCACGGGAACCTCGGTCAAGGACATGCTCGCGCAGCTGAACGCGCACGGGGACGATCCGCTGACGCCCGTCGTCGTGCAGCGGGGCGTTCGCTCGGACCAGGTCGACTACCTGCTGGAGCACTCGCTGCAGTTCCCGGGGGTCCGGACCCAGAACAGCTTCCTGCGCAGCTACCCGTACCGCTCGCTCGCCGCGCAGGTCGTCGGCTACGTCGGTGCGATTTCCCCGGCCCAGTTCAAGGCACGGAAGAAGAAGGGCTATCAGGCGACCGACTCGATCGGTCAGGCGGGCGTCGAGTCGACGTACGACACCTACCTGCGCGGGAAGGACGGCAAGGCCCAGTTGACGGTCGACTCGCGCGGCCGCCCGAAGGGCGCGGTCGTCCCGCAGACGAGCCCCACGCCCGGCGAGGAGCTGCGCCTGACGATCGACATCCGTCTGCAACGTGCCGCCGAGCGGGCGCTCCGCTACGGCGTCAACCTCGCCCATTCGAGCTTCGAAGGAGCCCACGCGAACGGCGGGGCGATCGTGGCGCTCAGCCCGAAGGACGGCGCGGTGCTGGCGATGGCCTCGTACCCGACCTACCAACCGTCGATCTTCGTCGGGCGGAAGGACCCCGCCAAGCTCGCCCCGCTACTCGACATGAAGGTGGCGAACGCAGACAACCACCCGGGCTTCAACCGCGCGATCAGCGTCGCCTATCCGCCTGGCTCGACGTTCAAGCCGGTGACGGCGCTCGCAGCGATGCAGGAAGGTCTGATGCGGCCGTACGACGTGATCCCGTGCACACCGACCTTCAAAGATCACGGGTCGACGTTCCACAACTGGACGCCGCTGATCGACACCGGCATGACGTTGACGACCGCGATCGCGCAGTCGTGCGACACGTATTTCTACGAGCTCGGCAGACGGTTCTACAACCTGCCGCCCGACCGCGGTCACCCGCTCCAGCTGTGGGCCAACCGCTTCGGGCTCGGTGAGACGAGCGGCCTCGACGTCGGTCCGGAGAACCCGGGCCTGATCGCGACGCCCGAGTGGCGGAAGAAGGCCTTCCCCGCCAGCGCCGGCTACGGCGAGCTCGACCGCACCTGGAAGCCGGGGTACTCGATCCAGATGGCGATCGGCCAGAACCAGGTGCTCGTCACGCCGCTGCAGATGGCGCGCTTCTACGCGATGATCGCGAACGGCGGCAACCTGGTGACCCCGCACGTCGCCGATGACGTCGAGCTGACCGGGGCCAAGGGCCAGCCGCCGCGCGTGCTGCGGCGTTTTGGAGGCGAGTCGCCGCAACCGACAGGCGTCGATCCGACGGCGTTGACCTACGTGCAGCGGGGTCTCGAAGAGGCGACTCACTCCCCGTCTGGAACCTCCTCCGGCGTCTTCGGCTCCTTCCCCATCGACATCGTCGGCAAGACCGGAAGCGCCGAGAAGCTGGTCACTCTGCCCGGCTACTCCACCCCGCAGAACCTGACCCAGTCCTGGTGGTGCGGCTATGGGCCGTACACCGCGCCGTCGATCGTCGTCTGCGCCGTGATCGAGAACGGCGGCCACGGCGGCACTGCCGCTGCGCCCGCGGCGCTGAAGGTGTTCGAGCAGTACTTCCACACGTCGGCCACGATCTCGAGCCACGCGTCCGACTGATGTCGATCGAAGCCGTCAACCCCCGCGCGAGAAGCCTGCGCACCCGCCGTGAGGTGGAGGCGCTCGGCCTCGCCGACCGCCTACTGCGACTCGACTGGCTGTTGCTCGCGGCGCACGCCGGCATAGTCGTCTATGGGCTCTGGGCGATCGACGGCATCACGATTCACGATGCCGGTGGCTCCGCTGTCGCGCGACAAGCCGTCTACGCCTGCGCCGGCGGGTTGTTGTTCCTCGGCGCGCTGTTCGTCGACCCCGACCGGTATCTGCGGCTCGCGCGGCCGATCTACTTCGGAACGCTCGCCGTGATGGTCTTCGTGCTGGTCGCAGGCGCCGCAACGCGCGGCTCGCGCCGCTGGATCGACGTCGGTTTCTTCACGTTCCAGCCGTCCGAGTTCGGGAAGGTCGTCTTCATCCTGGCGCTGGCCGGCTTCGTCGTCGAGCGCTCGCGCTCGCTGTCCAGCCCCCGGGCGCCGCTCGCGATCATCGGGTTCGGCCTCGTGCCGATCGTGCTCGTGTTCCTGCAGCCGGACATCGGCACCGCGCTCGTCTACGCGGCAGCGCTCGCAGCCGTCCTCTTCATCGCCGGTGTGCGCTGGTCGCATCTCGTGCTGCTGGCGACCATGACCGTCGCTGTCGCGCTCAGCGTCCTCTGGCTGCTGCCGGCGGCGGGCGTCAACGTCCTCAAGCCGTATCAGACGGCTCGCCTGACCGGCTTCACCCATCCGGCGAATGATCCTCGCGGCGCCACCTACAACCTGACCCAGTCGATCACCGCCGTCGGCGCCGGCGGCCTGCGCGGCCGAGGCGTGCAGGGCGCGACCCAGACTCGCCTCGACTACCTGCCGGAGCACGCCACCGACTTCGCGTTTGCGTCCCTCTCGGAAGAGCACGGCTTCTTCGGCGCCTCGATCCTGTTGTTGCTCTACCTGCTCGTCGTCTGGCGCGCTCTCAAGATCGTGACCAGCGCGCGCGACCTCTTCTGCGCCGTCGTCGCCGGCGGAATCGCCTTCATGTTCCTGTTTCAGGTGTTCGTCAACAGCGCGATGACGATGGGTATCGCGCCGATCACCGGCATTCCGCTGCCGTTCGTCTCGGTCGGCGGTTCGTCGATGATCACCAACTTCCTGGCGCTCGGAATCCTGCAGGCGATCTACATGCGGCGTGTTCTTCGACGGAGAGGTTGAAACGAGTGAAGAAGCTGAGTCCGCTCGCAGTGGTGTCGCTCCTACGCGAGCTTCGGCGGGGCATCGGAGATCGACGTCCACTGGGGATCGCCGGTGCGCGCGAGCTCGTGCCGCTGCTGGCCCGCGAGCTGCGGGACGGCGGCGACGCATCGGCCGTCGTCGAAGACCGCGTCGAGGGGCTCGCGGTGCTCGTCTGGCTCGGGGCGGCCGATGAGGAGCGCCTGCGGGCTGCCTCGCGTGCAGGCATCCCGATCATCGCGGTCACCGACGCGGCGTCGGTGCCGTACGTCCTTGCGGCGGATCTCGTGCGCGTGCCGCCCGGACAGGGATTCCCGGTCGAGGCGATCGCCGATGCCATCGCCTCGCGCCTCGGCGAGGAAGCCACGGTCCTCGCGGCACGCCTGCCGGTGCTGCGCCCGGCCGTGTCCAGGGCGCTGATCGCGCGAGCCTCGAAGCGGAACGCGCTGATCTCCGCAGCGGTCTTCATTCCGGGTGTCGACATGCCGATCCTGACGCTCAACCAGATTCGGCTCGTGATGCGACTCGCCGTCGCGCACGGTGAAGCGCTCGATCGCCACCGCGCCGGCGAGCTGTTCGGCGTCGTCGGTGCAGGCTTCGGGTTTCGCGCAATCGCCCGCGAGGTGCTCGACCTGGTCCCCGTCGCCGGGTGGGCGGTCAAGGGCGGGGTCGCCTACGCAGGGACGAAGGCGATCGGCGAGGCGGCGGTGCGGTACTTCGAAGCGCGCCGGTAACGCCACCGGTCCGTCCGGTCCTGGTCCTACGCTCTCTCAAACGCGACGGGAGGTGATGCGCATGGCACTCACGGGACACCAGGAGGCGATGGAGCTCTTGCTGATCGAGGAGGCGGACGCTTGGTTCGAGTATCTCGAGGCGACCC